>CAYUQE010000077.1:0-9718 GCA_964446805.1 uncultured Proteiniphilum sp. | reverse complement strand
CCCCGCAGAAAAAGAGGGAAACCATTCACCTCTGTTTTGTTTGATAAATCGGGAGGTGAGGTCATATCGCAGGTTTGCTTCGAAGAGATAACGTTCATTGAAATTGTAGTTGATTCTTCCGAATCCTGATCGCATAGACCAATGATTGGCGGTGGAGCTGTTTGCCTGTGTATCAGGTGCCCCGAAATCAAGGATGGGATCCTTTTCTGTGATCAGGTTTTTTCTGCTTGCCTCGAAGTAATCAGCACGCTGCCACTCCTGCTGATAACCAGCCATTGCCTTGAAGTTGTGCTCGCCCCATCTTGCCTCATAGTCCGTTTGTGCGAAAAGGTTCTGGCTCAGTGTCCGATAATCTCTGTTCTCAATAGAATTGGGCGTGTTGGTGGTGTACCAGAGTGTTGTGGTCTCGGGATAGTAGAAGTTGATTGTCTTGGAGAGTACATTCCTAAAACTGTTGGATTGACGGGTGATGTAGTTGGCCGAAGCAGTCCAACCTTCCAGCAGATCTATTTTCACTGAAAAATTGCCCGTAAACTCCTGTGAAGAAAAATCCTGTGATCCCCCATCTGTCAGATAGGCGACCTGATTACTTTGTCCACCACCATAGCCCCACTTACCATCGGTAAAACGTACAGGTACCAACGGACGTGTACGCATTGCATTGTAAAGCGAGCCGCTAGCTGCATCAAACCCGTTATTTGGTGCTTTAAACTTACGATCAATATAGCTCATGTTGGCCGTGATATCAAATAATTCTGCTACCTGCGTGTTCAACTTTAATCGTACATTATTGCGAATAGCACTAGTGGATTGTCCTATAGTGAGTCCGTCCTGATCAAGGAATCCATAGGAAAGAAGATAACCCATATTGCTTGCCTTGCCATCAATACTGGCATTGAGACTATACTGGGGGGCTGAATCAAGGAAGGTTGCTGCGATCCAGTCGGTGTTGGCAAAATAATTGGGATCTGTGCCATTGATGGCTTTCTGTATATCTTCCTCACTATAATTCTGAATACCGCCTATATTTGCCTGTGCCTCATTCTCCCATCGCATAAAGGTGGGACTGTCTGCCATCTTGGGCATTCTGGTGGGTTGCTGGCTACCATAGTAAGTGTCTATATTGATACGTGGAGCACGGTCTTTTCCCTTTACACTTTTTGTGGTGATGAGTATTACCCCGTTGGCGGCTCGGTTGCCATAAATGGCCGCGGAAGCAGCATCTTTGAGTACCGAGATACTTTCAATGTCGTTGGGGTTGATAATGTTCATGTCACCTTCCGCCCCGTCGATCAAAATCAAAGGACTGTTATTACTACGTGAACCGATACCTCGTATTTGTATGGTAGCATTTGACTGGCCGGGTAAACCACCATTGGCACTGGCGGTAACGGTCATCCCCGGCACCAACCCCTGAAGACCGGTAGATACATTCGTGATCGGCCTTTTTACAATATCCTCTGAAGTGATTACACCTACGGCTCCTGTGAGGTTGATCACTTTTTGTGTGCCGTAGCCAACTACTATCACTTCTTCCAGTAATTCACTGTCTTCCCTGAGTACCACATCAATTGAGGAACGATTGTTTCGTGGTACTTCAAGATTTTCAAAACCGATATAAGAGAATATCAGGATGGAATTGGTTGAAGTAGTAAGTGAGAATCGACCATCAATATCGGTGACCGTACCATTGGTAGTTCCTTTTTCCACGATATTCACTCCTATTAACGGTTCAAACTGATTGTCGGTAACACGGCCCGTCACAACCGACAGTTGTTGTGTTTCGTTGATTGTTTCAACCTCAATATTGTGATCGCGAACAACCAGATAATGATTGTGCGCTCTTTTTTCATAAGTGAATTCTGAATTGACAAGTGATTTATGCAACCACTCTTCCATATTGTTGGTTTTCACTTCCAAAGAGGGAACATGTTTACCTTCTAGCTCCCGTACATTATAAGAAACTTTCTGACCATTCAGTTTACCCAATTCGTTCAATCGCTCCATACGGTCGATCATCGATTCGGCAGGGATAACTCCTGAAAACTGAATATCTGCCTTTGCAATACCTCCTCCCATCCAAAGAAAGATAACAAGCATTAAAATATTTGTCAATAGCGTCTTCGTTATTATTTTCATATGATTAAAATTATTTATATCAATCTGGTATATAAGTATTTATAGTTTAAAAATGACTATCCCTTTTCTGATGATTTCTAATTTTTATTCAGATAGACCTTCTGTCCCTCTTTGTGAAAAGTGGCGTTGACAAGTCTCCCTAAGATAGTGAGTACTTCCTCTAAAGGCATATCCGGAGTGAATTGTGTGTAAATCAAATCCTCGCTGAATTTCATCTCATCGTAAATAAGATCTACATTAAAATATTGGTTTAAACGAAAAGAAATTTCTGCTAACGATGCATTCTCAAAAACGATCTTACCTGTTCTCCATTCTGCCACTGACTGTGCATCTGTTTTACCGGATGTGAAACTTCCGTTCTGAGATGAAATGGATACTTTATAGTTTGGCTCCAGGATTATCTCCTGTTGATGTTCATTGAAGACCTGTACCTTTCCGGTATTGACAGAAATCACCTGATCTGGAAGATTATTGTAGGATTTAATATTAAAGGAGGTCCCCAATACATGTGTACTCACTCCGTTTGGAGAGTGTACAATGAAAGGGCGGTTTGCATCTTTGGTAACAATGAAAAAGGCCTCACCTTCATCCAGCCAAACTTCACGAATAAAAGCATTGAATTTTCCTTTTCTCAGTGAGATAGTGGACTCTCTGTTCAGATAAACTGTTGATCCATCCATTAAAATTATACGCTTAATCTTATCTCCCGTGGTAAAAAGATGCTCCAAACGCTGATCTGTTGCATAATCTAAGTGGTCATTATTCCTCGCTAAGTCTTTGGAAATATAGATGGAAAATATGAGAATCAATATGGCAACGGAAGCAGCCGCACCATAAACTAATGGGTGATGTATATGCCTTCTCCTATGATGAACTTCTAGTCCTTCACTCTTTTGTAAGATGGCTAGTCTGTTTCTGCTGGCTGCCTGGTCGAGTTTTTTGCGGGTTAATCTTTTGGACGGATCTTTTTGATGGGATAATTTCAACAGCTTAATCAAATTTTCCTCCTTCACGGTAAGTTTACCATCTTCCATCTTTCGAAGTATGTATTTTATAAGCTTGCTATCATTTCTCATTATCGTTGTTTGTTCTTAAATTAATTTATCCGATTCTACCCACATGTTCATATTACGTTCGAATTGATCTGCTTTTCCATAAAAATTAAGTTAAAAAAACAAATAAAGAGGATGTTTTATATAAATATCTAAGAATGAGGAATGTATTGATGGTAACATTTTTGTCGTATTTTCGTCATAAAAAATTAACCATCAATTAGTTTTGATTTTGACATTAAATTGTATCTTTACCCGCGAAGAAGATTGAACGGATGAAAATAAAAGACAGTAAACTGTTATTGCTAATTTCCGAGAAGGATGTAAAGGCATTCGATACATTCTACTACCGCTATATCAAAATGATCTACCGGTTTGTCTTTCGTGAATTAAATGATGAGGTACTAACCGATGACCTGATTCAGGAATTTTGGTTAAGAGTGTGGGAAGATCCTGGTTTTTTAAAATGCAACGATAAGGGCTCCGTGCAGGCATATATGCTTCAACATATGAAATTTAGGGTTCTGGATTTATACAGGAAAACTTTAACCGGTCTACTACAGGAATTCAATTCTGAAAAAGTTGAGCGTGATCAGTTAGATTATGATAATATTACGGAGGAGTTGAATGAAAAAGAGCTATTGGGGATCATTCAAGAAGCATTAAAGAATCAATCTCCAATTATCCGCAATACATTCTGGATGAGAATCAATAACTGGACTGTGGAGGAGACTTCACGGGCTTTGTCGGTGAGTAACAAGACAATCTACAATAAATATTCTGAATCGCTGACAGTGGTCCGTGCGCATATTCGTGACCACTATCCGGAGTTTGCCGATATAAGGAAGGTGAGGACAGAGAGTTAATACAGGAACAGTGATTGAAGATTTCAAAAACCGAAATCTTCAATCACTGTTTCCTCCACCTCTTCCTGTTCCAGCACAATGACGTTCTGCGATGCCAGACCCTCCACATAAATAGCCTTGAAAGGAATGGCGGGACATACATACTCACAACCACCACAACCCACACATATCTCCTGATTGATCTCAGGGATGGTCAGCGAATCCTTGTAGGGAACCATATGTACCGCTTGCGTGGGGCAGTGCTCGGAGCAAGCTCCGCAACTCGTTTCATCGTAATAGACAATGCAGTTCTCGATGATAAATTGCACCTGTCCCATCTGGGTATGGTTTTTCTCTTCCTTGGTAAGGGGCAGAATGGCACCTGTGGGGCACACCTCTCCGCAGAGGGTACAGTCGTAGTTGCAGAACCCCTTATCGAAATAGAGTTTCGGTTGCATCATTCCACCTAGCCCATATTCCAGAAATGCAGGTTTGATCACGTGCGACGGGCATTTACTTACGCAGAGATGACAAGAGATACATTTTTCCCGTAGATGATCAAATGAAGGCACTCCCGGAGGGGCGATGGGTACCTGTCTCTTGAGTTCTCTTTTCAGGTTGAGTCCGTGGGTGACCTCTTGTGCTAAGAGATTCCCCGCTGCCAATCCGGTGACGATAGAAGCGGAGAGGAAACGTCGTTTCGATTCGTCAACCGGTTTGTCTTCCTTCAGATAGGTATATGCTGGCAGTGCATCAGCGGTTTTCGTTTTTTTCATTTTTATCAATGTGAAATGCATGGCATCGCGCTTACAGCTCTCAATGCAGTTGAAGCAGGTGACGCAACGGCTGTAGTCGATCTGCCTGTTCTTCGCATCGATGCAGGAGGATTTACACCTCATGCTGCACAATCCGCAACTGTTGCAGTTTTCATCCACAAACTGAATTTTAAAAAGCGAAAATCTACTCAAGAATCCGAGTGTGGTACCCACGGGGCAGATGGTGTTGCACCAGGTTCTTCCGTTTTTCCATGCCAGATAGCCAATTACCAGAAGTGTGACAAGCGCGGTCACTGTTGAAAAAATACCCAGTGAATAGATGCTTACTTTGTAGAAGGTATAGTTGTCGAATGCAGTGAAGATGGTCTCCAGCAGATTGTTACCCGCCATATAGGCAGGGCGGAAAAGATGTGTAACCATTCTCCCATAGGCTCCATAAGGATCGAGCAAACCTACCAGAAAGGTGAAGCCGAAGATGAAAGCGACCACAGTTGCAGCCAGCACACTCCAGCGCATTACTGTTCTAGCCCTGCTGTAGTTGTATTTTTTCCTTTTGATGATTTTTTTTGAAAGCCACGCTATCGTATCCTGATAAATACCCATGGGACAGAGTGAGGAGCAGTAAACTCTGCCGAAGAGAAGTGTGAACATCAGCAGGAAGAGCAGGATAAAGATGTTGAGGGCCAGTAGTGCGGGGATCAATTGTAACTCAGCCAGGAAATGAAACTCCCACGGGAGAAGATCCCTGAAGTCAAGAAAATAGAGTGTGATGAGAGAGAAGAGGATCACTGAGAGCACTACTCGAGTCTTTTTTAACATGTTGCTTGCTTTCAATTTGTAGTTTTGTTAATTGGCTGAGCATCTGGACGGGAGAGATTGTATGTTCCCTCCCTTTCCTGCAAACGAATCAATCGCCTGAATCGGTTCGAAATCATTGCGATAATCCGGTGGTTTTTGCCGGATTATTGCAATGATAATTGGGAATATGATGTCACGTATTACATGCGTACTCTTTTGATATTCAGTTTGTCAAGGTTCATTGACCCTACTCCCAGTTCCTGCCCCTTTGCAATGTGCGATACCTTCTCGAGTGGCATCTCCCGCGCCTGGTTGAAGAAATTGGCTGCGGCCGTGTCGGCTGCAATGATATCCTGAGAAACAAAAAGACCTTTGGAGAGCACCACGTCGGAGAGTGACTTACCTCTGGGCCCACTGGTCTTCATTAACCGGTAGGCATCTACCACGTTCAACACCGGGCGTTTGGCGTAGGTGCATACATCGGCAATGCATTGCTGCAGGTCGTTGGCATGAAAATAACCTCTGTCCCACACAATCCCCATGTAGTTCTTCATTGAGATGGTCAGCTGTGCACCCCCATGATTCTTCAATACAGGCACGTTGATCCATTTGTCGCTGTCCACAATGGCCTGATGTATTTTAGCACTTTTCAGGCTTTTACCCTGAGGGAGTGAAACCGTCTTGTAATAAGACTCCTGATGGGCTGGTACCACTTTGGCACCGGCCTTTTTCGCTGCCTCCTCGATGCCGCTGTTGCTGTACGATTTACGCCAGTCGTCACAGGTGTGATCGAAGACAGTCACCTCCGAAGCACCAGCGTCGAAACACTGTTTCACAATCTCGGTAATCAGCTTGGGATTGGTATTGGCCGCCATCTCCACGGGCTGATCCCACCCGATGTTGGGCTTCACGCACACTTTATCGCCTTTGCTGATGAATTTTTTCATTCCTCCCATCTCGACGATCGCCTTGCGAAACATCGCTTCTGGTTCACCACCCATCACGGCTACAAGATCATAACTAGCAGCATTGGCGGTTTCAAACGATTGTGTGAGCAGGCTCATCGCATCCGCTTCTTTCATGGATGTGATTGCTGCTCCCGTGAGTGCCACCGCGCGTAAGAAATTTCGTCTGTCCATAATTTTTCTATTTTTGTTATGTTGATTCTACGCTCTGTTTTCTTATATAGTTTTTCAAATGGCTGCCTGCTGTGACTCGCTTAAAAATTTAACCGTATACCCCCAAAGAGAGTGATCCCAGGCATGGGGTAGCCGGCATTGATTTCATACACTTCACCAGAGAGGTTCTCTCCTTTAAGAAAAAGGGTAAGCCACTCCTTTGCTCTGAACTGCAGGCGTGCGTTCCAGAGCAGGAAGCTCTCCTGCAAAGTCTCGGGTGTAAGCGTGGTGTAGAGGTTGCCGATATATTGTACTCCCGAAGAGACGCCCCAGCGGCCTTTTGAATAATGTCCGCTCACATGTAGCTTATGCGCTGGTGCTGCGACGATGGGATATGTCATCTCCAACCAGCTGTAGTTGCCAGAGAATCGCAGATTACGTGTTGCATGCCAGGTGGTGGTTATCTCCAGCCCTTTGTTCTCTACTTCACCCGAGTTGATATTGAGTGGTTTCCCTTCCGGGAAAGCAACCTGTATCATATTGTCTCCCTTGATGTAAAAGAGGTTGAGTCCGAAGCTTAGCCGGTACTCCGGCAGTGAGTGTAGGAGCGAGATCTCGTAGTTCATCAGCCGTTCCGCTTTCAGGTCGGGATTTTGTGGCGGAAACATGTACATCTCGCGAATGGTAGGGTTACGGAACCCTTTGCTTACAATCGCCTTGATCACGGTCGAAGCTGCAGGGGAGTAGCTCACTCCCAGCTGTGGTATCCATTCCGCTCCGTTCATCTCGTGATGATCCAATCTGATGCCTGCGTTCACTGTCACCCTGTTTCTCAGGATGGTCTGTTGAAGGTTCAGGTATCCTGCAGTGTTGTTCAGGTGCATGTCTACAAGTCCGGTGTCCTCCGTTTCATCCGGAAACCTGTTGACCGCTTCACCCCCATAGCGATGGAAATCGAATCCGGCCGTTGTTTTGTTTCCCTCGAAGAATGAGTAGGACTGATAGAGTGAAAGACCCATCATCTGATCATTCGAGTGAAAGCGATATGGTTTAGGCTGTGTATTTTCGGCAAACCCCTCGTTGATATTGTGCACACCGAAATTGTAGAACAACTTGAATGCACCCGAGCTCTTTGCAGATACATTCTCAATTGCCATCGAGGTCATCCCCCGCGTCACTCCGGCATCATTGTCGTTGATGAGGGCAGCGATTGTGCCGGGATTGGATGCGTCAGTGCTAGACAAGTTCAGATCAACAAAACTGCTCCAATTGCGGGATAGATCGTACCCCAGCCTGATATGACCGTTCCACTGATCAAACTCCATATTCCTTCGGTGTCCGTCGGAGCGGTTGTAACCGATGTTCGTACGGGCATGAAGCCTGTTTTGTCTCCAACCTGATGAAGCTTCGGCACTGAAGCTGTTGTAACTGCCATACATCACTTGTGCCGTATTGTGAAGACCATTCTGTCGTTGTTGGCGGGTGATGATATTGATCACACCTCCCATGGCATTCGATCCGTAAAGCATGGATGCCGGTCCTCTGACCACCTCCACCCGTTCGGTCATCGCCGACTGATAACTGTCGGCCAGTGGATGTCCCATCAGTCCCATGTATTGCGGGTGACCGTCTATCAGCACCAGTACACCTGAGGTGGGTGCTCCGCCGATACCACGTATGCTTATCCCGCCGGCAGCTCCGTTAGCCACACCATAGCCCGTGACACCCCGCTGGGTGATGAAGAGTCCCGGCACCTCCTCGGTAAGCAGGGGTAGGAGAGAGGGTTCTCTCCTCTCCTCAATCTCACTTTCCGATATCACCGACACGCTCATGGGCAGATAGCGCAGATTGACCTTGGGCATGGTGCCCGTGATGATCACTTCATCCAGACGGATGGTGTCGTTCAGGGCGGCAGGCTGCCCCTTATCTGCCATCAACGGCAGCATAGAACAAAGGAATAGTGACAACAGGAAAAGATATTTATTCATACTATCCAGGGAAATCTGAAACAGGTTTCGTCGTAGAGTGAATAATCGGCCTTACCGTTCACGGCAAAGGTTTTTATCTCTCTGGCGTTATGTAAAAGATCGATGGCGAATTGTACAGTCGCCCCTGTCTTGATGCGGTCCTCCACCAGAAGAATGATTTTGTCCCTGAAAGTGAACCCGATGGGTTCGATCAGTTGAGGGGTGTCGTACTTGGGCTTCTGGCTCGGATCGCGGAGGTTTATCTTTAATAAATGGAATTCTATGTTCAACCGCTGATTGATGATTGCCGCAGGGATGATGCCTCCGTTGGCAACGGCTACGATCATATCGAACGTCTCACGGAATTCAATCTCGCGAAAACGCTGCAGCACCTCGGTGAATGATTTACCTTCAATCATCCTCACACCTTTGCCAGCGCTTTCAATACAAAGTATCCGCCCATCAGCTGGATAAGCATCCCGGGCAGGCCGATACGGAAATCCTGTATGGCTACGAGGAAGTTTTGAGTCATGGCCCACTCCACACCTGTTCCGATCACCTGATAAGCCAGAATTGACAGCAAGATACCCCACAAAGAAACCTTGCCAAAATATTGTGCAGCCATGGCAGCGGCAATAGCCAGTATGACTGATTTAATGATGATGGCCGGCAACAACGCTACGGGTGGCATGCCGAACAGCAGGCTGTTCATCAACGGTGAGAGCAGTGCGGTGAGCAGTCCCACATGAATGCCATACTTGTAGGCGGCTATCAGTGTGAAGAAATAGATAGGCAGGAAGATAAATCCTCCCTGTGGTACAAGATGGGCCACTTGTGGCAGTAAGAGGTTGCCCACAACGAATATCGTGGTAAACAGATAGGTCCTCGTGTTGTGTAAGCTGTATGAATACAATTTGGCTGTTGTTGACATAGTTTTCAGTGTTTATATCGGTTTATATAATTTCGGCGATCAGGTATATGGCGTCAGTATACAAAACTATACATAAAAAGCTTTATTTAATC
>CAYUQE010000076.1:0-9889 GCA_964446805.1 uncultured Proteiniphilum sp. | reverse complement strand
TGTGCGGCGAATGAGCCGACAAGCGTGAGCAGGAGTGTCCCTATGATCATTCTCTTGTAAGGTTTTACAAAAGGGAGAAGATTGCGGAAAAGTGCATTGAAAGATTGTTTGTTGGTGGTGTTGTTGTTATTCATTGGCCGTTGGACATGCCTAAGCGCAAAGAGTTTAATTTTTCAACTTTCATTTTTTGTCGCTTATGTTCAAAAAACTATCTTTGCGATGATGGTGGAACAGATGAAAATAATAATCCGGTTGGAAAGCTTGTTACTGGCATGGCAACCTTTTACTATATGCACAGAAAAACCGGAAGATAAAGAATAAATTGTTACCTTTGGGGCATGAATATTTACTTTTTCACAGGATAATGGAGCATCAACAAAAAAACAGTGTGCTGTCAGCACTCTCTCAATTGATAAGGCAGCATAGGCTGGAGATCATTGAAGCAAACAGCAACGACATAGGTGCCTTTCCCGACATGGATGACGCCATGATGGATCGCCTGAAGGTCGATGATAAAAAGATCGAAGGGATGATCCGTTCGCTGGAGGAGGTGTCGGCGCAGGCCGATCCCGAAGGGAAGATACGCTATGAGTTCGTCCGGGAGGACGGGCTGCACATCGTCAACCGTACCGTGCCCTTCGGCACCATACTGATCATCTATGAATCGAGACCCGATGTCACCATCGAGGCTGCCGCCACCGCTTTCAAGGCGGGCAACCGCATACTGCTGAAAGGAGGCAAAGAGGCCTATCATACCAACACCTTCCTCACCCGTTTGTGGCAGCAGGCATTGTCGGATATTGGAGCAGATACAAGTTGGGTGGAGTATTTGAACTACACGCATGCGGACACACAGCTGCTTATCAGCGAGAACAGCAGGAAAGTAGATCTGATCATTCCTCGTGGTGGCGAGCGATTGATCCGTTTTGTGCAGGAGAACGCCTCCGTACCGGTGATTGTAAGCGGACGGGGGAACAATTTCCTCTACGTGGAGGGCGATGCCGACTTCAACATGGCCACACGGCTGATCCTCAACGGAAAACAGCGCATAAGCGTCTGTAATGCCATCGACAAGATCGTGATCAATCAAAAGTGGCCCCATCTGCAGGAGAAGGTCACCGCCCTTATCACCATGCTTACTGACAACGGAATAGAGGTGTGGGGCAGCAGAGCGATTGCCACCCTTTCTGATGCCATCCGCGTTGAAGAGGATGCAGCCACACTCTGTGAAGAGTACCTTGCACCCAAGCTCTATCTCACCCTGGCAGATGATATCAACGAAGCAATCGGGTTGATCAACAGCTACTCCGGAGGACACTCGGCGGTGATTGTCACCAACAGCCGGAGCAGTGCCGACCGGTTCATGCAGCAGGTCGACTGCGCTGCCGTCTATCACAACGCCTCCTCCCGCTTTACCGATGGTGGTCAGTACGGCGTGGGTGCCGAGATAGCCATCAGCACGCAGAAGCTTCATTTCCGCGGTCCTCTGGGAGCGCAGGAGCTGGTGACCAACAAATGGTTTGTCTACGGGGAGGGTCATATCCGTGAATAGCCTGAACAGCACATTACAAAACAATACAACGTACACCTGCTTACTCATTTTTTTTTAGGTTAATGGTACAAATGAAGAAAAAATTAATCATCAAGATAGGTACCTCCACATTGACGGCAGGTACCAACCGCATCTCCTTTGCAGTGATTGAAAGTCTGGCAAGGCAGATCGTGGAACTGAAAAAGACCTATGATGTGGTGATCGTCTCCTCGGGAGCCATTGCCACCGCACGTCAGTTTGTGGAGATCAACGGTTATCACAGGAATGTGGACTCCAAGCAGGCAATGGCGGCCATAGGGCAGACAAAGCTGATGGAGCTCTACGACACCATCTTCACCACTTTCGGGCTGAATATTGCGCAGATACTGCTCACCTATCGTGATTTTGAGAACAGTGTGGCCAACGAGAACACGCGCAACACCATCAAGCGACTCTGGCAGGCCGATTATATCCCCATCGTGAATGAGAACGACACGGTCTCCATCGAGGAGATACTGCTGGGCGATAACGACAAGCTGTCGGCGCTGGTGGCAGTGATCACGGAGGCTGACCTACTGATTCTGGTATCCGATATCGATGGCATCTTCGACCAGAATCCCCATCTTCATGCCGATGCACGGTTGATCACTGACGTCACTGACCTGGAGCGTATCAAGGATTTTATTGAGGAAAAAGAGTCAGCACTAGGCACCGGTGGCATGTCGTCAAAAGTGAATGCTGCCGAGATCTGTATGAAAAACGGCGTGGAGATGTGGATCGTGAACGGACAGCGGGCCAACTATATCATCAACGCACTGAGCAACGGGATCCCTTTTACGAGATTCAGGCAATGATCTGCCCACAGCCCGTGAAGGGAGTCTGACACACACATAAGCATCAACCCAAAAATAAGCATAGATGAAACATGGATTTATCGGCTTTGGCAACCTGGCCAAAGCGGTCTACCAGGGATTGAAAGAGGAGCAGGGGATGGAGTTTGCCTATTTTGCCAGGGGCAAAAAAGAGGTACCCCTGCCATTTTATGAAAACATAGGTGAGCTGGTCTCGTTTGCCGATGTGCTCTGGCTGGTGGTGAAACCTCAGGATCTGCCCGGCATCCTCGATCAGCTGAAGGTTTACAACCTGCACAGTAAGACAATCGTCTCACCCGTAGCGGGCAAGAGCATCGCCTATATTGAACGCTATCTGGGAAGAGAGCAGTTGATTGTGCGCATCATGCCCAACCTGGCGATGGCCTATCGCAAATCGGTCACCGCCTTCACCACCAACCAGCCCGGTAACAGTCAGGCGATGGAGATATACGGCATCCTTGGCAAGCTGGGTAAGGCGGTGGAACTGGAGGAGAATGGGTTTGATCTCTTCACCTCCGTCTTCGGCAGCGGCCCCGCCTTTATCCTCTCGTTCATTCAGATCTTCAAGGAGAAGATGCAGGAGTTCAACCTTCCCGGTCCCCTGCTCGATGAGCTGCTGCTCGAACTCACCCAGGGTACAACGCTCTATTTTGCGGAGAACCAGAAGAATAACAGTATCGAGGAGTTGATAAAAAACATCACCAGCAAGGGAGGCACCACCCAGGCAGGGCTGGAGTACTACCGTGCACATGAGATAGGCAAGCATTTTGAAGGAGTGCTCGATGCGGCAAGGAACAGATCGGTAGAGATGAGTAAAAACGGAAACGAATCACCCCTCCCTACAATACCAGCCTAGCCGGATGATGGTGAGAGGTGATCTTTTTCTTCTTTCGTCTTGTAGGCTAATGCATAGAAACGGATCTGTTTGATCACTGAGAGCAGCCCGTTGGAACGCGTTGGCGAGAGATGTTCAGTGAGACCGATCTCTTTCATCAACCGCAGATCATTGGCAATGATCTCATCGGGTGTGCGCCCGTTGAACACGCGCAATACCAGGGCAAGTAATCCTTTCACGATAATAGCATCGCTCTCGGCCTGGAACCAGAGTTTTCCCTCCCTGTAGTCAGTCTGTAGCCATACCCTGCTCTGACAGCCCACAATGCTATTTTCCGGGGTCTTGTACTTCTCTTCAAGCGTCTGAAGAGCGTTACCCTGTTCAATGATCAGGGCGTATTTATCCATCCAGTCGTCATAGAGGCTGAACTCTTCGATGATCTCCTGCTGTACTTCGTCTATCGTCTGCATAATTTTTATCTCTCCAGGTATATCACTTCCATTACTGTCTGTCCGGAAGCTTTCAGTGAGTTACGGTCTATATTGCGGATGTCATCATTTAATGTATGCCAGTGGGATCCAAATCCGGTGGGGGTATCCCTCTTCAGGTTGATGATGTTGATGCTGGGTGCTCTCTGGTGCATGTTCACCGGCAGATGATCGTCGGTGATGTATCCTCCCCGCTGAGCAGGGAAATAGTTACCATATCCCAGCCTGGCAGCGGCACTCCATACTTTCTCCACCACACCCGGCGCGTACTTCAGCGAGTACTCCTCCTTCAGGAAGGTAGCATTGGCGGAGCCTACCATGTCGAGTAAGATACCATAAACAGCCTTATAATCCTCTTTGTGTGGATGCTCAGCCCAGTACTGTGACCCGAGGCACCACCACTCTCCCTCCACCATGTGCGTATCGAAGGAGGGTTGTCCCCAGTCCTCCAGATCAAAGAAGATGATGTCCACACCCACCTCCGTTGGGTGCAGCTGCAGCTGACGGGCAATCTCCAACAGCACACCCACACCGCTGGCGCCATCATCAGCACCGGCAATAGGTTTCCCCTGCCTCTCCTTCTCACTCTCCTCATCGGCAAAAGGGCGCGAGTCCCAATGCGCAAAGAGCAGTACCCGTTTCTCCCTTTCAGGAAGATAACTGCCAATGATATTCCGTATCGGCCGATTGCTGCCGTCGTAATGGGTGATGTCGGCATATTGCTGCACCACCTGCGCACCATACACCGTCAACTTTTCTACAAGGAAATCACCACAAGCACTGTGGGCATCTGTCCCTGGCACCCTCGGCCCAAACGCCACCTGTTGTTCCACAAAACGATAGGCGCTGTCGGCGTTAAAGTCGGGCGATTGTCGCAGGTATGGTTCCGTCATTGTGATGTTACGGGTCGACTGACAGGAGTTGCACGAGAGTGTACCAATCATGCCGGCGATGAGTGCAGGTAAAAAGAGGAGAACAGTCGCTTTTTTCATCTCATTCAATCTTTTCAATAGTTATTCAATCTCTTCTCTTTGCATTCACTTCATTATCTATGCAAAGAGATCAACCACCCGTCTAACGATTCTTCTGATAGGAGTAGTTAGAGATACCCATGTTGGTGTAGGTCTCACGCAGTGCGTCCTCATCGTCGGAGATCACCAGCAGCTTGTCACCGGCATAGAGAAGTGTCTGGCCTGTGGGTACGAAATACTGCTCCTCCCGCTTCACCATCACCACTAGCGTTTTGTCGGGCAGCGGCATCTCAATCAGGTTCTTCCCATATTTCAATGTCTCTTCGCTGATTTCTATCTCCGTCATGGCCGACTTGATCTCTTCCGAGAACTCCACGTCAAAATCTTCAAACGCCTTGAACTTCGACGGTTTATCGGCCAGCTTCAGCCACTTGGCCACCAGGGGCAGTGATGTACCCTGCACCAGCAGAGATACGATGGTGATCACGAATACCATGTTAAAGATCCATCTTGCATGCGGGATACCGGCAGCAAGGGGCAGGATGGCAAAGATAATGGGCACAGCCCCTCTTAACCCCACCCAGGAGACATAAAGCTTGTCCCTGAATTCAATCTTGCGGAAAGGTATCAACGTCAGAAACACCGTCAGTGGACGTCCCACAAAGATCAGGAAGAAAGAGATGATGAGTCCCGGCACCACTACAGGGATCAGTTCAGCCGGGTTGACCAGCAGGCCCAGCGTGAGGAACAGCAATATCTGGCTCATCCAGGCAAACCCATCCATGAACTTCATGGAGGTACGCTTGTGGGAGAACTTGGAATTGCCGATCACCAGTCCCGCAATGTAAACGGCCAGATAACCGTTACCCTTCAGGAAGTAGGTAGCGGCAAATATGAAGATACCCAATATCAGCAGGAGAATCGGGTAAAGTGAAGCATTGTCCATACGGATGCGGTTGATGATGGTCACGGCTGCTTTGCCACCCAGGTATCCGCTGGCACCACCCACCGTAAGCTGTATCAGGGTGTTCAGCAACACATGTCCTATATGGGGGTCAGCACCGGATTGAATGATGCTGATGAACATGATGGTGAGCATATAGGCCATGGGGTCGTTGCTACCGCTCTCCAGCTCCAGCAGGGGGCGGAGGTTGTTCTTGAGTACCAGCCCCCGGGAACGGAGGATACCGAACACCGATGCCGAGTCGGTCGATGAGAAGGTGGAGGCCAGCAGCATCGCTGTCAGCAGGGTGATGCCCATCCCTGCGAACATATGTCCCGAGAGCCACCAGATAAAAAAACCGGTCACCAGCGCCGTGGCCAGTACTCCCAGGGTGGCGAGCACCACGCCCGGTGTAATCACCGGTCTGATCTCGCTGAACTTCGTATCGAGTCCACCCGAAAAGAGGATGATCGTCAGACAGATGGTGCCGATGATCTGAGCAGTCTGCACATTCTCGAACATCAACCCGAAACCGTCGGAACCGAAGACCATCCCTACCAGGAGGAACAACAGCAGGATGGGCACTCCCAGTCGGTGACCCGCCTTACCCAACAGCATGCTGATGAAAAACAAAAATGAGCCTATCAGCAATAACAACTCTGTACTTATTGTCATGATCGTCTGTAGTTTATTGTGTGAAGCTGATCGCTGTGTCAGTCACGCTAAGCGTGGCATTGAGGCCCATCAGCAGGGGGTAGTTTTCCTTGACATGCCCCACCGGGAACCCGAAGCAGAGCGGAAAGAGACAATCCTTCACTCCATCACGCAGTGACTGCAGCAGGGAAGTGTTCATCTCTGCATCCTCCTCATAACCGGTAAACTGCCCCACGATCATGCCACCGGTTCGGTCAAATACACCGGATAGGAGTAACTGATGCATCATACGATCCACCTTGTAAGGTTCCTCACCGATATCCTCGATAAAGAGGATCCCTCCCTTCGGTATTTTTGCAAATTTCGTGCCAAGAAGTGCGGTGAAGACAGAGAGATTGCCGCCAAAGAGCTGTCCGGTTGTACGCCCGGGACGATTCAGAAAGTGGTGTTCCACCACGGGTATCTCATAATGCAACCGTTTGCCGAAGAGGATATCATATAGATAGCCTACTGCGATGTCATCGTCGCCCTCTTCAGCCAGGTGCTTTGCCATGGGAGCATGCAGTGAGGCAATGCCATGAAGTTGCAGGGCGGCATGCAGTGCGGTGATATCGCTGTAGCCCACCACCCATTTAGGGTTTGATCTGATGGAAGTGAAATCGAGGAGGGGAAGCAGCTGAACCACTCCATATCCTCCGCGGGAGCAGAGGATCAGTCGCACTGCAGGGTCATCCATCGCCTGTTGCAGATCTGCCAGACGTTCCTCCACGCTGCCACTGTAACGTCCATAACCATTGAGCGCATGAGGAGCAATGGTTACCTGCAACCCCCACCCTTCGAGCATTGTTGCCGCCCCATGGACCGCAGAAGCGTCAATCTTACCCGCGGGGGAGAGAATAACTGCTTTGTCGTTCCATTTTAAATGAGGTGGTCGAATCATTGGATAGGGATCAGATCACTTTTATACATCGATGTTTGCATAGGTTGCATTCTCCTCGATGAACTCACGTCGTGGAGGCACTTCATCGCCCATGAGCATGGTAAAGATGATATCCGCATCGGCGGTATTCTCAATGGTTACCTGCTTCAGTAGGCGGTTCTCAGGATTCATGGTTGTAACCCAAAGCTGTTCAGCATTCATCTCACCCAGACCCTTGTAGCGTTGCGTGTGCACAGCATTCTCATTTCCATCGGCATACTTGTCGATGAAATCTCTTCGCTGCTTTTCGTTGTAACAATATTCTTCGGCTTTACCCTTCTTACATAAATAGAGTGGAGGCGTGGCAATATAGACATAACCGTTTTCGATCAGTGGACGCATATATCTGAAAAAGAAAGTGAGAATAAGGGTGTCGATATGGCTTCCGTCCACGTCAGCGTCAGTCATCAATATCACCTTGTGATATCTGAGCTTCTTAATATTCAGCTCCTTGGAGTCTTCATCGGTGCCAATGGTCACCCCCAGAGCGGTATAAATGTTCTTGATCTCTTCACTTTCAAACACCTTGTGTGGCATCGCCTTCTCCACATTGAGAATTTTTCCGCGCAGTGGAAGGATTGCCTGGAACATGCGGTTACGACCCTGCTTGGCAGTGCCACCGGCAGAATCACCTTCCACGAGGAAGAGTTCGCTCATTATAGGGTCTTTACTGGAGCAGTCGGCCAGCTTGCCGGGCAGACCGGCTCCGGAGAGTGGCGACTTACGCTGCACCATCTCGCGTGCTTTACGTGCTGCCTGACGGGCTGTAGCTGCCAGGATCACCTTCTCCACAATCACCTTGGCCTCCTTCGGATGTTCTTCAAGATAATATTTCAACGCTTCGCCAATAGCCTGATCCACGGCACCCAACACTTCACTGTTTCCTAATTTCGTCTTTGTCTGTCCTTCAAACTGAGGCTCCTGTATCTTTATCGAGAGCACGGCGGTGAGTCCTTCACGGAAATCGTCGCCACTGATCTCCACCTTCATCTTCTCGAGCATCCTGGAATCTTCGGCATATTTCTTCAATGTGCGTGACAATCCTCTTCTGAAGCCGGTGAGATGGGTCCCTCCTTCAATAGTGTTGATATTGTTCACATAGGAGAAGATATTCTCGTTATAGGTGTTGTTATAGGTAAGTGCAATCTCAATGGGAATACCATTTTTCTCAGTGATAATATGAATAGGATCCTGAATGAGTGAGTCCTTGTTTTTATCAATATAGATCACAAATTCTTCCAGTCCTGTTTCCGAATAAAAACGCTCCTTTTTAAAGGTTCCGTCTTCCTTCGTTGTACGCATATCCGTGAGCGTCAGCGTGAGGCCCGCATTCAGGAAGGCAAGCTCCCGGAGGCGGGTGGCCAGGGTGTCATACCGGTACTCCAACACGGTGAAGATGGTGTCGTCAGGCTTGAAGGTGACGACGGTGCCATTTTCTTTTGTTTCACCGATGATGGTCACATCGGCGTAAGGCTTACCCTGAGAGTACTCCTGCATATAAATCTTACCGTTCTTGTAAACCTCGGCTTTGAGATAGATGGAGAGTGCGTTCACACAGGATACACCCACACCGTGAAGCCCCCCCGAGACCTTATAGGATCCCTTGTCGAACTTACCTCCCGCGTGTAGCACCGTGAGCACCACCTCCAGCGCCGATTTCTTCTCCTTCTCGTGATAGTCTACCGGGATACCACGCCCGTTATCCTTCACAGTAATGGAGTTATCTTCATTAATGATGACATTGATCTCCGTACAGTAGCCGGCAAGCGCTTCGTCGATGGAGTTATCCACCACCTCGTACACCAGATGATGAAGTCCCTTCTCACTGATATCGCCGATATACATCGCCGGACGTTTACGTACTGCTTCAAGTCCCTCGAGCACCTGGATATTTTGAGCGGAATAGCTCCCGCTGGCTAAATTTTTCTCGTCTTCTGACATTTCTTTCAATCGTTAGTAAATATCTCTATAAATTAGCGCCTTACAACGGCATAAAAAGACCGTTAAAGATCGAACAAATATACGAAAAATTTGCCTCATCTGCAACCCTTTTTGATTTTTTCGGGAATGCACCACAGGCTGTTTCAACAATTTAGAAGGATCACCATCCCCCATTCAATAACCAGCTGAAGTTAAATTGTTTAGACATGGCGGGCTATTACCCTCCAGTCTCTTCTCACGCTGTATGCACTCCTTCCATCTTCTGATGGTGGCGAAATGACGACCCAAAAAAGCCGGACATTTCTGTCCGGCTCCCTGTATGATGGTGGTTGCATTGAAATCAGCTCAAGCTGTTCACATGAGTAGCCAACTTCGATTTCAGGTTGTTGGCTTTATTCTGGTGAATAACATTCTTCTTTGCCAGCTTATCCAACATTGAACAAACCTCGGGATACAACTTCTGCGCTTCCTCCTTGGTTGTTGTTGCACGTAATTTGCGAACCTGTCCTCTCGTAGTACGGGAAGCATACCTGTTGGCTATACGACGCACTTTTGTTTGTCTGATCCTTTTTTCTGATGATTTGTGATTTGCCATTTTATTGACGCCTATATTAAATTCTTATATATATTATGTAGCCCATAGGGGAGTCGAACCCCTCTTTCAAGAATGAAAAT
>CAYUQE010000075.1:0-9893 GCA_964446805.1 uncultured Proteiniphilum sp. | reverse complement strand
AGTTGAAGCCCATGTAATCACCAAACCCGTCACGGGCGTAGGCATAGATACCGCTCTTCAGCTCGGGCTTGCGTGATGCCAGGTAGATAAAGAGCAGCGCCAGCATCAGGGCGCCGAAGCCACCCACAAGCCAGGTGATCATCGTCCCTTGCGGGTTCGCTACTGCGATAAGATCTTTCGGCGAGTTGAATATCCCCGATCCGATCATCGACCCGAGCGCCACGAACACCAGCAGCCATAACCCCAGTTTCTCCTCTTTCTCCTTCATGTCCATTTTTTTCTTTTCCCGGAATACCGGCTACAAAAGTACAATTTTTCACAATAACCCGCTTTCCCCCGTCGGTTGAATTCCTTAATTTTTGTACCTTTGCTGTCACTGGAAAAAGAAATCATTCAATAAAACAGACAAAGATGTACAATTGGTTTGAGTGTAAAATAAAATATGACAAGATGCTGGAGACCGGCATGCAGAAATCAGTAACCGAGCCCTATCTCGTGGATGCCCTCTCTTTCACCGAGGCGGAGGCGAGAATCATTCAGGAGATCAAACCCTATATCTCAGGCGAGTTCTCGGTCTCCGATATCAAGCGGGTGAAATACACCGAGTCGTTCTTCAACGAGACTGGTGACCGCTATTTCAAGGCACGTCTCTTTTTTATCACGCTCGATGAGAAGAGCGGTGCAGAGAAAAAGACAGGCATCAATATGCTGGTGCAGGCTACGTTGCTGAAAGAGGCAGTGGAGATCGTGGAGACGGAAATGAAGAAGACAATGATCGATTATACCTTCGCCTCTGTAGCGGAGACGGCAATCATGGATGTTTTCCCCTACTCGGGTGGAAGCGCAACAAAGGAGGAATGAACGTCAGGACGGCGATAGCATCATTGAGGAGGAGCATTCCCAATGAAGTGAAGATGGTGGCGGTATCCAAGTTTCATCCTGTGGCGATGATACAGGAAGCGTATGACGGGGGACAGCGTCTCTTCGGCGAGAGCCGCGTGCAGGAACTGTTGTCCAAGCAACAGCAGCTCCCGGCAGATATTGAGTGGCATTTTGTCGGGGGGCTGCAGCGCAATAAGGTGAAGCAGATCGCCCCCTTCGTGGCGTTGATCCACAGCCTCGACAGTGAACGACTGATGCTCGAGATAGAGAAGCAGGGAGCAGCCTGTGAGAGGGTGATCCCCTGTCTCCTGCAGGTGCATATTGCAGCGGAGGAGACCAAGGCGGGATTCTCCCCGGATGAGTGTCTCCTGTTTTTAAAGGGTGGCAGATGGCGGGAATGTACCCATCTCCAGATTAAGGGTGTGATGGGGATGGCCACCTATACCGATGACAGCGACCAGGTACGACAAGAGTTCAGGCAGCTCAAGTCGCTGTTCGACAGCTGTAAAACGCAGTTTTTCCCTGATGATCCCTCCTTCAGGGATATCTCCATGGGGATGTCGGACGATTATTCCATCGCCATTGAGGAGGGGAGCAGCATGGTGCGTCTCGGCTCACTTATTTTTGGCGATCGATAGCCATTTGCGGTTGTTTCACCTGCTTTTTCATGATAAGTTATCGATGCTGTCGATTAAATTTCCTATTTTTGTTCCATAGAATAACCCAACATCCAATCGTTAAACAAATGGTTCAATTAGACACAACTTTTGCCGGATTAAAGCTTAAGAATCCGTTGATAGCAGCCAGCAGCGGGCTTACCAACTCACTGAAAAAGATTAAGGAACTGGAGGATGCCGGTATCGGTGCGATCGTACTGAAGTCCCTTTTCGAAGAGCAAATCGAGAACCATTCAGAAAAACTTACGGAGTCATCCGATTATCCCGAGGCTGCCGACTACATCAATGCTTATGTGGAGATGAATCATACGGAGAAGTACCTTGAACTGATCCGTGCTGCCAAAGCTACGTGTGATGTGCCTATCATCGCCAGCATCAACTGTTATAAACTGGCGCGATGGACCGATTTTGCAAGGATCGTGCAGGACGCGGGGGCTGACGCCCTTGAGCTGAACCTGTTCCTGCTCAACGCGGGAGATTATGGCGATACCTGGCTGGAAGATGCGTATGTCAATATCGTCAGAGAACTGAAGAAGACCATCACGATCCCACTGGTGATCAAGATGTCGAAAAACATCAGCAACCTGCCCGGTCTGGTGGCGAAGCTGAAAGCCCTCGGAGCGGACGGTGTGGTGCTGTTCAATCGTTTTTATCAGCTTGATATTGATATAAGGAGTATGGAAATCACCTCCGGCCCGGTATTCAGTCACCCTTCCGACTTCAGTGATACGTTACGCTGGACAGCCATTGTCGCCGGTCGTGTGGCCGAGTTTGATATTGCCTGCTCTTACGGTGTGCACTCATGGGAGGATGCGGTCAAAGGGATCCTTGCCGGTGCCTCAGGGATACAACTGGCCAGTGTGCTTTACGAGCAGGGACCGGAAGTGATCGGTGACATGCTCACCTGCATGGAGGAGTGGATGATGCAGAGCAATTATGAACGAACAGAAGATTTCAGGGGTAAGCTGAATTATGCCAATATCGGCAATCCGTTGCTATACGAGCGGGTGCAGTTTATGAAATACTTCTCCAACTACAAGTAGCCACCTCCCAATCATGCTGTCGTTGAGTTTTTTATAGAACGAAAAAAGATACATCGCTTATGAATATTCAACAACTGGAATATATTATCGCCGTTGATAATTACCGCCATTTCTCCAAGGCCGCAGAAGCCTCTTTTGTCACGCAACCCACGTTGAGCATGATGATTCAGAAGCTGGAGGAAGAGCTGGGTGTGAAGCTGTTCGACCGTTCACAGCTGCCGGTACAGCCTACCGAGATAGGCACACGGCTGATCAATCAGGCACGTATGGCCCTGGCACAGATCAACCAGATCAAGGAGATCGTTCAGGAGGAGAAAGGCATTGTGAAAGGTGTCTTCCGTCTGGCGATCATACCCACCATCTCCCCCTATCTGCTGCCCAAGTTGATGCAGGTGCACAGTGACAACAAATTCGACATTCGCATTGTGATCTCGGAGCTGACCACCGACCAGATCCTGAAAGGGCTGGCGAACGACTCCATCGATGGAGGTATTCTAGCCACACCCCTGAAAGAACCTGCGATCACCGAGCATCCCATCTACTATGAACGCTTCTTCGCTTATGTCTCACCCCGTGAAAAAGCCCTCTATGCCAAAACATCACTCGACGAGAGTGATCTCACCTCTACCAGGCTCTGGCTGCTGGATGAGGTGCACTGCTTCAGAACGCAGATACTGCATCTATGTAACCTGAAGAAACGACGTGGTAGCAACCAGACGATCTTCACCTATGAGGCTGGCAGCATTGACACCCTCATCAACATTGTAGATCAGAACGAAGGGCTGACAGTGATCCCCGAGATGGCGCTTGCGAACATGAGCGAATCGCAGAAGAAGAATGTGCGTCCCTTTAAGAACAGCACACCGGTGAGAGAGGTGAGCCTCATTACCCGGAAAGAGTTTTTCCGGGAACGGTTGCTCAATATCATCATCGATGAGGTGAAAACGGTTGTTCCCCGCTCACTGCAGGATGAGGCAATGAAAAAGTATGTGGTACCGCTCTGAGTGAGTGGTTTCACCTTCAGAGGGTCATCTTCAACCCCGTGAAGAAGGTTCTCGGTGTGCCGGGACCGTACATATAGCTCGAGGCTCTTCCGGGTCCGGTGTCGAAATCTGACTGATAGGCATTGAATAGATTTTGTATGCCTGCATTCAGCTGAAGCAGAACACCTTCCGACAGGTCAAATGTGTAGGATAGTTTGGTATGCAGCTCAAAAAAGGAGGCAGACACCTCTGTAATATTCACCTTCGAGAAACGGTCCATCCCCTCCCTCCCGAAACCGGCCTCATGAGGCACCAGCATGCTGCCGGTGTAATTCCCCGAGAGCGTTGCAGAGAGTTTCTCATTGGGTGAGAGTGTGGCTACAAGGTAGGCGTAACTGTCAGGTGTACGCATCATCCTTTTTGTTGCTGTCACCTGATCCAGTGACTCCTCTGCAGGTGTCTCCGGTTCCCACCATTTTCTTGCCTGCTCATAACGACTCCGCTGCAGCGTGGCACCTGCCTGCAGGTCGAACACCGTTCCCACGGTAGCTCTTCCCTCCAGATTGATACCATAGACCATGGCGCCATAGGTGGCATTTTCTATCAGGATCTCTTCTCCTCTCTTCACACCCGTGAAGGGGCGGTCGAGGGCGGTGTAAAAACCCTCTGCCAGAAGGTTGAAGAGGATACGCCCTGACTGATGGTATAGATCGACCGATCCGCTCACACTCCTCGATCGCTCCTCCTTCAGGTTCGGTGACAGTCGCCTGACCACCTGCTTCCCTCCTGCAATATCTACGTGCATATCCTCGTCAAACAGCTGTGGTGCACGGAATCCTCCACTATAGGTGAGACGGATGTTGATGGTCTCCCGTGGATTGTAGCGCAGGTTGAGGCGGGGACTGAAGATGGCATTCCCTACCAGGTTGTGCTTGTCGAGCCTGCCTCCCACGAGGAAGCTCCATAACTCCGTTTTCCACTCATTCTGGAGGAATGCGCTGGCACTCCTGCTCTGCTGTGAGATGTTAAATTTTCTGTAGCCGCTGTTATCGTTCAGTTGGCTGCCCAAATATTCAAGCCCGACTGTCAGATCAGCAGGCATCAGCAGGCATTGGTCAAACGAGTGGATGTAATGTCCTCCCACCTGATAGTTGAGTTCCGTTGTATTGCCGAAAGAGTTCTTGCGGAGATGGTTGTTGGTAATCATCGCATTAATCATACCTATTTCTTCCTCTGGCATGCCGGAATGAACGGCAGGGATACTGTCGGTGTAGGGTGCTCCTGCACCGTAGTAACTGTTCCTCGAGGTATGTTGTGCAGCCGCATAGAGGCTGATCTTGTCTCGTTGATCGGCCGAATAGGCATCGAACTTGAGTGATCCTCCGTTGATGTAATGCTCCACCTGTTCAGTGATATAGGTCTCATAGGGTTGCAGGTCGAAACGATCACCTCCGCGACGGAACTCATGCATGTGCTGGTATTCAAGTGTCAGCTTTGAGTAGATGCCTGTCTTCAGGTACGAACGGAACCCTAATGCGCGGTTCTTGAGCAGCGGCAGCTCCGTGAAGCCGTCGCCATCCATGTCGAATCCCTCTCTCAGGCGATGCTGCCCATAGACCATGATGCCCGCGTTGCGTTTCTCGTTCACCAGCGAGGCATTGAAGGTGGTATTCTGCTCAATGGCTGCAGTGGCGTGAATGCTGGTGAGTGTATGCGAGAACTCCCCCGTGTTGCGTATCGGCTCGCGGGTGATGATGTTGATGGTACCCCCGATGGCATTGGCGCCGAAAAGTGCCGAACCACCACCGCGGACCACTTCAATTCGCTCTATCATGTTGGCGGGTATCTGCTCCAGACTGTACACCCCTGCCAGGGCGCCGATCACAGGTCGCGAATCGATCAGGATCTGTGAATAGGAGCCCTCCATACCATTGATGCGTACCTGAGTGGTGCCGCAGTTCTGGCAGTTGTTCTCCACACGCAGTCCCGGCTGGAATCTCAGTCCGTCGGAG
This sequence comes from uncultured Proteiniphilum sp., assembly GCA_964446805.1. Taxonomy (GTDB): domain Bacteria; phylum Bacteroidota; class Bacteroidia; order Bacteroidales; family Dysgonomonadaceae; genus Proteiniphilum. Next base: position 4,296 of record CAYUQE010000075.1, on the reverse strand, counting down.
AGTGTTTTTGAATTGGTCACCTCGAGAGTCTGCATATTGAGTACACTCACCAGCGAGGGAGCCATGCGGCGTGTTGTTTCATCCCTGCTGGAAGAGATAACAACCTCGTTGAGTGTGACGCTCTGCTCCTCCATCTCAAAGTCGACCTCCACTGATCTGTTGGGTTCAATGATGATGTTTCTTGTAATTGTTTTGAAGCCTATCATGGTTATCTCCAGTGTGTGATTGCCCAGGGGGAGATTCCGCAGAAAGTAATGGCCGGTATTATCGGTGGTAATACCTATGGAGGTGCCTCTCAGGCGGATGGTTACATACGGGAGGTGTTCCTTTGTCTTTTTGTCCAGCACATGGCCAAAAATATGGGCGTCGGTCTTTACGGGTAGGCTGCTGTCTGCTTGCGCATGACCGGCTACAACATGCAGCGACAGCATGAGAATAAATAATATCTTCATTTATCTTTGTTTAATTGGATTAAAAAAACGGCAGTATGCAGGGGTCGTTGCATACACCCTGAACAGTTGTAGGGGATAGGTGAAAGGGGTGTCAGGCTGCCGTGGGAGGTGCTCTCAGTTGCCCGGGTGCAGCGGAGAATAGAGGGTGATCTGTTTCGTGAAAACCGGGGTAGAAGAGGGTCAATGGATTCAGGTCGCATGAAACAACAACCTTGGGGATGATATCGGAAGTGATCGATGTCTTGAACAACTGGTCCAGAAGCGATAGCTGCTTCCCGCTATGTTCATGTTGCGTTGTTTCTCCCCGCTTGAAGGGGTGAGAGTGTATGTAGGTGACATTGTTGATGACGTGCCTGTGCGTAAAGAGCGAGATACCGCTCACGTACACCGAGAACAGTAACAGGAAAAACCACTTCAACAACATCAAATGCTTCCTCTTCATCTGAGCACAAATATATTATTTTTATTGCTCGCTGGTACCCTGTTTTGTTTTTTTAATGATTCCTCCAGCTACTTTGATATCGGTCTTTTTCTCTCACTTACCGGGAAAGAGGGTGGAGGCTTTTCAGTTCCGGGTTTTTATATTACTTTTGTAGCCTGATGGAAAGTCGATTATATGGATCCTAGAACGATTATTGAGAAGTTTTACAAAGAGGGGACAAAACTCTACGATATTTACATGTCGCATGTGACAGATGTGACGGCCAAAGCCCTCTCCATTGCACATAAACATCCGGAGCTGGCTGTGGATGTCCACTTTCTGGCAGAGGCGGGCATGCTGCACGATATCGCCATCTTCCAGACAAAGGCACCTCATATTGCCTGTGAAGGTACGTTTCCTTACATCTGTCATGGTTATCTGGGGCGTGAGCTTCTCACCCTTGAGGGGTATCCCAAACATGGGAAGGTATGTGAACGTCATACCGGCACAGGCCTTAGCCTGGAGACCATCATCCAGCAGAAGCTGCCATTACCTCACCGTGATATGCGCCCTGTGACGCTGGAGGAGAAGATCATCTGTTTTGCCGACAAGTTTTTCTCCAAATCGCAGCTGGGCAAGGAGAAACCGCTGAAAAAAGTGCGACAGAGCCTGAGCAATCACGGATGGCACCAGGTGGAGCTGTTCGATGAGTGGTGTGAGTTCTTCCTCTGACAAGTGGCCCGTGAGCAGCTACATTTTTTTGGCAGACTATTTGCAGTGAATGTCCATAGATATAAGAATTCAATATTGATATGATTAAAAACGATAACCAGAAACCGGAGCCCGTTGTAAGGGACGAAGAGATCCTTGAAGAAACGACCAATGGTCAGGATCGGGAGGTAAATGAAGACAATCTGACAGAGGGGACGACCGTTCATGAAAATGAACTGAATGACCTCCAAAACAAATATGACGAGCTGAACAACAGTTTTCTCCGCCTGCATGCCGAGTTTGATAATTTTCGCAAGCGCACGCTGAAAGAGAAAGCCGAGCTGATCAGGAGCGGCGGTGAACGCGTATTGCTTGACATCATCACGCTTGTGGATGATTTCGAACGTGCACTGGCGATCCTGCATGATGTCGAAGATAAGGATGCCATGCTTGAGGGGATGGATCTGATCTATTCCAAATTTATCAGTTTTCTGACGCAACACGGGATAAAAGAGATTGTCACCATCGGACAACCTTTCGATGCGGAACGTTTTGAAGCGGTAACCACCATCCCGGCGACAGATGCCTCAGAGAAAGGGTTGATCGTGGATTGCATTCAGAAAGGGTACGAAATGAACGAAAAGATCATTCGTTTTCCAAAAGTAATTGTGGGAGAATAAGATGGCAACCAAGAGAGACTTTTACGAAATACTGGATATTCCTAAGACCGCATCGGCGGAAGAGATCAAAAAAGCGTATCGCAAGAAAGCCATACAGTATCATCCCGACAAAAACCCGGGCGATAAACAGTCGGAGGAAAACTTCAAGGAGGCGGCTGAAGCCTATGAGGTGCTGAGCGATGAGAACAAACGCGCCCGCTATGATCAGTTCGGTCATGCAGGTCTGGGTGGTGCCGCCTCATCGGGTGGCGGCTTTGGCGGCGGCATGTCGATGGATGACATCTTCTCGCAGTTCGGTGATATCTTCGGCGGCCATTTCGGCGGTTTCGGCGGCTTTGGCGGTTTTGGCGGCAGCCAGCGAGGCAGGAGAGTCACTCGCGGTTCCGACCTCAGGGTGAAGGTGAAGTTGACGCTCAAAGAGATCCTTAATGGTGTGGAGAAGAAGATCAAGGTAAAGAAATATGTCTCCTGCGCTCATTGCGATGGCAACGGTTCGGAAAACGGTACCTCAGTCACTACCTGTCACACCTGTAACGGCGCGGGCGTGGTGACCCGTGTGGCAAACACCATACTGGGACAGATGCAGACCTCTTCCACCTGTCCCACCTGTAACGGTGATGGAAAAACAATCACCAAGAAATGCGCCCATTGCAATGGTGAAGGGATCGTCCGCGAAGAGGAGGTAATCTCCATCAGGATTCCTGCCGGCGTTGCCGAAGGAATGCAACTCTCCATGTCGGGTAAAGGAAATGCCGCCCGCAGGGGAGGAATCAACGGTGATCTGCTGATCGTAATCGAAGAGGAGGAGGACCCAAACCTTATACGTGACGACAATGATGTGATATACAACCTGTTTCTTAGCTTTCCCATGGCGGCGCTGGGTGCCTCCGTGGAGGTGCCTACCATTGACGGTGTGGCCAAGGTGAAAATTGAGCCGGGAACACAACCGGGCAAGGTGCTTCGCCTGCGCAACAAGGGATTACCTACGGTAAACGGTTACGGTCGCGGCGATGAGCTCATCAACGTGAATGTATACGTCCCGGAGAACCTGAACGAGAAAGAACGCAAGCTGATGGAGGAGATGAAGAAGTCGGAGAACTTCACGCCGTCGCCCACCGCAAAGAAAAACGTCTTCAATAAATTCAAGAAGATGTTCGACTAACTAACAGCGCTTTTCTTAAACTACCGTGCACAAAAAAAATAGCGGCAAGCCATCATCTGGTTTGACCGTTTTTTTTGTGCCTGGTAGCAATCTTCTAGAGAAGATTTTCTGGATAAATATTAAAAATATTCATATTATTCTACAGTATTATAAAATAAATATTATATATTTGTCAATTAAATAAAATATGTGAACATATAACGGCATAGTTCTATCAATCATGGTCTTTCTGTGATGAAATATATTGAATTAACCAAAATTGAATGGGACTTGTCTGGATAATTGTCGAAGATATGGAGGTAATTACGGTTTCGGGAAGGCTCCAATCTCCGCATTTGAAGCCTTTAACGGTCAAAGAGTGACTGACAACAATCAATGGAATGCGATCAAAGACGATATCAACCGTGTGGATAGTCCGTTCTAAAATATATATCATATAGTAAATAAATTACCATGTCAATCTCTAGGAGAAATTTTTTGAAGAGTGCTGCAATCACCACCTTCGGGATCACGATTGCACCTAGCTCGATTTTAGGTAAATCGCACGGATATACAGCTCCGAGTGATAAGCTGAATATTGCCGGAATAGGCGTAGGTGGTATGGGCAGGCGTAATCTTGCCAATATGAAAACTGAGAACATTGTTGCCCTTTGCGATGTAGACTGGAAATATGCTGCGAAGACCTTCAATGATTATCCCAAAGCCAGACAGTTCATGGATTGGCGCGAGATGTTCGATAAAATGGGTAAGTCGATAGATGCTATCATGGTAGCGACACCTGACCATACACATGCCGGTGTGGCAGCACATGCGATCACCATGGACAAACATACGTACGTGCAGAAGCCTTTGACCCACAGTGTATATGAA
>CAYUQE010000074.1:0-9958 GCA_964446805.1 uncultured Proteiniphilum sp. | reverse complement strand
TTCTGCGAAGCGATGATAATAGCCACATCACGCACCATGGTACCTGCTTCGGTATCTTCCAGAATACTTTCCCCTTCTTTCAGGATGCCGTCAATGGCTTCACATTTATTTTTTGCCGGTTTCTCACCCAATAGTTTAAAAGCCTCTTCCAGTCGTTTTATCTGACCTTCAGTCTGACTATAGTGTTTTTTGATACTGCTTTTCAGCTCCTTCGATGTCGCAGCGGTTTCCATTTTCTTCAGTCCTTTCTGAATCTCATTCTCGGCATAATAGATATCCTTGAATGAATCTACCAGGAATTCCTGCAGCTTTCCCTGGTCTTCTGCTTTCAATTTGGATTCACTTTTTTTTGTAGCAGGTGCTTTTTTATCGGTTTCTTTTTTTGTTGTCATAATAATGTTGTTTTTGATTTAATAAATAAACTTAGTTCATTATTTCCATCTATTCGCAAATTCAATTTTTATCTTTCCCGGTACTGATTATCTGTCCCAGTAACGACCCTTTTTGATCGCTTTCACAAAATCGGCCGGATTCCCATTTTTTACAATACCGCTCTCTGTTGTAAGATCCTTACCAATCACATCCAGGATAAACCTGACAGCAGCTCCATTTGCCGATATTGGTTTAAAATGGAAATAGGTGTCTCGTACAAACTCCTTATAACGGGGATCAGACAGCATCATTGTAAACATATCAGGTGATCCGTCGGGAACAGCTGTTGCATCGAACAGGACACAGGAGGTGGTGAGCACGGAATCATCCGCTTCAATCTCATTACCCTGACTGTCCCGGATGATCCCAAGATGAGATGCAACAACTCTCACCATTGCGCCTTCACCGGTAAGTGTCTCCTTCAGTTTTTTCAACTGAGAGCCATCCACACCCTCATCACAGAGAATGGCCACTTTCCGTGTTCTGATAGAATCATTCTTTTGATTCTTCAGGATGCTCAGTGCCGGCGATTCCTTCAACCTGGGCTTCACAATGATGGTTTCATATTCCTCCGGTGTGGCATCGGGACTATGTTGCATATTCTCCGGAACACCACCGGGAACGGGTATACCCAACTGTGTGGCAACCTGGCCAGCCAGCTCTTTATCTACCATCCTGATCATCTTCAGCACATTCTGACGTATAGCGATTCGTTTCACCTTGCCCAGCTCAAAGCTGAATGCGTCAGCAATATGTTTCTGCTCCACATCGGTCTGACTGTTATAGAAAAGAATCGCCTGAGAATAGTGATCCAGGAAGCTTTGGCTTCTGGCACGCACTTTGTGTGCTTCTATACGTTCCCTGTGACTTGTAAATCCACCTTCCTCCTTAGTTGACTGCAGTGGGTAATTATCACTGATAGTGTTGGGGTGGTAACTGGTTTCATCCACAGGGATGGTCATCCTGTGCATCCCGTCTTTCTGGTTATTGACTACCAGCACTACAGGCCGATTGATGGGTATCTCATGAAAATTGGGTCCACCGAGACGTGATATCTGGGTGTCGGTATAGGAGAAAAGACGTCCCTGCAATAGTGGATCATTGGAGAAGTCGATGCCGGGAACAACATGTCCCGGGTGAAAGGCAACCTGTTCCGTTTCGGCGAAGAAATTATCGGGATTGCGGTTCAGCGTCATCCTGCCGACGATCTGCACAGGCACAAGCTCTTCAGGTACCAACTTCGTGGGATCGAGCAGATCAAAATCGAACTTGAACTCATCTTCCTCCGGGATAACCTGTACCCCCAGATCCCACTCCGGGAATTCACCCAGCTGTATGGCATCCCACAGATCACGTCTGTGAAAATCAGTGTCTTTACCGGCGATCTTCTGGTTCTCATCCCATACCAATGAGTGCAGTCCCATTGTCGGTTTCCAATGAAACTTCACGAAGAAAGATTCATCTTTTTCATTGATGAACCGGAAAGAGTGCGTGCCAAAGCCCTCCATCATCCGGTAGCTGCGGGGTATAGCCCTGTCACTCATCAGCCACATCACCGTATGGAATGTCTCAGGTGAGGTGGAGACAAAATCCCAGAAAGTATCATGTGCAGAAGCTGCCTGTGGTATTTCATTTCGTGGTTCTGGTTTTACAGCATGAATCAGATCAGGAAACTTGATGGCATCCTGTATGAAAAAAGGAGCCACATTGTTCCCCACCAGGTCAAAGATCCCTTCATCGGTGTAGAACTTGACGGCAAACCCCCTTACATCACGGGCCATATCGGTTGAGCCGCGTCCCCCCTGTACGGTTGAAAAGCGTACAAAGAGCGGGGTCTCTTTGCCTTTATCTGTAAGGAATTTAGCCTTTGTGAATTGCGGAATGGGGTTGGTGACCCTGAAGACACCGTGTGCTCCCGATCCTCTTGCATGTACGATGCGTTCAGGGATGCGCTCATGATCGAAATGAGTGATCTTCTCACGCATGATGAAATCCTCCAGCAATGAAGGACCACGCTCCCCGGCCTTCAGGGTATTGCTGTCATCATTGATCAGCAGACCCTGATTGGTTGTCATTCTATTACCGTAACCCCCGCCTTTGTTCACGGCCAGATCTTTCTGCTTGGCGTTATCAGGTGTGTCGGGACGCACTTCAAGTGAAACCTTTTTATCGGCCTCACTCATCTCCACAGGATAAGGATCTTTTAGCTCAATCACTGATACTTTTGCCGGTTCGGGACCCTTACCCGGAATTGTTGGGTTCTTCCCAGACTTATCTGCACTCTTTTTTTTCTGAGAACCGTTCAACTCTGTTTTACTGCTTTCTTTTTTCATGGGTAATGTTTTTAATCAATCAAAAAACGAATAACAGATACAAATAAAGGTGGGACACTCATTCCTCGATGATTACCGCGGAATATGTAGCCTGAACCATCTCAGTGGATGAGATGAGTTCCACCTTTAATTGTTTAATAGTCTGAAGTGAAGAAGAAAAGATCAGAGCGAATCCCGCATCGCTTTGATCTTGTCGTGTGAGATTTTGATAGTCGCCTGCTGACGAATGATGATTGTTCTCTGTTCAGGGGTGAGTTCTTCGCATTCAAGGGCTTCATTATATGCTCTGAGAGCTGCATCTTCTCCATCCTCGCAGTTATCGAGGATCGCTTTTCTGTCTGCACCGGTGAAGAATGCTTTCACATCCATCCAAGCACGATAGATCTTACCGGATAACATGGTACCCTGTTCTATCTCTCTGCCTGTTTTGGCGATTTCGGCTACCAGTTCTGAATGAAAGGATCTGCTTTGGTCGATTCTTTCCTGAAAAACAAACTTCAGGTCAGCATCCTCCGGCTTCAGTTCCGCGATGGCTTTTTGGTAACCCTCTACTCTGTCGTTGTTAATAAGAACAAGATCATTTAACGTTTCAATTTGATTCTTTAAGTAATCCATAACTTTCAATTTTAATTAATCCATGATAATGCGCTTCATTAAAACATGCGGATTTTTCCAATTGTTCAATATGGAATTACTAATAAAATATAAATAAGGGAGTTATGAGGAGAAAACAAAAAAGTCTATTGCCGATGTTGCATCAGAAGTGGTTGATAGATATGTCTGTTTCTTTAATTGGTATGATGTTTAACTCCTGTCTTATAAAGGATGATATCGGTTTTTTCGGTGGCAACCAGGCAGCCGTAACGGACTGACTCTAAAACCGGTTTGATTAATTCAAGGAAATCCGTCACTTTCGTTTCTGAATCAATTATTTCTATTACCACCGGTAGTTTCTCACTCACCTCCCAGAATTTATAAGAGTGGATAATAGAACTGGCGCCATAACCAAGAATGCCTTTAACAACAGTAGCACCAGCAACACCATTTTCCTTTGCTTTAAAAACGATATGTTCATATAGTAACCCCTCTTTGTATTTGTCTGTTGAACTGAGGTAAATGCGAAGAATCAAAGCAGATGAATTGTTTTTCACATCAGATCGATTTAATAATTAATCTGCCGAAAAATACGGCAAAAAGACCCAGGATGAAGCTCAACCCGGAATAGGTTGCAAACCGGAAGAACTCGTTGTTCTGTAACAGCATGAATGCATCATTTGAGAAAGTGGAGTAGGTGGTGAACCCACCACAAACACCAACAGTCAGGAAGATACGCCATTCAGGTGACATGATATTTCCTTTTTCCGAGAGACCAAAAAGAATACCCATAATAAAACTTCCGAGAATGTTCACAGTGAAAGTACCCCAGGGAAAAACCGAAATACAATGGATCTGGAAATATCTTGAAACCATATAGCGCAGTGCCGAACCTATAAAACCTCCTAAACCAACTATGAGTACCGACTTAACCATTATTATATATTTTCGTTTGCTTATTTTGCAATGATCCTTTTATTCACTTCGTCTATCATATTCACATTTTTTCCATTGTATCGCATATAAATCCAGATGCCAAGCAGCAGCAACAGCGAGGCTGTAAAGAGGGGCACATAATAAATATCAACAGGATCAACAAGAAGAGCAATCACCATTGCCCCCACAGAGATGATCACAGCAGCAACAGCATACCCTTTCTCTTCGTAAAACCAGGCATAGGGGAACAGGTGTGCACCTGTGATAATCGCATAAGCCATGATGAAATAATCGGGATACTTCACGAAGATAAAAAACAAAAACGGGAAATAGATCAGTTGTGCAAAATTGAGCCATAACCCAAGAGGCTGTAGCAGGTTGTCTTTTATCTTCCAGGTTGTTTTTAATACTTTCGAAAAAGCAAATGCCAGAGGTAGCAATACCCCTCCCAGAATGAAGGTGAACACACTTTTCTCGTAGGAGGAATTCAGTGTAAACCTCCAGATGATGAATATTCCGAACCAGCATACGGTTGCCGCCAGTATAAAGTCAACACCGTTTTTTGCTTTCAGACTGATCTCTGCTTTCAGCTCTGTCAGTCCCTTTTCTCTATCATTTTTGTCGTGCATGATTGATGTTTCAATGAACAGTTATTTAATATGTAAGCAGATGAACAACGATGATACCTGTAATCAGTGCTATGCCAAAGCTCAGCAGCGTACCAATCAGGATGTACTCGGTGAGTTTTCGCTCTTTCGACTCTTTCAGATCACCGAAACGAAAAACAGATTTGGCCGCGATCAGAAATCCTATCGCCTCCCAGTGGCCGGTAACAACAAAAGTGAAGATCAGCAGCCGTTCCAGTATGCCAATATATTTCCCTGCATTGTTTAATGATTCATCGCTGCTGCTGTTCAGTGAGTCTGACCATTTTGACATCACTACCTGTATCACGATGCCTGAAACGACTGTGATGAAAACCAGGGCAGTGGCATAAATCCAGATGACACTGTTATCATGCAGAGGAGGTAAAGTGATAACAGGTTTAAACCAAAAATACCAGATTGCGGTGATACCAAACAGATGTAGCGCCTGATCAGTCACAAACCACCATGGTCTCTGCTCTCCTTTTTGTGCATAGATTTTGATGATATCAATCACTCCGTGCAGCAACACAATCAACACCGCCGGGAACCACCCGTTCAGATCCCAGAGTACCAGCCATACCAGTGCCCCGTGCAACAGCAGGTGAAGGTAAAGCTTCACCGACCTGATCTTCTTCTCTTCCTTTTCCACAACCCATGACCCGGGTTGCAGAATGAAGTCGCCCACAAAATGTGCAAGCAACAATTTCAACAGTATAATCATAGCAATCGCTTTTGGATCTTATTTCTAAATACCTGTATGATGGTCAATATTTCATCCGCGTTGGCTCTGTTCCATCTGCCGCTGACGCCGCTCTGCTTGATACCCAGCATTTTGCCTATCTCCTCCTGCGTGATGTCAGGATCACGTAAAATGATTCCCATCAGCTCGGCAGATGAGATGGACCATCTGTTCATAAATGTGCCGGCCAGCTTAAGATAAAGATTGATCTCCTGATCGAACTCCTGCCATGGTGTTTTTACAGCCAGGGTGTTCTTCTCTTTCTTCAGTGAGCTGAACTGTTCTCCTGCGTACACAAACGCGGGTCCATTGCTTTCAGAGATCCTTTTTCCCGAGTAGGTCTTCTCCCCAATACCAATAGCCATTCGTACATCAATGGTACTTGACTTCTTCTTCTTATCCACCGGTTCGATATTCCTGATCAGTGCCTTGATCATCAATGCCTTTTGAAGTGCCTCCTCCGGGTTGCTGATCTCTACCTGGAAAAAGTCACCCCAAACCACCTCCCACTGTTTCGGTGTTTTACCCCACTGGTTCAATAGTGATTGAAGGGGTACCAACCATTTATCCTGCTCCTTCAGTTTTCTTGAAGCGATAATATCTCCTTTGAGAACGGCTATCATAATCATTTTATCATTTAATGATGCAATAGTACGAATTATTGCTGAATTATGCAATATTTTTTGTTATTGTTGAAACATGCAATAATAAGATTTATGGTGCCATAGGGCAATTGAGCATCTACCAGTCGATGATCCAGTCGGCATAACGGATGATATCGATATTTTTCAGGTTGATCGTATAGTAACACCAATCATTGTGAATAAAATTAAGTGAATTTAAATAGCTTTCATGTTATCAGTCGCCCACAGCATATTTAGTTTCTTTATGCTCTCTACTGAGAAATGTTTGTCCACCATCTCAGGCTTTAACCTGAAGGAGAACAGTTGCCTTTTATTTATCAATCCAATGACTAATCAGCTTCGCAAACCGGACATGGTTAGATCTGTTTATAAAAGCAAATGTAGTAATTATTATGAAAGTGTGATATACATTTTTACAAGAATGTTTATCAGAACGATGAAAGATTAACAATCATATAGTCAAGTCGTTATTATTATTTATGCTGAAGCGGAACCGTGTCAGCAATGAGTAGAGACCATCTGTCTCTTAGGTTCTATACTGGGTGAATCGCCTCATGTGCAAAAATAGATAATAAATATTTATCTTTGCAGGGATCAAACCACTGATGTTTTCACAGAAGATCATATGAACCCTTCCCTGAGACGAAATTTCAGACAGATAATTCTGTTTTTGCTAACAACACCCTTACTCATCGCCTGCGGTATAAAGAGTATTGCCGGTATGAAGCAATCCTCCCCGCAAGAGGGAAGTATAGATGTAAAAGCGTATCCGGCATATGGACATGTTATTGCACTGGACACAACTTTTGCAAAAATAGTGATTCCTGATCAGGGAAGCATTACCGGAGCAGATGGTACCTATTCCATCGCATTACCGGATGGGAGAAGTCTGTTTTTGATGGGTGATTCCTATACGGGTCCGGTCACAAATGGTAGTCGTGCCATGTCTGACCATATGTTCCGAAACGCATATATTCTTTATGATAATGGTCGTGTAACAGCATTGATTGATGCCAACGGAGAGAACAGCTCCGCAGCAATACCACCCGGGGTGACAAACGAACATGAAGAATGGTACTGGCCCGGTCATGGTTTCGCAAGAGATAACAGGTTGTACATTTTTCAAACATTGATGTATCAGGGAGAGCCCGGGATGTGGGGATTCAGATACAGAACGACGGACATCCTGGAGTATAGCCTTCCGGACATAACTCTGATAAGCACTACAAAGATTCCCTTTGAAGGCTCAACCGACATTCATTTTGGTATGGCCGTGCTTGATGATCAAGATTACATCTATATCTATGCGCAGGTGGATGTGCAGAATGGTTCGAACCCTGTCTCCGATGCATTGGTGGCACGTACGACCATCGACAAGCTCTATACGGCGTGGGAGTACTACGACGGCTCATCATGGACTCCCCATTCGGCTGACGCGGCGAAAATGGAAGGCGTCTCTTCCGTTCCGGTCTCATCACAGTTTAACGTGTTCAGGCTGAAAGATAAATATGTCTTACTGACACAGTCCAAACAGTTTAATTCCGGAGAGATCTATACATTTATTTCCGATTACCCCCAGGGACCCTGGTATAATAAAAAGATGATTTATAAAATTCAGGAAAAAGAGAATCCCAATCTATTCACATACAATGCCATGGCACATCCCCAATTCAAAAAAGAGGGAAAGATACTGATTAGTTACAATGTCAATAATATAGATTTTGCAGAACAGCATGATGATGTCTCCACTTATCGTCCCCGCTTTTTTTGGATAGATATTGATGAAATTGTGGGTGAATGAAATGATCGTGGGTGCAGGCCACTCAAGCTGAATTTATATCTTTTCTCTCCGCTGATAGGTTGACATTTCCCATTTTCCATCATTTTCACTATCTTTGTGCCCTCATTCGACCCTGAATGAAATTGATCCTGAAAAGTTTTCAGGAGATTGTATATGTTGTTAATAATCAGAAGTATAAAATAAAGTATGTCAGACGACAAGAAAATTATTTTCTCCATGGTGGGAGTCAGCAAAACCTTTCCGCCCCATAAACAGGTGTTGAAAGATGTCTACCTCTCTTTTTACTATGGAGCCAAGATAGGCATCATCGGGTTGAACGGTTCGGGTAAAACGACACTGTTGAAGATCATTGCCGGTTTTGAGAAGGAATTTCAGGGTGAGGTAGTATCCGATAAGAGCTTTTCGGTGGGTTACCTGGAGCAGGATCCCAAGCTGGATTATAATAAAACGGTGATCGAGATCGTACGTGAGGGTGTGCAGCCCATCATGGATCTGCTGGCCGAATACGAAGAGATCAACCTGAAGTTTGGTCTTCCCGAGTATTACGAGGATGAAGAGAAGATGAACAAGCTCTTTGACCGACAGGCAGAGCTGCAGGATAAGCTGGATGCCGCCGATGCATGGAATATCGACAACAGGCTGGAGCGTGCGATGGATGCCCTCCGCTGTCCGGATGAGGATGAATCAGTGCAACATCTCTCGGGAGGTGAACGCCGTCGTGTGGCACTCTGTCGTCTCCTCCTGCAGGAACCGGATGTGCTGTTGCTTGATGAGCCAACCAACCACCTGGACGCAGAATCTATCGACTGGCTCGAGCAGCACCTGCAACAATACAAAGGTACAGTGATCTGTATTACCCACGACCGTTACTTCCTTGATCATGTCGCCGGCTGGATCCTTGAGATGGACCGTGGTGAAGGGATACCCTGGAAAGGGAACTATACCTCATGGCTGGAGCAGAAGACAAAGCGGATGGCACAGGAAGAGAAGCAGGTCAGCAAGCGCCGTAAGACGCTGGAGCGCGAGCTGGATTGGATCAACCTGGCCCCCAAGGCCCGCCAGGCCAAAGGAAAAGCCCGTCTTAACTCCTATGAGCAATTGTTGAACCAGGATCAGAAAGAGCGTGAAGAGAAGCTGGAGATCTTTATCCCCAACGGACCCCGACTGGGGAATAAGGTGATCGATGCCAGGGGAGTGGCCAAAGCCTTTGGCGACAAACTGCTGTTCGATGACCTCAACTTCATGCTGCCGCCCAATGGTATCGTGGGGGTGATTGGTCCCAACGGTGCAGGAAAAACAACCCTTTTCCGTATGATCCAGGGAATGGAAAAACCGGATAAGGGAACATTCGAAGTAGGGGAGACCGTGGTAACAGCCTATGTGGATCAGGCCCATGAAGCGATCGATCCGGAAAAAACAGTCTATCAGGTGGTCTCCGGTGGAACCGAATTTATCCGTGTCGGGGGTAAAGAGATTAACTCCCGCGCTTATCTGGCCCGTTTTAACTTCACTGGTGCCGATCAGGAAAAACTGTGCGGCGTATTGTCCGGTGGTGAACGTAACCGTCTGCACCTGGCACTCACACTCAAGGCAGAGGCGAACGTGCTGCTGCTCGATGAGCCGACCAACGATATCGACGTGAACACGCTTCGTGCGATGGAGGAGGGGCTTGAGAACTTCGCCGGCTGTGCCGTGGTGATCTCACATGATCGCTGGTTTCTTGACAGGGTATGTACCCATATCCTCTCTTTTGAAGGGAACTCCGAGGTGTTTTACTTTGAAGGTTCCTACAGCGAATATGAGGAGAACAAGAAGATGCGTCTCGGCAACGT
>CAYUQE010000073.1:0-10036 GCA_964446805.1 uncultured Proteiniphilum sp. | reverse complement strand
ATTAGGTTACTACGTTATTAGGTTACTACGTTATTAGGTTATTAGGTTGTTACGTTGTTAAGTTTTTGAGTGATTAAGTTGCAACTTTTTTAAGTTTTTATGTTTGGTTGTTGATCTGTGATAAAACGTTACTGAAATATTGTTGTTCATTTTTTATTATATTTTGAACCTTTGATATCCGTTCTTCTCAGATATTTCATCAATGCAATAATTTTGAAACTCAATTTTTCGATGGTTTCAATCATTTTCTCTTTTTCCTTCAAGTCAATGTAATGAAAATCATAAGCTCTGTAAACCTGTGATTTGGCTTCCAGGCATGATCCCATTGAAAAAGAGAGAAAGTTGTGAAACTCCTTATTCCCTCCTCTGCCGAATCCTTCAGCTATATTATCCATGATTGAGCCGGTAGAGCGGGAGATCTGGTCCCTTAATGCATAATCTTTCAAAAAATCCTCACTATGATTGATTAGATACCTAGTCTCCTTACATAACTCACGTGCATCCTTCCAGATGTCAAGTTCTTCAAATTGTGTGATCGTTGACATAATTGTTCAACAAATTGGTTAAACTTCAAAACTTTATAACGAACAAACGAACAAACTTACGAACCTACGAACCTACGAACCTACGAACCTATCCAACTCAAGTGTTGATTGCTCCCAATTGTTCATTGCCTTGTCCAACTCTCCTTTCGTCACCAGGTACTGTTGCAACAGCCCCATATCACCCGCGCCTTCAGGTGTGGAGAGCTGCTCCTCCATCGCCTTCAGCTTCTCCTCGAGCGCAGCCACCTTCTTCTCCGCCTCCTCCACCTTCTTCTCCAGCCGGCGCTGCTGACGGCTCAGCTCCTTCTGCTCCTGGTAGGAGAGCTTGTTCTCCGAGGGCTGTTCCTCCTTCTCCTCCTTCTTTGTTGTTGATGCAGAGAGCTCCAGCTGTTGCAGTGTGTCCATCTTCTTCTTTGCGAGGAAGTCGTAGATGCCACCCATATGTTCCGTCACCTTGCCGCCGCCAAACTCATACACCTTGTCCACCAGCCCGTCGAGGAAGTCACGGTCGTGCGACACGATGATGGCTGTGCCGTCGAACGTGCGTATTGCTTTCTTCAGTACATCCTTCGATGCCAGGTCGAGGTGGTTGGTAGGCTCATCAAGGATCAGCAGGTTCACCGGCTCCAGCAGCAGGCGTATCATCGCCAGACGACTTCGTTCGCCTCCCGAGAGCACCTTCACCTTCTTCTCCGACGCCTCGCCACCGAACATGAAGGCGCCCAGTATATCCCGTATCCTGGAGCGTATATCGCCCACCGCCACATAGTCGATGGTCTCGAACACTGTCAGCTCCTCATTCAGCAGCTGCGCCTGGTTCTGTGCGAAGTAACCTATCTTCACGTTGTGACCCAGCTCCAGCTTGCCGCCGTGCTCAATCTCCTGCATGATGCACTTCACCAGGGTGGACTTACCTTCTCCATTCTTGCCCACGAAGGCGATCTTCGCACCTCTTTCGATGGTGAGTGTCACATCCTTGAAGACCAGGTGATCGCCATATCTTTTCGACAGATCCTCCATGATCACAGGGTAGGAGCCTGAACGTGGTGCAGGAGCGAACCTGAGGCTGAGACGAGCGTTGTCCACCTCGTCCACCTCAATACGGTCAATCTTGTCGAGCTGCTTGATACGCGACTGCACCTGGTTCGACTTGGTTGCCTTGTAGCGGAACCGTTCAATGAAATCTTCCGTCTCCTTAATCTGCTTCTGCTGATTCTCATAGGCCCGTTGTTGCTGCTCGCGCCGCTCGCGCCGCAGCTCCACATACTTCGTGTAGCTCACCTTGTAATCGTGGATGTCACCCAGCAGTATCTCGATGGTACGGTTGGTGACCGCATCGAGAAAGGCACGGTCGTGCGATACCAGCATCACCGCGTTGGCATGCGTGGCGAGGAAGTGCTCCAGCCACTGTATCGACTCGATATCGAGGTGGTTGGTAGGCTCATCCAGCAATAGCACGTCGGGTGCCTTCAGCAGTATCTTCGCCAGCTCAATGCGCATGCGCCAGCCACCGCTGAACTCTTTGGTGGGCCGCTCGAAATCTTCCCTCATGAAGCCCAGACCCATCAGCGTCTTCTCTACCTCCGCCTCGAAGTTGTGGATGCCCGACATCTGCAGCAGCTCCTGCAGGTCGGTAGCCCGCTCAATCACCGCATGATAGGCCTCCGACTCGTAGTCGGTGCGCTCCGCCATCTCAACGTGCAGCTGCTCCAGCTCCCGCTCCATCATCTGCAGGTGCTCGAACGCCATCGATGCCTCCTCACGCACGGTGCGGCTGTTATCGAGCGTCATCTGCTGTGGCAGGTAGCCGATAGTGACCTCCCTGGGGTAGGATACATTCCCCTCTGTCGGCTTCTGCAGTCCTCCCATGATCTTCAGCAGTGTCGACTTGCCGGCGCCGTTCTTGCCCACGAGCGCCACCCGTTCATTCTTGTTGAGTACGAACGAGATCTTGTCGAGGAGTGTAAATCCGCCAAATTCAACGGTGAGATTTTCAATTGAGAGCATCAGGATAATTTTTTTGCAAAGAAACGGCTTTTTGAGGGACAATAAAAATATATTTTGAAATCACCTTTCGCAGGTGGAACCAGAGAGCCGCATGGGGTGAAAAGTCACTGCCTGTGGAGAGAAGAATGGTAAAGCATGGTATAATAGCGGAAAATAGCAAAAAAACAGATGAAAATAAAATATTTTGATTATCTTTGCACACTGTAACAATACGCGTGTAGGTTCTACTCATACAGTTCTTCCCACCATTTGTTAAAAAAAAGCACCTTCCCGCTATGCTATTGCAGTGAAACCATTGCTGGTGACAGCCGGTGAAAGTGAATTAAAACAACTGCTGCATATATATATGACAGCTTAAACACATTAGATGACATTTAAAGAATTAGCATTAATTGAGCCTATCTTAAGGGCTCTCGAAGAAAAAGGATATACTACTCCCACACCCATACAGCAACAAGCCATCATCCCGGCGCTTCAAAACCGCGATATCCTCGGACTGGCACAGACTGGCACAGGCAAAACTGCCGCCTTCGCACTCCCCATCATTCAGCAATTGTATCTGGACAAGACCCATGGCAAGAGAAGAGAGATCAAAGCATTGATCCTCACACCTACCCGCGAGCTGGCCATCCAGATCAACGACAGCATCAAAGAGTACACCACCTACACCGGCATACGTCACACTGTGATCTATGGCGGGGTGAAACAACAAGCACAGGTAAACGCGCTCAATGCGGGTGTCGACATACTGGTCGCCACACCGGGACGACTCCTCGACCTGATCAACCAGCGCTATATCAGTCTGCATGCTATCCGCCATTTCGTGCTGGATGAGGCGGACAGGATGCTCGACATGGGCTTTATCCACGATATCAAGCGACTGCTGCCGCTCCTGCCAAGGGAGAGACAGACGCTGTTCTTCTCGGCTACCATGCCCACATCCATCACGGTGCTTTCGCGCTCTATCCTTCGTAACCCGGTGAGGGTGGAGGTGGATCCCACCTCCTCGGTGGTCGACACCATCGAGCAGTTTATCTACTTCGTGGAGAAACCGGAAAAGAAAGACCTGCTCATCGACCTGCTCAAGAAGGACCGGCGTAAATCGGTGCTGGTCTTCTCACGCACGAAACACGGCGCCGACAAGATAGCCCGCTCACTGAGCAATGCCGGTATCGGCAGTGAGGCTATCCACGGCAACAAGTCGCAGAATGCACGGCAACGTGCCCTCACCAACTTCAAGTCGCACACCACGCAGGTGTTGATTGCCACCGATATTGCCGCACGTGGTATCGATATCGATCAGCTCGACATGGTGATCAACTACGACCTGCCCGATGTGGCGGAGACCTATGTGCACCGTATAGGCCGTACCGGCCGGGCTGGCAACAAGGGGACAGCGCTCACATTCTGCGCAACCGACGAGAAACTGATGCTGAAGGATATCCAGAAGCTTACAGGCAGGGTGCTGCCGATCGCGAATTAAGCGATAAGCAGTAAGCGGGAGGCTGGAACGTACCAGCGTAATAACGTACTGACATTTAGAAACAATCAACAATAAATCGTAAACGTATCAATGGCGAGAGCAAATTCATTCAACAAAAAAGAGATCGAGAAGAACAAGCAACAGAAGAGAAAAGAGAAACTTCAACGCAAAGAAGAGCGTAAGCAGCAATCCCCCAGCTCTTTTGAGGACATGATTGCTTATGTCGATGCCAATGGCGTCATCACCGATGTGCCACCGGAAATCACGAAGAAAGAGGTGATCGAGCTGGAAGATATAGAGATATCCATACCCCGTCAGGAGTTCAAGGAGGAGAAAGGTGATCCTACAGGCAGGGTCGACTTCTTCGATGAGACCCGCGGTTTCGGATTCATCAAGGAGAAAAACAGTGTAAACAAGTTTTTCTTCCACAAGAGCAACGCCGAAGAGGGTATTTCCGAAGACAACATGGTTACCTTCAAGCTGGAACGAGGTCCCAAAGGGATGAACGCCGTCGATGTGAAGGTGATCCGATAGTATCGTTCATTCGATCAAAGATCAATAAAAAATGCCCCGGAAGTTCCGGAGCAATTATAACATAGGATTCAGTGACAAGACTGAATAATGTGGGAGCGATAGTGCGGGATGCACTATCGCTTTCGATTTCTAGGCGATACCTGATGGTTGTATCTCTTCTTTCAGCTCTTGCAGTGTGACTTGCTTCTGATCTCCCGAGACCATATTCTTGAGCGTGATCCTGCCCTCCTTCATCTCGTTCTCACCCACCATCGCCACGTAAGGGATCCGATTGCTGTCGGCATAGGAGAGCTGTTTCTTCATTTTTGCCGCCTCGGGGTAGAGCTCGCAGCAGATGCCTGCCTGTCGTAGTTGGGCAACAAGTGGAAGCAGGTAGTCTGCCTCCTTCTCACCGAAGTTCACAAGGAGCAGGTCGGTGCTATGCGTGAAGCTTTCAGGAAAGAGATTGAGCTGCTGCAGCACATCGTAGATACGGTCTGCACCGAACGAGATGCCCACGCCCGAGACGCCCGGCAGTCCGAAGATGCCGGTCAGGTTATCGTACCTGCCGCCGCCGGTGATGCTTCCCATCTCCGCATCCAGCGCCTTCACCTCGATGATCGCGCCGGTGTAGTAGTTGAGGCCGCGCGCCAGTGTCAGGTCCAGCGCCACTTCGTTGCGGAGTTGTAGTGCATCGCACTTGTCGATGATATACGTCATCTCCTCCACACCTTTGGTGCCGGACTCGGAGGATGCAAGCAAATCGCGCAGTGTCTCAAGCTTCTCTCCGGTGGAACCGCTCAGCTGAATGATCGGCTGCAACCGGTCTATTGCCTCCCGGGCGATACCTTTCGCTGCCAGCTCCTCGTTCACCTTCTCCAGACCTATCTTGTCCAGCTTGTCGATGGCTACGGTGATGTCGGTGATCTTGTCCGCCGCACCGATGATCTCGGCGATGCCGGAGAGGATCTTGCGGTTGTTCAGCTTCACCGATACGCGGATGCCCAGGCGTGTGAACACCTCATCCATGATCTGCACCAGCTCCACCTCGTTGAGCAGAGCGTCCGACCCCACGATGTCGGCATCACACTGGAAGAACTCCCGGTAGCGCCCCTTCTGGGGACGGTCGGCCCGCCAAACGGGTTGTATCTGGAAACGCTTGAAAGGGAAGGTGATCTCGTTGCGGTGCATCACCACATAGCGGGCAAAGGGCACGGTGAGGTCGTAACGCAACCCCTTCTCCGAGATCTTGTGGGCCGTCTTCAGCGAGTTGCCCTCATCGATATCCTCGCGGGACAGGTCGCCCAGAAAATGGCCCGAGTTAAGAATCTTGAAAAGCAGCTTGTCGCCCTCCTCGCCATACTTGCCCATCAGCGTGGAGAGGTTCTCCATTGCAGGTGTCTCAATCTGGCGGAAGCCATAGAGGCGGTATACATCCTTGATCGTGTCGAAAATATAGTTGCGCTTCGCCATCTCTTCGGGCGAAAAGTCACGCGTCCCCTTGGGTATGGTAGGTTTCTGCATCGTCATTCTTTCTTTTGTGATGCAAAGATAATTAAAAAGCTATCAGCTTACAACAAATTGCTCGCCAGCTCGGAGAGCTCGCTGCGTTCGCCCTTCACCAGGTTCACATGGCCGAAGAGGTTCTGTCCCTTCATCTTGTCGATCATGTAAGCCAGACCGTTCGACTGCGTGTCGAGATAGGGTGAGTCAATCTGCTGCAGGTCGCCCGTGAACACCATCTTGGTCTTCTCGCCGGCACGGGTGATGATCGTCTTCACCTCATGGGGGGTGAGGTTTTGCGCCTCATCAATGATGCAGAAGGTCTCGGTGAGACTGCGTCCGCGGATGAATGCCAGTGCCTCGATCTCCAGCTGTCCCGACTTCTGCATGTCGTCGATCAGTTTCAGATCGCCACTGTTCTGTCCCAGCTGCGACTTGATCACGTTGAGGTTGTCGAACAACGGCTGCATGTAAGGAGCGATCTTCTGCTTCTCGTCCCCCGGCAGGAATCCCATGTCCTTGTTGGAGAGGGCCACGATAGGGCGAGCCAGCAGTATCTGACGGTATACATTGTGTTGTTTCAGTGCTGCTGCCAGTGCCAGCAGCGTCTTGCCCGTGCCCGCCTTGCCGGTGAGTCCCACCAGCTTGATATCCGGGTCGTTCAGTATCTCCAGCGCGAAGGTCTGCTCCGCGTTGCGTGGCTGTATGCCGAAGTTGGTCTCCTTGGCCACCTTGACGATCTTCTGCGTGAAGGGATTGTATCGCGCCAGCACGCTGTTGCGTTCACTCTTGAGCACGAAGCACTGGTTGGGATCGGGCTGTGTCTCAAAGGTGAACTCATCCATGTCCACACCGGAAGGCTGTGCGTAGACCCTGTCGATCAGGTCGGGGTTCACCCCTTCGATCACCACCTCACCCTGGTCAAAGATGTCGATGTTGGTCACCTTGTCGTTGATGTAATCTTCAGCGAGCATGCCCAGCGAGCGTGCTTTCATCCGCAGGTTGATATCCTTCGATACAAGGATGGTTTTCATCTCGGGATGCTTCTCGGCGATATCGGACACTACGGCAAGGATACGATTGTCGGGTATCTTCTCGGGAAAAGCATCGTCTATCTTCTTGTTGTGCTGCGATGCATTCACGATGTAAAGCCTTCCCTTACCTACTCCCAGCTCGGCACCATGGGTGAAGAGATCATCATCGGTGATCAGGTCCAGCTCACGCACGAAAGCACGGGCGTTGAAGTTGATCTGGTCGTTTCCCTTCTTGAACTTATCCAGCTCCTCCAGCACGATAAACGGCAGGTAGATATCGTTCTCTTCGAAATTCTCGAGGCAGTTGTAATCATGCAGGATCACGTTGGTGTCGAGGATAAAGTTCTTCTTGGCCCCAACAGTGTTTGCTTTCGCCTTGCTTCTTGTACGGGTGGTTTTTGTCTTCTCGGTCTTTTTGTCGGTAGTCTTGTCGGTAGTAGTCATGTTTTATTCGTTTAGTATTTAGTTTTTTAGCTATAAGCAGTCAGCGTTCAGCTTTCAGTGTTCAGCTCCTGTTTTTTTGAGAATTGCAAAAATAATGTATCTTTGTTCCCATAATGTATCCCGCAAATGTAAAGAAAATTTTATGAAGAAAACCCTATTAACAATTATTTCTGTAATGATGATAACGACTGCCCCGGCACAGGAGAATCCGTTTTTCAAACCTTATGCCACACCCCACGCTACAGCTCCTTTCAGCAAGATCACTATCGCGCACTATGAGCCGGCTTTCGACAAGGCAATAGCGGAGAATCAGGCGGAGATAGAACTGATTGCCACCAACACCGCTGCTCCCACATTCCAGAACACCATTGAGGCGATGGAACACTCCGGCGAGATGCTGAACCGTGTGAGCAGTGTCTTCTTCAACTTGCTGGGCGCAGTGAGCAACGACGAGATGATGGAGATCTCGCAGCGCCTCAGCCCGAAGCTGTCGGAGCACTCCAACAATATCAACCTCAATGAGGCACTCTTTAAAAGGGTGAAGAGTGTCTATGATGCACGTCACAGTGCGGGGCTCACACCCGAGCAGATCCGCCTGGTGGAGAAATACTTCGAGAACTTTGAAAACAGCGGTGCCACGCTCACGCCCCAGGGTAAGGAGAAGTACCGTGCGCTCACGATGGCGCTGAGCAAGGCTACACTCAATTTTGGACAGAACAACCTGCGTGAGACCAACGCCTACGAGATGCTGCTCACCGACGAGGCCGACCTGGCGGGACTCCCCGCCAACCTGACAGATGCTGCTGCAACCAAGGCGAAAGCCAAGGGTAAGGAGGGCTGGATGTTCGACCTCTCCGCCCCCAGCTATATCGGGTTCATGAAATATGCGTCACGCCGCGACCTGCGCGAGAAACTCTATATGGCCTACAACACCAAGAGCGTGAAGGGGGGAGCGTACGACAATCAGCAGCAGGTGCAGCAGATCGTCAACCTCCGCCTGGAGATCGCTAACCTGTTGGGATATAAAAGCTATGCCGACTATGTATTAAAACACCGGATGGCCAAGAGCGCCGATGCTGTCTTCGCGCTGCTCGACCAGCTGGCCACAGCATTCGGCCCCGTTGCCCGCCGTGAGGTGGAGGAGGTGCAACAGTTCGCCCTGCAGATGGAGGGAACACCCATTGAGATACAGCCATGGGACTGGAGCTTCTATGCCGACAAGCTGAAAGATCACCGCTTCGACCTGAATGATGAGATGACGCGTCCCTACTTCGAGCTGGAGAACGTGAAGAAGGGTGTCTTCGGACTGGCTACTGACCTCTATGGACTGCAGTTCGTGAAGAACGCCGACATTGATGTCTATCACCCTGAGGTGGAAGCATTCGACGTGCTCGATGAGAATGGCGACTTCCTCGCCGTGCTCTATACCGATTTTCACCCCCGCGACGGGAAACGTGCCGGCGCATGGATGTCCTCCTTCAAGAGCCAGCAGATAAAGGATGGTGTCGACAGCCGCCCCCACATCACCATCGTCATGAACTTCACCCGCCCCACCGACAGCAAGCCGGCACTGCTCACCTTCGATGAGGTGGAGACTTTCCTGCACGAGTTTGGCCATGCCCTCCACGGCATGCTCGCACGAAGCACCTACGAAACCCTCTCGGGTACAAGCGTCTACCGCGATTTTGTGGAGCTGCCCTCTCATATCATGGAGAACTGGCTGACCGAGAAGGAATACCTCGACCGGTTCGCCTTCCACTACGAGACAGGGGAGAAGATGCCCGAAGCACTGCTGCAGAAGATCGTCGACGCTTCCAACTACAACACCGGCTTCGCCACACTGCGCCAGCTCTCCTTCGGCTACCTCGACATGGCATGGCACTCTCAACTGAAACCGTTCGATGATGACATACGCGCTTTCGAACAGGAGGCGATGGCACGCGTGCAGCTGCTGCCCATCGTTCCCGAAGCATGCATGTCCACCTCCTTCGGACATATCTTCTCGGGAGGATATGCTGCCGGCTACTACAGCTACAAGTGGGCCGAGGTGATGGATGCCGATGCTTTCTCGCTCTTCAGGGAGAAGGGTATCTTCGACAAGGCGACAGCCGATTCATTCAGGAGAAATATCCTCGAACGGGGCAATACCGAAGAACCAACGGTGCTCTACAAGCGTTTCCGCGGCCAGGAGCCCTCCATCAAGGCACTGCTCGAAAGGAACGGGATTGAGTAACATTCGACCGTTCGACCGTTCGACCGTTAGTAAGTTTGTAGGTTAATATGTTAGTAGGTTGGTAGGTTTGTAAAAAAAGGGGATGGAAATCATTTTTCCAGGGAGAAAAGGTGCTTTTCCCCTTTTTTTTCAATTAATTTGCAAAATAACAGGCAAAATGTTTTGTCACAATTAATTTATATCTATCTTTGTCGGGCAAAAGTAATTTTTGCGGGCCGTTATTTAGTTACTTCACTCCAACGTTAAGTCATTCACTAACCTCTCTCGTTTAATC
>CAYUQE010000072.1:0-10062 GCA_964446805.1 uncultured Proteiniphilum sp. | reverse complement strand
ACATTCCCCAGATCGCTCTACTATCCTACCAATTCGGAGACGGAGCTAAATCCAAATTTGAAACAAAAAACGAATTTAGCATCACCTTTTGTATTTTGGGATAAATAATCATTTAAAAAGATAAAGAAATATGAAAAGAATATATTTAACATTTATCACGCTAACCCTCTTGTTATTAGGGTTTAGCTGTAGCAAAGAACTTCCCTATCCTATCGAAGATGTGAAGAGGGGTGTGCTGATTGATATCGTACGTTCAGAGGGAACGGATGGAGTATTATACAGAGATCAAACGGATGGCAATTATAAAGTCAAGCTGACGATCCCCGAACAACAGGGAGATTACACATTTATGAAGCATGCACAATTACTTGCTGTTTTTCAGGGAACAGATGGCAAAGTGACCTCAAAAGTAGTTGAAGACAATATCACCGGTTTTCCTAAAGATATTACTGTTAATATCGGTCAGGTGTATAGTTTGTTTGGTTTAGCAGCACCATCAATTGGAGAAACGCTTTATCTTACAACCAATGTTGTCTTGCAAGATGGTTCCATTATTCCTGGATGGACAGAAAATTCAGGCTATAACAACCGTGCTTTCACTGGTTGGAGATTAGATGGAAGAGCATATTCATACAACGTTCGTTATTCTGTTGTCTGTGAATTGGTTCTGGATGAATTTGTAGGAACATGCACCGTAACACAAGATGACTGGTGGGGTGAAACACCTTATGAAGTAGAAGTAACGAAAGTGGGTGAGTATCAATTGAGCATTGCCGGCTTATATAACGGTGAAGCAACGAATCCGTTGGTACTCACAGTGAATCCGGTCGATTACTCCATTTCATTTGATAAACAAATACTCGCCCCTAATTCGGGAAGCTGGTGGGGAATACCTGCTTACAATAATTTCGCCCTAAGTGCTGGCACCGGAGTTGTAGATGCTTGTGATGGTGTCATCAGTTTCAGTGGTACCGCAACAGTTGATGCAGGATCATTTGGTGGTGGCTTTGTTATTCAGTTGACAAAATAGGCATTTTTGATGTGCTAACTGCAATGACTATTGATAGTTAGTAATAAAAATTTTGAAAAAAGAGACTGTCTCAATTTAGAGATGGTCTCTTTTCTATTGAAGAAGCTGGATATTAGGATATAAGGATGTATACTTGTGCAGGTATCGGATAGGAATGATTCGAGATTTTGACAACGAGGGTGTGATTATAAATTTTCTTGCAGATTCTTCCGGATGCATTTTATGTCTGCTCAGTTTGCTTGATCAGTTTCACGATCGTTTACAAAAAAACGACTATCTTTGTTACAATTTCTCAGGAATTTACCACTGATGCACCGGATTATAAAAGTTGTGACATTGCTTATTGCTCTCATTCTCTGCAGTTCATGCAGCGAGAGAGACGATGCGTCGGTGAAAGAACGGTTGTCGAAGTGGGACACTATGCTTGACACTGCTCCACAACGGGTAAGTGATAGCCTGAAAGTGATCGAGAGAGAAGGGCTCTCCCGATCGAATAAAGCCTACTACGATCTGCTCAAAGTGATCTCCGACGACAAGACATTTGTAAACTTCAGCAGTGATTCGCTGATTAATGCCGTGAGTAACTTTTATAGCACGCATGAACCAAGAGGGAAGAACTATATCCGCGCACTTGCCTACCAGGGTATCGTCCGCACAAGGATGGGTGTGAAAGACAGTACGGTGTATGAACCACTAAGAGAAGCAGACAAACTTATTCAATCGATCCCATCTCCCGATCCATCCCTTGGATACCTTGTCAATTATTTTCTTGGGAACATTCATTACAATAACAGGAATTATATCTCTGCCGATGAATATTTTTACCGGACACTCAGCTTTGCCCATCAGGAAAAAGATTCCACCCATCTCTTCGATACCTTTTTAGCGCTCTACTGGAACGAGATGCAACAGCGAGATTTTAATAAAGGGAAGTTGTATCTTGATTCTATCACTGTTTTTTACGACAGATTACCTGAAAAAAACTACTTTATCCTGAACGCACAGTCCATTTACTATGACATTATTGGTGAACCGGAAAAAGCCCTGGAAAGAGAAAAGAAACAACTTGATATAGTTGATGGACAAAGAGAGAATATTGATTTGTCCAGACTTTATTTTGTAATTTCAGATCGCTATGTGGGCTTGAATCAATTGGATAGTGCGATGTTATATGCCCAGATGGCTGTAGATATGATCGATGATAAATCTTACAGACAGAATCACCTTTATTATCAGAATGTGGCTGAAATTGCAGAGAAGGAGAAGAATTTTGAATTGGCCAATAACTATAGAAAGAAAGCTTCCGAATTCTATAAAAGTTCCGTGAATGAACGGCTGGATACACAGATCACTGAACTGGAGAAAAAATATGATTTGACCGAAGCGGAGAATGAATCACTGAGAGTGCGTGAACAGAATTCAAGAATCGTGATAGGCGCACTGTTGCTGGTACTCATCTTGATCACTATTCTGATGTCGGCATTAAGGGTGAGAAGAAAGTCTCACCTGAAACTGCTCCAGGCAGAGCACCGTATGGAACAACAGGATCTGCAGGCCTCTATTCTGAATGAAGAGGCAGGTAAGCGTAAGTGGCTGCTGCAGCTCTATGGCATTATCTCCGACAGGCTCACCTTCCTGCAGAGCGAGTTTGAACAGCTCACACAACGCTATATTTCCAGCAACCCCAAAGTGTACAAAGAGATGCAGCTTATCCTTAAAAATGCCGAAACCGACCTGCGTGAGTTATCAAAAACACTCACACCCGACAATGCTACATTTTTTGCCTACACCCGTCTGCATGATGATCTCAACTATTTTAATGCCAACGAGAGGATGCTCTTGATGCTGCTCGCATGTAACGCCGACAACCGTCAAATGGCCACCTTTATGAACACCACCGTGGAGAGCATAAGAGTCAGAAAGTCGCAATTAAAGAAAAAAATTACCGAAAAAGGACTTGAAACCTCACTTTTCAACGATGAAACAGCGTTAAAATGAGTGTTGTTAAAGACCATGAATAGAGCTATATAGATGTGCTTCTACCGTTAAAATTTACCCAGGGTATTGTTTTGTGTGTCTTTCAAGTGCTATATTTGTGTCTCTAATTCATAATAAAAATATGCGTATGAAAAAATTACTATTGCTGTTATTCGTCACTGCACTCTGTACCACTTCTTCGTTTTCCATCACGATCAATGGAAACAATAAAGTCCAGGACGATTTGGAAGATAAGATTGAACTCAGCAGGCAAGGAGGCACTACCCGTGTGGCCAGAATGAACAGTATGCAGAGCATGAGTGTGGCCGATCCTGTGGTGGTGGAAGCTTATAGTATGAACGGAAATGCAATTGCCATCTCGGTGGAGAATTACCGTGGTGGAGCATGGATCGAGATTACCGGCGCCGGAGGAGCAAGACACAGCTATTTTGAAGTGTATGACATGGGTTTTGAGGTGATTCATCTCTCAGGCTTGCGTGCCGGACAGTATTCCATCCGTATTACACTTGATTCGGGTATTTATTCAGGAACTTTCAGAAAAGGAAAACATGGACACAGATAACAAACGTAAAAAGTCGGAGCCGGTACGGAAGTACCTGCTCACCGATGTGGCATCCTGCACCTTCACTTTCACCGATGGACTGAAGAGCAGAGTGACACCATCTCCCGAAAATGAGATCGTCCTGGTGAAGCTGATCCCACGCGCTTCCAAATCAAGAACCTTTGAAAATAGTGTGCTGATGCATTATTCCTCGGTGAAAACGATGAGCGAGCTGGCTAAATTGTGCCACTACGACTGTCTGAGGACCTTCACACGCCATTTTAAAAAGTGCTTCGGTGAAACTCCTTACCAATGGTTGCTCGAGCGCAAAATGGAGGAGATTCATTCACTGGTGCTCAGCTCTGATATGAGTATCACCGATATTGCCAAGATGTATGACTTCAAAAGTGTGTCTCATCTGGTGAATATCTTCAGTAAAAAATATGGAATTCCACCACACAAGAGCAGGTTGTCGAAAGCTATCTGACACTACTTTATTACAAATGAATCGTAAGCGCAATCTTCATTAAATAATAAGACAGCTAGCTCCTTGTGTTTTGGTGAATAAAAAAGCGTCCCTGAAAGGAGACGCTTTTTTTAGCTATATATATGGGTGTAGCCTGTTATATCCACCTCATATAGGCAAAATCCATCCTGTGTGGCAGGTCAGGATTCCTCGGATACACACGCAGGCCATATTGATGTGTCCCCGGATCGTTCAGCGCTTTGCGCGTTTCGAAATATTGCAGTGATCCATCCGTTTTCACCAGGTCGAATTCATACGATTCAATAAACTCCGCCTCATTCTTCAGGGCATCGTAGTCTACCACGACACACTCAACACCTAAATCACATTGCAGCTCTTTCCTGTCGATGACAATCCTTCCGTAAACATCCTCATTACTGTTGTTGAAATCCATCTTCTGGTTTGGATTGAATTCCAGCTTTACCACCTCCAGTGAATCCCACTTCGAAGCAGTCTCCTCTTTCCAACGGGCAATCTCTTTCGCTTTTGCATAGTTGTTTTGGTGAAGCAGATATGAACGATGTGCCAGCTTTGTGTAGAAGCGATCGTAATAATCATCCATCATCCGTTTCGTGGTATAGTGAGGTGCGATCTCAGCCATCGATTTCTTGATATACTGTAACCACTCATGTGAATAGCCATTACTGCTCTGCGCGTAATAAAGAGGGATAATCTCGTTCTCGAACAGTGAATAGATCGTGGATGCATCCAGTTCATCCTGGAACGACTGGTTATCATAGGTCTTTTTGTCGGTCAATGCCCAGCCTGCCCCTTCTTTGTATCCTTCATACCACCATCCGTCGAGGACAGAGAGGTTCAGCACGCCATTCATCTCAGCCTTTTCACCTGACGTGCCCGACGCCTCCTGTGCGCGGGTAGGGGTGTTCAGCCAGATGTCCACACCCGAGACAAGCCGCTTGGCCAGGCGCATGTCGTAGTTCTCGAGGAAGATGACCTTGCCGAGGAACTCGGGACGGCGGGAGATCTCGACGATCTGCTTGATTAACTCCTGACCACCTCCGTCGGCAGGATGCGCCTTACCGGCAAAGATAAACTGTACGGGCCTTTTCGGGTTGTTCACGATCCTTGACAAGCGGTCAAGGTCCGAGAATAACAGATGGGCACGTTTGTAGGTGGCAAACCTGCGAGAGAACCCTATCAGCAGGGCATTCGGGTTCACCTCCTCCAGCATGTTCATGATTCTGGATGGATCGGCCTGGTTTTTCAACCATCCCTCCTTGAACTCTTCCCGGATATAATCAACCAGCTTTTTCTTCAAATGCATGCGCAAGTCCCACAGCTCATCGTCACTTACATTGTGAATCTTTTTCCAGATGTCGGGGTTCGACTGATCAGCAAAGAACGACTCACCGAAATGCTTTTCGTAGAGTGCTTTTACCGATGATGTAGCCCAGCTGGGCAGATGGACTCCGTTCGTCACATAGCCCACATGCAATTCTTCAGGGAAGAATCCTTTCCATACAGGCTGGAACATCTTTTGAGAGACCATTCCGTGGAGCTTACTCACCCCATTCGTCTCCTGTGCGGTGTTCAATGCGAACACACTCATGGAGAACCGCTCGCTTGTGCCGGGATTGGCACGCCCCATGTCCATGAAATGCTGCCATGAAATAGCTGTCTTCTGAATAAATGGTGCCAGATATTTCTCCATCAGCGGCTCATCGAAATAGTCGTGTCCGGCCGGTACAGGCGTGTGGACGGTGTAAAGTGATGATGCGCGGACAACCTCCAGTGCTTCCTGGAAGGTGAGGTTCTCTTCATGTATATAATCGTGTAGTCGTTGCACGTTGATGAAGGCAGCGTGTCCCTCATTCATGTGATAGACATCTTTTTTGATGCCCAGTTTCTTCAGCAGCAATATACCGCCTATGCCAAGCAGGTACTCCTGCTTCATGCGGTTTTCCCAGTTGCCGCCGTAGAGCTGGTGTGTGATAGAGCGGTCAAACTCACTGTTCTCCTCCAGGTCGGTATCCATCAGATAGAGGTTGATACGTCCGACGGCCACTTTCCAGATGTGCGAATAGATGGTGCGGTCGTGAAAAGGTACCTCCAGTACCATGGGAGAACCATCTTCGTTCATTATCTGGGTAATGGGGAGGTTGCCGAAATTCTGTGCTTCGTAGTTGGCGATCTGCTGCCCATCAATGGAAAGGGATTGGGTGAAGTAACCATAGCGATAGAGAAAGCCGACGGCCGTCAGGTCCACATTGCTGTCGCTGGCCTCTTTTAGATAATCACCTGCAAGGATGCCAAGCCCGCCGGAGTATATCTTGAGTACATGCGATAAGCCGTATTCCATACTGAAATAGGCTATACTGGGGCGCTCACTGTTGTGAGGCACACGCATATATTTTTTATAATTGTCGTAAACATGCTCAATGCGTTGCATTAATTCAGCATTCTGCACCACACCTTCAGTAATGTCCGATTGCATGTTCTGCAGTAGAACAACCGGATTTTTCTCGCTTTTTTCCCACTCTTCCGGATCAAGCAGCTCGAAAATGGCTTTTACCTCTTCATTCCATACCCACCACAGGTTATGGGTGATCTCTTCCAGTGGGCGTAACTGGGCAGGTAATTCTGCATGTACATGAATATCTTTCCATACCGGAGTATTGGAATAACTTGATTTTATGATCATAGTTGTTCTTTATATTATCTGTTTTAATCTTTTAGGCTTTGATAACGCTTTCAACAATAAGCTGTTGTAGTCTATTTCACTGTCTCGGGACTATATAACCACAACAAATATAACGTTTTCAGTCTACTTTAAGTTTAGCCGGCCTTGATAATCTGATAAAAGAGTTATGCAATGCTTTGCTATAAGCTTCCTGGTAGTATTTCACGAAATGGGCCCAGTCGGCCTCATCGGATAGTTTCGCCGCACTTTGTCTCAACAGTTTTATCTGTTCGATACTCTTGAGTGAGAAGTCGTAAAGGAGGGAGGCGATCTCTTCCGCTACTTCGGTATGGTTCACATCGTCACGATCAATCACTTCGATACCGTCATCCAGTCCTCTCCGGTCACCCATTTTTTTTGCCCAGACGCCGAAGCCGGCAAGTGTGGTGGTGATGGTGGGGATGGAGAAGGCGATGCTCTCGTGAGGTGTGTAGCCCCATGGTTCATAATAGGATGGGAAAACGGTGACATCGAGCCCTATCAGCAGATCGTAATAGGGGAGGTTGAAGATGCCATCATAGCCGTTCAGATAGGAGGGAACAAAGATAATCTTTACCCTGTCGTTCTCTTCATTGCAAAAACCGAGATGCTGCAACTGGTTCATCACCATATCGCGCTCCGGCTGAACCATGTCGTGTGTGACAAAGGGGCAGCTGGGTTGCTGGTTGTTCTTTTCCGGGATCTCTTCTCCTGCAAGGAGTGCCCGCAGATCTTCCCGCGGCCCTTTGATCCACCCGGGGACCATGATGAAAGCAATCACATCCTTCGTCAGTTCAGCCATGTTCCTCAGCTGGTCCAGTGCTTCAATGAAGACGTCGATCCCCTTGTTCTTGTATTCGTACCGTCCGCTGGTGCCTATCAACAGTGCATCGCGGTCTACTGCGTGACCCAGTGTTTTTTCCGCTACATGCAACAGGACTTTTCTCGCCTTTTTTCGAGCCTGTGTATAGGCGTTTCCTTTCGGGATAAAATCCTTCTCAAAACCATTGGGGGTGACCACGTCGGGCCGTCGCTGCAGAAACTGTGTACACTCGGTGGCCGTGATCTCGCTCACGGTGGTGAAACAGTCCACGTTCTGTGCTGCTTTCTTCTCGATGGAGTGCTTGGCGGTCATGTTCAGTTGTCGCGCCATCTGGTCGCCGTTATATTCACTCAGATGATTATAGAGCGGGAGGTTGTTGCCTGCGATGGAGCGACCGATAGAGGTGGCATGCGTGGTGAAGAGGGTGGCAATCTTGGGTACCTGCTTGTTGATATAGAGCGCACCGGCGCCCAGCATCCATTCATTGAAATGAGCGATCACGTTGGCTGCTTCCAGCTTGTGGTAACGGTAAAAGCTTTCAATCACCAATCCGGTAGCATAGGCGAATAGGGTTGATTCGTGGTAATCACCATAGGCGTTGAGAGAGTCCACACCGTAGTCTCGCCACATGGCACCGTAGATGTCGTTCTGTTTCTCAAAGAATGACTTGAATTTAACAAGGAATACAATAGGCTCACCCGGTACATCCCACCTGCCGGCACGGATTTCGAGATGCTGATTGCTCAGTGCGAAGTCACACCACTCGGGGTAGAGACCACGGTCTTCCTTAAACCAGGGGCTTTCATGCTCTTCCCACAGGTCGGGCCCGATAAAAAATAGGCGGTCGTTGTACAATTTCTGAAGTGTATTGGCTCTGGTAGATAAAACGGTATAAATACCGCCTACCATATTGCACACTTCCCAACTTGTTTCGAAGATATAGTCGGGTATGTGCCTGACGTCGATTTGCATAAATATGATATTTCTTGTCTTAAACAGTACAAAGGTAATAAAAAAATGAGTTACCTTTGCCCTTTCATCTGAATGGTTGACACGATAGACATTACTCAACTACTACAGCGGGTTGAAAGACACCCCAATATGGCGGCGGCGGGCTCTCTCCTGAAAAGCGTGCATGTTTTATCAGTGACAGGTCTGCACGGGTCATCGTCTGCCCTCTTTTCAGTGGGTTTATTCCACAAACTGCCCCACACTTATCTTTATATTCTCAACGATGCAGAGAGTGCAGGCTACTTCTATCACGATGTGACGCAGATCATCGGGTCGAAGGAGGTGCTCTTCTTCCCTTCAGCCTACAAGAGAGCCGCCAAATACGGACAACTGGACTCCGCCAACGAGGTGCTCCGTACGGAGACACTAAGCCGGCTGCAGGATGAGAAGGAGCCGCTGATCATCGTGAGTTATCCCGATGCACTGGCAGAGAAGACGGTATCGAGACAACAGTTGAAAGAACAGACGCTCAAGGTGAGCGTGGGTGAGCAGGTAGACGCCTCATTCGTGGGGGAGGTGCTCGAGAGCTACGGCTTCACCTATGTCGATTATGTCTATGAGCCGGGTCAGTATGCTGTGCGGGGTAGTATACTCGATGTCTTCTCCTTCGCCGGGGAGTTGCCTTATCGCATCGATTTCTTCGGCGATGAGGTGGAGACCATCCGCAATTTTGATCTGGAGACGCAGTTGTCGACAGAAAAATTCAGTGAGATACGGATCGTTCCCGAGTTCGGTGGGTCCGCCAACAAGAAGGCATCATTGTTCAACTCACTCCCTTCGGATGCGATCGTGGGCATTGAAGATATCCGATGGATCACGAGCAGGGTGGAGTCGCTCAATGAGGATGAATTGCATATCGATCCGAAAGATCTCTCCTTCGTGAAAGCCGAACTGTTGTCGAAGAGTGAGTTTCTGGAGGATATACGACCGTTCAGGCAGGTACGCTTCGATGCGAAAATGCAGGAGAGCCCCGATGCGGTCATCCGCTTCCAGACTTCATTACAACCACTCTATCACAAGAACTTCGATCTGCTGAGTCATTCGCTCCACCAGTTCATGGAGGAGGGGTATACACTTTATATCCTCAGTGACAGTGAGAAACAACAAAAGCGACTTTTTCACATCTTTGAGGACCGTGATGATCCCATCCCTTTCACACCCGTAAACAAGACACTGCACGAGGGATTCCTGGATGAGACGCTGAAGATATGCTGTTTCACCGATCATCAGATCTTCGACCGTTTTCACAAGTACAGCCTTAAGTCCGACAAGGCACGGTCGGGTAAGCTGGCGCTCACGCTCAAGGAACTCAACCAGCTGCAACAGGGTGACTTCGTGGTTCATATGGATCATGGTATTGGCAAGTTTGCCGGGTTGGTACGCCTGCGCATCGGTGAGAAGGTGCAGGAGGTGATCAAGCTCACCTACCTCAACAACGATGCGGTGTTCGTCT
>CAYUQE010000071.1:0-10125 GCA_964446805.1 uncultured Proteiniphilum sp. | reverse complement strand
CGGGCTTGTTCTGGTAGAAGTCGGTGGTGATCTGCCGCACCAGTCGCTGTGTCTCTTCGGGCCGGTCGAGCCAGTTGTAGATGTAGGCCACATGGTGACTGGGCTCGTTGCCGTGGGCATACTGGCCTATGAGGCCGGTCACATCGGAGAGGTTGCCGGTGGTGGCCTGCGTGGTGTTGAAGAGGTAGTCGAGCACCTCACCGGTTTGTTCTTTTCCTCCCATCAGCTCGATCAGTCCGGGGATATCCTGCATCACATGCCAGGTGTACTGGAGGGCGTTCCCCTCAGTGTAGTGGCCGCCGATGCTTGAGTCGGCATGTGCCAGCTCATAGGGGTCGAACGGTGTGAGCCACTCTCCCCTGGAGTCCCTGGGCCGCATGGCACGTGTCTCAGCGTCATAGTGGTTCCGGTAGTAACCGGAGCGTTTCATAAAGAACGCGTAATCCTCCTCTTTGCCCAGTTTTTGGGCCATCAGTGCGGCACAGTAGTCGTCGAAGCTGCACTCCAGCGTGCGGGATACCGACTCCACACGGATCAGGTCGTAGGGGTAGTAGCCATGCTTGTCATAGAGATCCCAGTTTGACTTATAGTGGGTGCTTTCGGTGAGTGTCTTTTTGATCTCGCCATACACCTTCTCCGCATCGAAGCCGGTGAATCCTTTCAGGGTTGCGTCGACGATCATCGGGATGGAGTGGTTACCAATCATGGTGAAGGTCTCCTTGCCCATCAGCGCCCAGATGGGGAGGTGACCCTGCTGTCTGCTGTAGTCAGTCATCGCGTTCACCAGGTCGGAGACGATCTCGGGTGAGAGGATGGTGTACATGGGGAAGGCGGCGCGAAAGGTGTCCCACTGTGAGAGGGTGGAGTAGAATTTGCCCGTGGGCGACTGGGTGATCTCCTCGTTGGGTCCCACGTAGCGGCCGTCGACATCGGCGATGTTGTTGGGCTGGATGTAGAGGTGGTAGAGCGAGGTGTAGAAGTTGGTCTTCTCATCGTCTGTTCCCTCCACCTGCACACGTGAGAGGTATTTGTTCCATTCGTTTTTTGCCTGTTGATGCACTCCGTCGAAATCCCATCCGCTCACCTCGGCAGCCAGGTTGGCTTTTGCCCCCTCGACGCTGTTGGTGGACATGGCGATCTTCATCTGGAGGGTGGTGTCGTCACCCATATCGAACGAGAGGATATAGCGCGGTGCCTTCTCGCGCGGGTCCTGCGGGTCGAGCTTCTCGGACGAGAGAATCGGCTTGTCGAACTCGATGACGAAGTAGTAGGTACGTTCCACCCACTCAGTGCGGCGGGTATGTCCTGTGATCGTTCGGTCTCCCTCGAAGGTGACCGCGTTCTCCAGCACGTGGGTAAAGAGCCGATCTTTCTGCCATACCAGCCCGCTCTGGAAGTCGGCCAGCACATTGGCCGGCTTCCCTTCAGCGAAGGTGTAGCGGTGGAACGCCACATGAGGGGCGGTGGTGATCTCCACCTTCACCTCGTTCTCGGCCAGCTCCACAGCGTAGTAGCCGGGGGAGGCCTTCTCGGTGGACTTGTCGAAGCGGCTGCTCAGGTCGTCGCGCTTCATGCCGGCAAAGGGCTGCATGAGCAGGTCGCCCAGGTCGACACACCCCGTGCCGTTGAGGCGGTTCTGCGAGAAGCCGTTGATGCGCTCATCGTCGTAGAAGTAGCCGGAGCAGTACTCCCAGGAGAAGTTGCCCGTCTCCGGTCCCGGCTGCATCATCCCCAGCGGGTAGGTGGCGCCGGGGAACGTGTGTCCGGTGAAGGCGGTACCAAGAAAGGGGTTCACATACTGTGTGAGGTCGCCCTCATCATTGGTTGACGTAATAGCGCTCTTCTTGGTGCAGGCCAGCGCCAGCAGGAGGGTGGCGAAAAGGAGGATTGTTTTTCTCATTTTTTTTCTTTTTAAGCTGTCAGCAATAAGCAATAAGCAATAAGCTTTCTTTCAGGTGAAAGCTTCACAGGTCTGCGGTTTGCGTTTTAGTTGTCAGCGGTGATCTTCAATCATCAAATTAAGAACTAACTAACTAACTAACTAACTAACTAACTAACTAACTAACTAACCTGTGAACTTATTAACGTAATAACTTACCAACGTTTTAGTCTTCTTTCTTCGCTCTTTTTGTCTCCCAGATAAAGTAGGCGACCAGTCCAAGGAAGGCGAAAAGGGCAACGATCTGTGCACCGGTGCCATGTGGGTCATTCCACAGGTTCATGTTGAGCGCGTTACCATTGCCGGTGATGAAAATGATCAGTGCGCCCAGCACGCCGAAGAGTGCTGCTCCGGCGATGAAGCCTGAGGAGATGAGGATGGCACGTTGGTGACGGGCATTGTTCAGCTGCTTCTCCTTACTGCTCTTGTTGATCCAGTGGTTAAGCAGCCCTCCCACCACCAGTGGTGTGTTGAGCGGCAGCGGGATAAACATTCCCAAGGCGAAGGCCAGTGGGGAGATATTAAGCCAGTTCATCAGGATGGAGATGACAGCACCTATGCCGAGGAGCATCCAGCTGACGCCGCTGCCTGCCATGAGGGGCTCGATGATCGCAGCCATGGCGTTGGCCTGTGGTGCTATCATCGGGTTGGGGTGCTCGGGCGTGGCAACGAAGCCGTAGGCCTCGTTCAGGATGAAGATGACCGCCCCCACGGTGGCGGCTGATGCCAGCGTGCCGAGGAACTTCCACGACTCCTGTTTTGCCGGGGTGGTGCCCAGCCAGTAACCGATCTTCAGGTCGGTGACGAAACCACCCGCCATGGAGAGGGCAGTGCAGACGATACCTCCGATGATCAGCCCGCTCACCATCCCCTGCCATCCCTCGAGGCCCACGGCGACGAGCACCACGGAGGAGAGGATCAGCGTCATCAGCGTCATCCCCGATACGGGGTTGGAGCCGACGATGGCGATGGCGTTGGCCGCCACGGTGGTGAAGAGGAAGGAGATGATGGTGACGGTGAGCAGTGCGACGATGGCCTGCACCAGCGTGATCTGCACCCCTAAAATCAGGAAAAGGAAGACTGCAACCAGCGTAAGGAAGAGGAAGAGCATCACGAACGACATGGTCAGGTCGCGCTGCGAACGTTTCTCTACTGTTTTGGCGACGCCGGCAACACCTTTTTTGCTTACGGCCAGCTTGAAGGCGGTGCCGATCACCGACGAAGACTTGATGATGCCGATGATGCCGGCCATGGCGATGGCGCCGATGCCGATGGGACGTACATAGGTGGCGAAGATCTCCTCGGCCGACAAGGCGGCGAAGGGGTTGACACCACCACCGGCCGAGGCTGCGAGGTTGCCTATCTCATTCACCAGTGGTATCAGTACCAGCCAGGAGAGGAGTGACCCCACAGTGATGATCAGTGCATAGCGGAGGCCTACCAGGTAACCGAAGCTGAAGATCAGGGCGCTTACGTTGAATTTAAGTACCATCTTGAACCGTTCTGCCAGCACCGCACCTACAGGGATGATGCGGGTGGTGATCTCCTCGCTCCAGAGGCGGAAGGCGGAGAAACTGAAGTCGAACAGTCCTCCTATCAGTCCGCTGGTGACCAGCAGTCTGGCCTGGCTGCCTCCCTTCTCCCCGGTCATCAGGATCTCGGTGGTGGCGGTGGCCTCGGGGAAGGGGAGCTTGCCGTGCATCTCCTTCACAAAATACTTGCGGAAGGGAATGAGGAAGAGGATTCCGAGGAAGCCGCCCAGCAGGGAGGAGAAGAATATCTGCCAGAAGTTGATCTCAATCTCGGGGTACTTCGCCTGAAGGATATAGAGGCCGGGGATAGTGAAGATGGCGCCGGCGACGATCACACCGGAGGAGGCACCGATGGACTGGATGATGACATTCTGTCCCAATGGATTCTTCTTGCGGAAGGCGGCA
This sequence comes from uncultured Proteiniphilum sp., assembly GCA_964446805.1. Taxonomy (GTDB): domain Bacteria; phylum Bacteroidota; class Bacteroidia; order Bacteroidales; family Dysgonomonadaceae; genus Proteiniphilum. Next base: position 6,249 of record CAYUQE010000071.1, on the reverse strand, counting down.
GAAGCACCCACGGCGATGATGGAGATGGGGATGGCGGCTTCGAACACCTGTCCGATTTTCAGTCCCGAGTAGGCGGCCGCAGCGGAGAAGATGACTGCCATAAGCAGTCCCATGCCCACCGACCAGGAGGTGACCTCCCGTATCGGTTTATCTTCATTCATCACGGGCTTGTACTCCTCACCCGGCTTCAGCTCACGGTAAGCGTTCTCTGGCAATTCCATTGCTTTCTTTTCTTCGTTCAGTTCCATTATTTATTGTTGATTATAAGCTGTTAGCGGTCAGTGATACCTGCTGACATTTTAAATTTTGCCGAAAATACAAAAAAAAGGGTAAGGGAAGCCCTCTTTTCACAACTTTGTGCAAACTTTTCTGCTCTTTATCAAGTTTATCCACTCTTTATGTTGTTTCTTCAACACGGTATCTATTCTTAACCAGGATCATATCTGTTTCATTGCGCTCTTGGTAAGCTATTTCCCGCCCTGGCGAGAGCATCATTTTACTGAACTGCATTGGATAGGGCTAATTGCGCTGATACATATATGCAAAAAATGAATCTCTTTACTGTTTCGTTAAAAAAAAAGCGTAAATCGATTCAATTGCACAAAAAAGTAAATTTCTTCAATCGAGATTGGGTAAAATCATTTGGTTGAAGTTATATTTGTATTTCCAAACCATAATTAAAGTGAGATGAGAAGAATCCTTTTTACAGCGCTGTGTGCCCTTACTTTTTATTCGCTGACTGCACAGCGCTATACCCTGCATGATATACTGAACGGTAAGTTTACCCCCCGCGGTGTGGCGGCGATGGTCTCCTCGCACGACGGATCGCACTATTACCGTGCCGATGCCGGGCGTACAGCGGTGATCAAGTATGCCTATGCCACGGGTGAGGCGGTGGACACGCTCTTCAGCACGCTCACGGCACGGGAGTGTACCTTCGACACGTTTCAGGGCTTCCTGGTGAGTGCCGATGAGAACAGGGTGCTGCTCTACCGAGACCGGGAACAGATCTACCGCCACTCGTTCCGTGCAGACTACTATTATCACGATGTGCGCCGCAACATGGTGCGCAGGCTCTCGGAGCAGCCGTCGAAGCAGATGGTTCCCGTGTTCTCACCCGACAGTAAGATGGTGGCTTACGTGATCGACAACAACATATGGCTCACCAAGTTCGACTTCGATACCGAGTCGCAGGTGACTACCGATGGTGAGGTGAACAGGATCATCAACGGTGCCACCGACTGGGTCTATGAGGAGGAGTTTGCCGTGACAAGGATGATGGAGTTCTCTCCCGACAACAAGCTGCTCGCTTTCATCCGTACGGATGAGTCAGCAGTGAAAGAGTTCACGTTCCAGACCTACAATAAGGAACTCTATCCCGATTTCCATCGGTATAAGTATCCCAAGCCGGGAGAAAGGAACTCCACCGTGGAGTGCCGCATCTTCGATATCGCTGCAAGAACCACACGCAACATGGATCTCCCCGTGGAGAAGGATGGTTACATCCCCCGCATCACCTTCACCGGTGCCCCGGAGCAGCTTGCAGTGATGACCCTCAACAGGGATCAGAACCGGTTCGAGCTTTACTTCGTGAACCCCCGCACCACGGTTGCCAGGCTTATACTCCGCGAGGAGAGCAAGTACTATGTGGATGCGGAGTGGCTCTCATCGATCCGTTTCATGAATGATGTGTTCACCTGGGTGTCGGAGAGGGATGGCTACAGTCATATCTATATATATGGATTGTCGGGTACCCTTCAGAAGCAGCTCACCACCGGGAGGTATGATGTGACCGCCCTGCTGGCGGTTGACCCGGTGACAGGGACTGTATTTTACGAAGCTGCCGACGAGTCTCCCCTGCGACGCTCCATCTACAAGATCAGCACTGCCAAGGGACAACCACAAAAACTGTCTCCATTGCCGGGGTACAACAGTGCCACCTTCAGCGAGAATGGCAAATATTTCATTCACCGCCATACCACTGTCAACACGCCGACGGTGAGTACCCTGCATGATGCGAGCGGGAAAGAGCTGCGTATGCTGGAGGATAACCGTGAGTTGCGTATAGCTGTTGCAGCGGCACAACTGCCGCAAAGGGAGTTTGTCACCCTGCCTGCAGCTGATGGGATCACACCACTGAATGGCTGGATGCTGAAACCTGTTAACTTCAATCCCCAAAAAAAATACCCGGTAGTGATGGTGCAGTACAGCGGTCCCAACTCGCAAGAGGTGCAGGACCGTTTCAACGTCTCCTGGTATCATGCACTACTGAACGAGGAGATCGTGGTGGCTGCGGTGGATGGCCGCGGTACCGCCGCACGGGGTGAGGAGTTCCGCAAGAGCACCTATATGCACCTAGGCATCCAGGAGTCTGACGACCAGATTGCCGCGGCGCGATACTTGGCTTCGTTGCCTTTCATCGATGGGGGACGTATCGGCATCTGGGGCTGGAGCTATGGTGGCTATAACGTGCTGATGAGCATGAGCCGCGGTAACGGTATCTTTAAGGCGGGCGTGGCCATCGCTCCGGTGACCGACTGGCGTTTTTATGATACGGTATATACGGAGCGTTTCATGCGTACACCCCAGCAGAATAATGGAGGCTATCTGAATGGCTCACCCATCACGCTGGCTGCACATCTCGAGGGGAAGCTGCTGCTGATGCACGGTACATCCGACGATAATGTACATCTGCAGCACTCGATGGAGTATGCGCGGGCACTGATCGAGGCGAACAAGCATTTCGAAATGTTCTTCTTCCCCGACAGTGATCACTCCATTGCCAGAGGCAATGCCCGCAGCTATCTCAACGAAAAGGTGATTCGTTTCTACAAGGAGAATCTGTAGCAGTTTTACCTGCCTGTTATATGTCTGTTGCCGATTGGAATTATTCCGGTCGGCAACAGTTGTTTTTCACCTTAAACAAAATCATCACATGGTTGTTATTATAGTGAACCACCTGAACGTGGACACTATTATTTCACATTAACGACTTTACTGGATCTTTTAAACTAAGGTTCTCTGCTACCCATGCAGGGAGTATTATTTATGGGAGAATCATCCTTCATACACAGAATAACCAAAAACCCGGCATTCGGTCTTATACCGATGTTTGTTTTTTCAATCGTTGTCAGCTATGCCGATGCAGGTGTGGCTGCAGCAACAGGTCTGTTCCTGTCACTGGTAGGATATTATGTGGTGGTGAGACAGAGCAGGCTTATATACCAACTCTCGCTGATCACCTTTGTCATCGCCCTTCCCTTGTCCTTATTACTTTTCTCCTCCCTACCGGTGATCAACCGGTTTGTGATTGTGGAGATTCTTTTCGTGCTGACACTTATCATCGCACGTCTATCAAGAAACGGGATGGTGATGCGCATGGCCAAAAGAAAGAATCTGCTGATGAAGAACTTTATGAAGGAGTCGTTCCGTGTAGCTTTTCAAACGCAGTATGCACTTTTCATCCATCTGCTGTTGGTGATGGCGCTCTTCCTCTTTGCCGGCAGCATTTCACTCACAATAAATAATTTATGGCTGACACTTGTTTTTCAGAGTATGCTGGTGGTGATCATGCTGCTGGAGAGTGGCAGGCTTTTTATCATTGATAAGAAGCTACACAAGGAAGAGTGGCTGCCTGTGGTCACGGAGAGTGGTGATGTGACGGGACGGGTAGCCAAATCGTTTACCAAAGACATGAAGAACAAGTACATGCACCCTGTGGTGCGTGTGGCGCTGATATACAAAGGCAAGATCTACCTGAAGGAGCGTGATCAGTTGCGCCTGCTGAATCCGGGAATGCTTGATTACCCGTTTGAGAAGTATATGCAATACAATCACGAGATCGATACGAGTGTGCATAACAGTATCGTGCGGGAGTGCGGCAACAGGCATATACCGCTACGTTTCCTGTTGAAGTATACTTTCGAGAATGAGACCACCAAGCGGCTTATTTTCCTTTACGTTTCCGACATAGAGGATGAGGAACTTTTTAACAGTCTTCCACTCAAAGGGGGTAAGCTCTGGACCGAGTCGCAGATTGAGGACAACATGGGAAGTAATCTTTTTTCTGAATGCTTCGAGCTGGAGTTTGAGTATCTGAAGAATACCGTGCTGCTGGCACACCAGTTCAGGAGCAAGCTGAAGGATGCCGAATAAAGCGTGCGCTTATTATAAGATTGACAACCCATGTTGATTGAAAGATATGGATAAAGCCTCGTCACGCAATCGATAAGAATGATTGCTACGGCTTAGATGATGGAGCAGCATGACAAGGTAACGATTGATAACCGGTAAAAGCAACAGGCAGCTAAACTCGCGTTCGGCTGCCTGTTCGTCGTTTAAATATAAAAAAGAAAAAAGTTATTTTAAAAAAGTTCTTTGCTGTATGTGTTCAGTTATAAGCTTCAAGTTTTAAGCGTCCAGCACTATTTTTCCTCGATCTCCTCTGTGGGTTCCGGTACTTCTCTCAGCGCTCCCGAGAGTTTTGCCATACTCTTAAAATCAATCTTGCCCGAGACGGTGATGAGTGTGAACTTACTGTTCTCCTCAAGCGAGATCAGTATCAGGTCGGAAGTCTCCTTATCCTGCTGTTTCATCCAAAGCGATATTCTCGACGCTTTCTCGTTTACCGAGACCACCTCTTTATAGTCACTGATCAGCTCCTTCATCATCTCACCGGCTTTCTTAAAGTAAAACCGTGCGTCTCTTTTATTTTCGCTACTGATAATACTGATGCTGTTCAGTTCACCGAAGGTTTGCTTCAGTTCTTCGTCTTCTGTATTCACCGCCATCTTTTCGAGCATCGTCTTCCCAATATTCACATTGCTCAGCGGTCGGTTCTCCTCGGCATAACGCTCCATGAACCGTGTCACAAAATCATTGGCGAAGAGCGAAACCGTCAAAGTGAGCATGAAGCAGAGCAATCCCATTTTCCTCATATATTTTCCTCCTTGATTACCGTGAAACTGTGTGCATTCAGGCTGTCTTCAGCGGTGATGTTGCTGAGAGAGTCGAGTGTAGTCCAGTCAATATTGAAATTGTCAATGCTGCGAATGGTCTCCATGGAGGCCTGCTCGCTCATCTGCAGAGCGCTGGAGAGCTTCTCGAGTGCATAAGTGGCCTGCTCCGTGGCGTTGTAGGTATTGTCGGTGGTCTCTGAATAAAAAGGTTTGTTCTGCTCCCGTGTGATCAGGAAGAAGCTGATAGCCAGCCCCCCTATCAGCAGCAGCGAGGCTGCAATGCGGAGAAGAGGAGCGAAGATGCGAATGGTGACGTAGTTACGACTGCCTGCAGCCTTCATCGAATTTTTCAGTTGCTTGTCGAAACCCTCGCTCAGCGCTATCATCTGTTCTTCATCGATGTAAGTAAAGAGTGAAACGTATTTTTTGAACTCTTCGGGCAGGTCGGCATGTGAGAAAAAGTCACGCAGCTCTCTCTCCTCCCTAACCGTTGTCTCACAGTTCCAGTATCGCTCAATCAATAGATGGATATAGTCGTTGTTCATTTTATATGTCTGTAACGCAATTCGTTTAAACAAGGTTGATTATGCCTCTTTGTATTGTGACGGGGTGACCCTCCTCACTGTGTATTGTCTGCCGCGACGGTCAGTAACCTGACAGCATCTCCTTTAATTTCTGGCGTGCCCTGAAGAGTGATACCTTTACCAACGCTTCGCTGATGCCGAGTGTTTCCGCTATCTGACTGTAACTCATCTCCTCCACTTCACGTAGTCTGAAGACCAGCTGTTGATTCTCGGGAAGCTCTCCAATGCACGCTTCTATCCTGGTCTGCTGCTCCTTTCGTAACAGCTCCTGGTAGGGTGAGTGATTGTCCACAAAATGACGCTGTTCCTCCAGCTGTTCCGGCATATCCGTTTTTCGTATCGCCAGCGATGCCAGCCTGTCGAGCGACATGTTCTTTATCGCCCTATAGCAGTATGCCTCCAGGTTCGCGATGCCGTCCCATTCCTCTCTTTTACTCCATAACTTCAGCAGCAGGTCCTGCAGGATGTCTTCCGCTTCGGCCCGGTCTCTTACGATACCATAGGCCAGCCTGAAGAGTTTCTCCTTCAATGGCAGGATGATGGTGTGAAATGAATCGGTACTCATTATTGGATGACGGTCATGTGGCTGAAAAGTTACACTACCTTGCAAAAATAATTAAAATATTCGAGTTTCAGTAATCAGTCCTGATAACCATTTAACCATAAAACCTACCAACCTACCAACCTACCAACCTACCAACCTACCA
>CAYUQE010000070.1:0-10146 GCA_964446805.1 uncultured Proteiniphilum sp. | reverse complement strand
GGATGAGGCAAAGTATGCATACAAATGGCAGTGGGCTTACAGGGAGAAGTTCGAGGATGCCGGCCTTACAGCCATCCTCGGTTGCGGCTTCGATCCCGGTGTGACCAGTATCTTCACCGCCTACGCAGCCAAACATCATTTCGATGAGATGCATTATCTCGATATCGTGGACTGCAACGCGGGTGATCATGGAAAGGCTTTCGCTACCAACTTCAATCCCGAGATCAACATCCGCGAGGTAACACAAAAAGGGAAGTATTGGGAAAATGGAGCTTGGGTGGAGACCGAACCGCATGAGATTCACAAACCGCTCAGCTACCCCGGCATAGGCCCCAAGGAGTCCTACCTGATCTATCATGAAGAACTGGAATCACTCGTGAAGAACTTCCCCACACTCAAGCGCGCCCGTTTCTGGATGACCTTTGGACAGGAGTACCTGACACACCTGCGTGTGATTCAAAATATTGGCATGGCCCGCATTGACGAGGTGGAGTATAACGGTCAGAAGATCGTACCCATACAGTTTCTGAAAGCAGTACTCCCCGATCCGGGTGAACTGGGTGAGAACTACACGGGTGAGACCTCTATCGGTTGTCGTATCAGCGGCATCAAGGATGGTAAGGAACGGACCTACTACATCTACAATAACTGCAGTCACGAAGCGGCATACAAGGAGACGGGAGCTCAGGGAGTAAGTTATACCACCGGCGTGCCGGCAACCATCGGCGCCATCATGTTTATGAAAGGACTATGGAACAAGCCGGGTGTCTTCAATGTGGAAGAGTTCGATCCCGACCCGTTTATGGAACAGCTCAACCAACAGGGTCTGCCGTGGCATGAGTTGTTCGATGTGGATCTGGAGTTCTAAGATTATTTTACAAACCTTGCAAGTGCATTGCAAGGTTTTTTTCTACATTTGTCAACAAATATAATCATCTGGAAAAAGCAGACCTATGAGTCCCACAAGTTTAGTCAATATTGGCGATTATAACAAGGAGGATATCTACCGTATTCTCACCAACGCCTCCCTGTTCAAACAGAATCCCAACCGTGACCTTTTGAAGGGCCGCGTATGTGCCACACTCTTTTTCGAACCTTCCACACGTACGCGCCTCAGCTTTGAGACAGCTGTCAACCGCCTGCGTGGACGTATCATCGGATTCTCCGATGCTGCCACAAGCAGCTCCACCAAAGGAGAATCGTTGAAGGACACCATCATGATGGTGAGCAACTATGCCGATATCATCATCATGCGTCACCACCTCGAAGGCTCTGCACGCTATGCCTCTGAAATCTCACCTGTGCCGGTGATCAATGCCGGCGACGGCTCCAATCAGCACCCCACGCAGACAATGCTCGATCTGTTCACCATCTATGAGACTCAGGGGACACTGAACAACCTCTCCATCACCATCGTGGGTGATCTCAAGTACGGGCGGGCGGTACACTCCCTCATACAGGGATTATCGCACTTTAACCCTACCTTTAACTTCGTTGCCCCCGAGGAGTTGAGTATCCCCGACAAGTACAAATCATTTTGCGACAGCAACGATATCAACTACAGGGAATTTACTGATTTCTCACCGGAATCGCTCAACGATGCCGATATTCTTTACATGACACGTGTACAGAAGGAACGGTTTACCGACCTGATGGAATATGAGAAGGTGAAGAATGTCTATGTGTTGCACAATGATATGCTGAGCGCATCGAAGGAGAACCTGAAAGTGTTGCATCCCCTACCACGGGTGAAAGAGATCAACCAGGATGTGGATGATAATCCCAAAGCCTATTACTTTCAACAGGCAAAAAACGGAATGTATGTCCGTCAGGCAGTTATCTGTGACCTCATGGGTATAGAAGTGAAATAAATCATAAGATCCAATTGAATATGAGAAAAGAATTGCAAGTGGCAGCGCTCGAAAACGGCACAGCTATCGATCATATCCCCACCGCTGCTGTGTTTAAGGTGGTCTCACTGCTTCAGCTTCAAAAGCTGAACAATCGCATCACCATCGGAAATAATCTCAAGAGCAGCAAGATGGGTGCTAAAGGAATCATCAAAGTCTCCGATAAATATTTCCGTGAAGATGAAATAAACCGTATTGCGCTGGTGGCACCCAATGTAAACCTGAACATCATCAATAACTTCGAAATTATTGAAAAGAAGAATGTGGAGCTCCCTGATGAGATCATTGAGATTGTCAGGTGTAACAATCCCAAGTGCATCACCAACAATGAACCTATGAAGACCCGCTTTCATGTGATCGACAAGGTGAAGGTGGAACTGCAGTGTCACTATTGCGAAGTGAAGATCAGAAAAGAAGAAGTGGTACTTATTTAAGACGTTGGGAAGTTGATAAGTTGGTAGGTTAATAACCTCACACCTGAAAGAGCTTATTGCTTATAACTAAAATAATGAAAAAATGAAACAAGACTGGAAACCGGGAACGATGATTTATCCGCTGCCCGCAGCAATGATTAGCTGCGGAAGCACTCCCGAAGAATATAATATATTCACTGTAAGCTGGTTAGGAACGATAAGTTCCACCCCGCCCATGTGCTATATCTCTGTCAGGCCGTCACGACACTCCTATGAGATCATAAAGAAGAACGGGGAGTTTGTCATCAACCTCACCACGGAAGAACTTGCACGTGCTACTGACTGGTGCGGTGTACGCTCGGGCAAGGATCACAATAAGTTTCAGGAGATGAAGCTGACACCCGGCAAGGCCACCATCGTGAATGCACCGGTCATTGAAGAGTCACCTATCTGCATTGAGTGCCGGGTGAAAGAGATTATTCCTCTCGGCTCACATGATATGTTCATCTCTGATGTGGTAAACGTGAGAGCCGACGAGCAGTTCCTCCATCCTGAAACCGGCAAGTTCGACATGCAGAAAGCCAAGCTGATGGCCTATTCTCACGGGCATTATTATGCGTTGGGAAACAAGATAGGAAAGTTTGGCTGGACTGTCCAGAAAAAGAAAAAAAAGAAATAATCACTGAAGCTGTCGAAACAGTTTTTTAAACAAGTTTTGAATTATGCCTGTTAATTTACCCGATCAATTACCCGCGGTTGAATTATTGAAAAAAGAGAATATTTTCGTGATGGATGATCTGCGTGCCTCCATGCAGGATATCCGCCCGCTGAGACTGCTGATATTGAACCTCATGCCGCTCAAGGTCACGACTGAGACTGACCTCATCAGGTTACTCTCCAACTCACCCTTGCAGGTGGAGATCGAGTTTCTGGGTCTCTCGTCCCACACACCAAGAAACACTCCTGTAGAGCACCTGATGTCGTTTTACACCACCTTCTCGAAGGTGAAGAATGTCTGTTATGATGGGATGATCATCACCGGGGCACCCGTGGAGATGATACCGTTCAGCGAGGTGACCTATTGGCATGAGGTCACTGAGATCTTCAACTGGGCACGTACGCATGTCACCTCCACCTTTTATATCTGCTGGGGTGCACAGGCAGCACTGCATCATTTTTACGGCATCAACAAGTATCCTTTGAAGAAAAAACTGTTCGGCGTTTTCAGACATACCTTGAACGATCCCACCTTTCCCCTGTTCAGGGGATTCGACGATCAGTTCTACGCCCCTCACAGTCGCCACACAACCATCCTTGCCGATGAGGTCAGGCAGCATCCAGAATTGAACATCCTTTCCGAATCTGAAGAGGCCGGGATCTATATTGTCTCATCGCGCGGTGGCAGGGAGTTTTACGTTACCGGTCATTCTGAATATGCACCTTTCACCCTGCATAACGAGTATATCCGCGACAGGGATAAAGGAATGAACGATGTGACGTTACCGCTGAATTACTATAAAAATGACGATCCGCAGCAACCACCACTGGTACAGTGGCGGTCGCACGCCAACCTGTTATACATCAACTGGCTGAATTACTTCGTCTATCAGGCCACACCCTTCAACATTGAAGAGATACCACTGTTGGGAGAGTTATGATGGGTACCGGAGTGCAATCCGCTATCTCGTTTGCGCAAATTTCAGGCAGACAGGCTTACTGAGCTTTATGATCCGATGGGTGTCGGTTAACAACCCTGTTTCCCCATCAATGGAGAACACTTGCACCTGATTGTCATCTCTGCTGGCTACCAGCAGGTACTTACCATTGGGTGTGATCACAAAATTGCGAGGATGACGGGCAGTGCGCTGATACCCTGCTTTTGTAAGTGTACCCTCGTCAGGATCAATTGAAAAGATCGCTATGCCGTCGGCCTGCAACCTGTTGGAGGCGTAGAGAAACCGTCCATCAGGGGAGACATGGATGTCAGCACTCCCACGGGCGCCCACACTGTCGGCAGTAACTATCTGTTTCTGCGCCAGCTCACCAAAATGATAGTCGTACACGATCACCTCCCCCGACAATTCCCCCAGCAGGTAAAGATACCTGCCTCCATCGGGATGAAAGTCGAAATGACGTGGCCCCGTACCCGCAGGGGTGGTGAACGTTTTCAAAGAGCCTTGCTGCAGTGCTTGCTGTCCTTCAAAAGGGGTGTCGTTCACGTTGAACCGATAAAGCCGGTCACTCCCCAGATCGGCAGCAAACAGGTACTGACCGTCGGGTGAATAGCGTACACAGTGAAGATGAGGCTCTCCCTGTCTTAGACTGTCTGCGCCCGACCCCTTGAATAAGATCACGGAGGTGGCAGGGGTGAGGCTGCCATCACTCCTCACCTGAAACGTGGAGATACTGCCACCACCGTAGTTAGCGGTATGCACACTCCTGCCCCTTTGGTCGATTGTGATATAACAGGGACTGCTGCCTTCGGCAGGCTGTGCATTGATCAGCGACAAGGCGCCCGAGAGTTTATCAAACGCAAAAGCATATACCACGCTACCTGCCTCATCATTCTCCCCCACAGCATAGACGTATTGCTCATCGGGACTAAGTGCAAGGTAGCTCGGGTTCTTCGCTTCGACCATGCTCAACGAGTCAGCGAGGCCTGTTTCCATGTTAAACCGATAGAGATAGATCCCTTTACTCCCTTCAGGGGAGGTGTAGGTGCCCACAAGCAGGAAAAGATCGCTCTCTTCACCATTCATGGCAGCAACAGCCTCCGCTGGTGATTGGTTCACCTCCGATTTAACGGATCTATTACCCGTACAAGAGAGCATCAACACTGTGATTATACCCAACATGACAAACATATATTTCATTATGGACTATTTTTTCAGTTTCGCAGCTACTAAAATAGATCAATTTTCTGAAACTGAGCTTTTATTTTACTTAAAATCAACTTCTCCCCTTCTCAAAATAAAATAATTACACAGAATTCTCATTTATTGTTGTGAATATGGAGCAGTCTGTGTACTTTTGCATCTTGAAATAAAACCTGTTCACTAAGCAATAAAAGAATGATGTTATCCAAGATATTATCTGTTACCGGACGCCCCGGATTGTACAAGCTCATTTCCACCAATAAAAATCTCAACATTGTTGAATCACTCGCCGACGGTAAACGGATCCCTATTTATGCACAGGAAAAAGTGGTTGCACTGAGCGATGTCTCCATCTACACCAATGAGGGTGATACCCCTTTGCGGGAAGTGCTGAAGGCGATCAAGGAAAAAGAGAGTGGCAACATAGTGACTATCGGATCCAAAGCCTCGGGCAATGAACTGTTTGCCTACTTGAAAGAGGTCCTCCCCGATTACAGTAGAGAAAGTGTTTATGCCTCTGACGTGAAGAAACTTATCTCCTGGTATAACATTCTTATGGAGCATAAGATCGATCTTGACGAGGTTGAAAAAACCGATGAGCCCTCTTCAGAGACAACTGAGACAGTCAGCGAATAATCAATGAGCTGCAGTGGGTGAGATGCGCTCACTGAAACAGAAATGCGATCCCTTACTTTGCATATTTATTAAACCGACGGTAAATTGAACGTAAAAGACTTAATCACTCGTGCCGGTGCCGGTATGGTCTATATACTGGTGATCCTTCTGGGAGTGCTGGGAGGACGGTTTTCTTTCCTTGCAGTGTTCGGTAGCATCCTGGGGGTAGCGTTATTCGAGTTCTACCGGATGGTGGAAAAAGACACCTCCCATGCGATCAGTAAGATCTTCAATATTACCCTGGGCGGACTCATCTTCTTGTCGGTCTTTCTTTACCTGGAGCAGATCAATCGTTTTTCTCTGTCTGTCATGATATTGGTCTATCTGCTGGTATTGATTGCATCGGCCATATTCATCAGGAGGAACGATATCTTGCATGGCATCATCTATTCCGTTTTCGGACAGTTATATATCACCATGCCATTAAGTCTGCTGATGCTGATCTCCTACTCCTGTCAAGATATTACGGCGAGTTCAGGTGAAGAATGGATCCCTATTCTGGCTTTGTTCGTCTTTATATGGGTCAATGATACCGCTGCCTATTTCATCGGCTCCCTCATTGGAAAACATAAACTGATAGAACATATCTCCCCTAAAAAGTCGGTGGAGGGTTTCGTGGCAGGGATCCTGTTCACGATGCTGGCCTCGCTGATTTTTGCGAGGCTCTTTCCTGAGTTCTCCATACTTTTCTGGATTGGCTTTGCAGCAGTCGTCTCGCTTTTCGGCACCCTCGGCGACCTGTTTGAATCGCTCATCAAGCGCACCTGCACTGTGAAAGATACCGGACAACTTATTCCCGGTCACGGAGGCATCCTCGATCGTATCGACAGCCTGCTGGTAGCCGTTCCGGCAGCTTATCTCTATCTGATTATTTTTCTTTTCAGCTAGTCTTTTCTTCCTCTTTCTTACGAACAAAAAGCAAACAATAAGCGTTTGATGGATATGAGATTGAAAATGGATCATTTTCACTGATGATTCATCGGTTTTAATCGCTCCTACTATTAAACAGCATCACAATGAATAAGAAACAGATTGGAACAAACGCGGGCATCATCTGGAATCTATTGAATGACTACCAGAAGTGGAACATTTCACAACTGCAGGAAGCATCAGGTTTGTCGGCACAGGAGATTTATACTGCGATAGGATGGTTGTCAAGAGAAAACAAGATCGAGATGGAGAAAACATCAAAGGGTGACGAGTACTATTATCTTGTCATCGAATACTACTTCTGATCAACTTTTCTTCAGCAGCACCATTGAAAGAGGGTGTAGCACGTTGTGTTACACCCTCTTTCCAATTAGATTGATACCGGCAAGGTATCACGGAGCACGCTGACTACAAGGTTCACCTCACCTACATCACTCCTCGTTCACGCAATCGTTGCTGCCATCGCCATGCTGAAGCCATCGTATCTTCAATGGTCTCCTTCGCTGTCCACCCCAGCACCTTATTCGCCTTATCGGGCTGTGCCCATATCTGTTCAATATCTCCTTCCCGGCGCCCTACGATCTCATATGGGAGCGACTCTTCCGACACTTTCTCGAAAATATGGATTAGCTCCAGCACCGACAAGCCGGTGCCGGTGCCCAGGTTGAAGATCTCGACCTGATCATCGGACTTATCCTCCAGCATCCGTTCAATGGCAATCACATGTGCTTTTGCCAGATCCACCACATTGATGAAATCGCGAATACAGGAGCCGTCGGGTGTATTGTAATCATTGCCGAAGACACTCATCTTCTTACGGATACCCATACCTGTCTGGGTGATGTAGGGTACCAGGTTTTGCGGTACACCCAGTGGCAGTTCACCAATCTCGGCTGATGGATGGGCACCAATAGGATTGAAATAACGAAGGATAATACTCTTTATCGGTGCTCCTGATTGCGTGAAATCGTGAATGATCTCTTCATTGATCTGTTTTGTATTTCCATAGGGGGAGGCAGCACGTTTGATGGGTGCGTTCTCATCGATGGGGTTCATGTCGGGCTCACCGTATACAGTGCATGACGAGGAGAAGACGAGACCCTTCACATGATGGGGGGGCATCAACTCCAGGATATTGATCAACGACAGCAGGTTATTATGGTAGTACATCAGCGGTTTTTGTACCGACTCACCCACCGCCTTACTGGCAGCAAAGTGGATGATCCCATCGAAGGAGTACTTTTTAAATAATGCCTTCATTGCATGCATGTCGGTGCAGTCAACCTTGTCGAAAACAGGCCTCTTGCCGGTAATGCGCGTGATACCTTCAAGCACATCGGCATTCGAATTGGAAAGATTGTCGATAATGACTACCTCGTAGCCAGCTTGTTGAAGTTCAACCACGGTGTGAGAACCTATATACCCGGCTCCTCCCGTCACTAGAATTTTTTTTGCCATAGTAAATTGAATAATTATCCTTGTTCAGACCTCTTCCACAAAAATACGAAATAAAACAGGAATAGAAGTATGCAACGACGCTAAAAGAGTGTACTTTTGCAGGAAAAAAATGGATACTTCTACACTGCCGATGAAAGTAGCACTGAGAAAACCCACCTGGGAGAAGTGGTTCGCGAAGAATAAACAACGACTCATGCGCATGGACAGGGAGCTACAACTGTTACACAACGAAATGGCGGGCGAGACCGACTGCCTCGACTGTGGCAACTGCTGCCGCTCACTGGGTCCGATGATTTTAACCAATGATATCGACTTGTTGGCAAAGGGACTGCGAATGAGGCCGGCAGAGTTCATTGACCGCTATCTGCATAGGGATGATGAGGGTGACATGGTTTTTCGGTCCATGCCTTGTCCTTTTCTGGGAGAGGACAATTACTGCGCTGTCTATGAGCGCAGACCCAAGGCATGTCGCGATTACCCGCATACCAATCGGAAGAAATTCTATCAGCTCTTCTCCCTCTCGGTGAAGAATGCGGAAACATGTCCTATCGTCTTTAAGGTGCTGGAGAAGTTGACAGCCGGTATGTAGCCATATGCAATCAGATTCAACCTTCACGCAGGGTAAGGGATGAAATAGTGACCCTGACAATCTGATATTTAATTGCAATTGAAAAAATTTGACTATTTTTGTCTTTAATGAGCCTTACTACTCTTGTTGAAATGGAATGGAATATAGTGTAAAGACATATTACTGCAAAGAAACGCTTCCTCCCATGGAGGAGATTCACTTTTTCCACTACGCCTCATCGTTCGACCTCTACTGTGATATCTCCACCTATACCCCTTTCATGCTCGTAGCATTCGGCGATGAAAAGCCTGTGGCTGCCATGTTCGCGATAATCACGCGTAGGAATCGTTTTCTCAGCAGCTCTCTCTTCAAACGTTGTATCATATCGCAACAACCTGCATTCTTCACCCCTGAGGCAAACAAGATCGCACTGTTCGACATACTCATCACCCATTTGGTCAATGAGGTGAGAAACAAGGTTTTCCTTGTGCGTTATGAGAACCTGGGAAATGCAATCTTCGGCTATAAAGGTTTTCGTGACAACTATTTCTACTCGGTGAAGTGGGTCAATATCCGAAACTCACTACAGCGCAAACGTAAAATTTGGGATCAGCTATCAGCATCGAGAAAGAATCAGGTCAATAAGGCAGTGAAGAAAGGTGTCACAATGGAAGAACTGACATCCGAAGATAAACTGCCAGAGATCTACAAGCTCATTCAAGACACCAACAACAGGAAATTATCACGCCGTTTTCCACCTTACCAGTATTTTGAGCATTTCTTCCACCATTATGTGCAAAAAGGAAAAGGGAAAATAATGCTCACACGCTATCAGGGCAAAATTATCGGAGGTATTATTCTTGGCTTCGAGAGAAAAACAACCGTCTACTGCCTCTACTACTGGGGTAAGACAAAACGTTACAGCACCCTTTATCCGACCATATTCACCATTTATATGGCCATGAACAGGTCGGAAGAGAATGGGTTCACTTATTTCGACTTTATGGATGTAGGATTCCTGAATAAAAATGCCGGGAGATCCCATTTTCTACTGCGGTTCGGAGGCAAACAAAGAGCTACAAGACGCTGGTACAGATTTAATTGGGGTATATTAAACTTCTTCGCTAACAGAATTTACGATTAAATGCGCTACAATCACTCAACATATGTAAAAAAAGGCAAAGAAGCAGGGTCCACAGCTACTACTGAAGGAATAAATACTAAATATATTTAAAATGACAAGATTTTACGTTTAATATTTTGGAGAAATGCGAGAGAGGGTGTATATTTGCATCGTGTTTTTCATGGTATTAGAT
>CAYUQE010000069.1:0-10496 GCA_964446805.1 uncultured Proteiniphilum sp. | reverse complement strand
GAGCGCCATACTTCCTAACGGGAAGCTGTTCGTGAGGGCAGATCAGTGTAACAGAGAATAACCGCCACGGCCTCGTGCCGCGGTAAGGGTGAAAAGGTGAGGTAAGAGCTCACCGGGTGCTGCAGTAATGCAGTGCGCCGTACGCATTATGGGTTGCAAGGCCATGTATATCGGATATGTAGGGTTGCTCGCCCGATGCCGAGGGGTAGGCCGCTAAAGGAGAGTGGTGACATTCATCCGCAGATAAATGACAGACACCCCGGGAAACCGGGATACAGAACCCGGCTTACAGACCGGCTGCTTTTTTTAATTATATCGGAAAGATGGCAAAACGACGCAAGAAGCGTGATTATGACGAGGAGGAGAACCCCGGCAGGCTTGAACGGTTGAAGATCAAGGTGAAGGAGCTGTTGCATTTCCTCTCGTACGGTATCTGGCGTCAGAACCCTGAAACGCTGTCGAACAAGAAAAATATCCTCTACAATGCCATCAAGACGGTGATGCTCACCGTCAGGAACATCCAGGAGCTCGATATTGCCGCCAGCTCAAGGTCTCTCACTAACAGGACCCTGCTTTCCATCGTACCACTGCTGGCAGTCATCTTTGCCATTGCCCGCGGTTTCGGGATCGAGAACATCATGGAGAGCAGTATTCTCAATTTCATGCTGGGCTCCACACCCGAGACGGAGATCGTGGCCACCGCTCCCAAATATACCACCGACAGTATGCTGGTGGTGACTGACCAGTTCAGCGACACCATCTTCTCCGTTAATGGTGATGCTGCCACCGGTGCAGTGACGGCACTTGCCGAGGAGGATGCCAGTGCTGACGGCAGAACAAGAGAGTTCCTGAATCTGCTGTTCCAACTTATCGACAAATCACTCGAAGAGGCGAAGGGTGGAGGCGTGTTTGCCGGGGTGGGTATCATCCTCTTTCTCTATACCATCATGATTCTTTTCAGTGATATTGAAAACAACTTCAACAAGATATGGCGGGTGACCAAAGGAAGGAGTATCACGCGAATGATAACCGACTATTCCGCACTGGTATTGCTGATGCCCATATTCTTCGTCCTCGTCAATGCACTCAATATCATCAGTTATCCGCAGAACGATACGATGAAGATCCTCTATATCCTCTATCCCTTCATTCCACGACTGCTGAACATCATCCCACTGGTGGTGATCATTCTTATACTCACTGCACTCTACAAGTTTCTTCCCAACACGAAGGTCAAGTTCCTGAACGCACTCATTGCCGGGACGCTGGCGGGTGTAGCGTTTCAGTTTTTCCAGATGCTCTACCTGGGAGGACAGCTCTGGATCACGCGTTATAACGCGATCTACGGTACCTTCGCTGCCATCCCGCTGATGCTGCTCTGGATCCAGATGTCATGGTTCATTGTGCTGATAGGGGCTGAGATCTCCTACGCAGCACAGAATGTGCGCAAGTTCTCTTTCGAGAAGGAGACACGCAATATCAGTCGCCGCTACAAGGATTTCTTTACTTTGATGATCGCCTCGAATATCGTACAGCGTTTTGCCGATGAGAAGCCGCCTCTCACAGCCGATCAACTCTCGGTGAGCTGCAAGGTGCCCTCACGATTGACCAATGATATCCTCGATGAGCTGCTCGATCTGAAGATGATCTCACCCACACCCTCGCCTCACGATGAGCGTGTGATGGCCTACCAGCCGGCGATCGATATCAACCTGATCACTGTCAACGGCTTAATGAGCAAGCTGGACAAGCATGGCTCGGAAGATTTCATGATCGATATGGAGGGAGACTTCGGTGAGCACTGGGCCGCACTGGTAAACTCACGCATGAGCATGTACGAGAGTGAGGGTGACCTTCTGTTGAAAGATCTCTGACCTATCACCATAAAAGAGCAGGACTTAACTGTTTCAAACGCGTCCCTGATTAGATCCTATTGCTGAATCAGAAAACGATATCCGTCGGATGAATAGTTCTTCACCTCTTCACGGAGCATCTTTGCTTTGCCGTCACACAACCTCTCCAACAGTTGCCAGAACCGCTCACCATGGTTCATCTCGATGGTGTGCGCAAGCTCATGCAGCACCACGTAATCGATCAGTCTCTCGGGCAGCAGTAGCAGGAAGAGTGAAAAATTGATGTTTTTTTTGGCGGAGCAGCTGCCCCAGCGTGACCTGCTGCTGTTGATCCTTATCTGATTGTAGCTGAAGCCCTCCTTCTGCGCAAAGAAAGCCGTTTTCTCAGGCAACACCCGCTTCGCCTCCCTCCTCAACACATGGATAATTGCCTCTTTGATTTTCTTCTGATTAGCGGGCTGCGAGATATCGCACGCCACAGGGAAGAAGAGCTTTAATTTGCCCTCCTTCAAAGAGATACTTAACCTGTCAATAAAGGGATCTTTGACCATATATACATCGAAAGTAAGGGTAGAGATCACATCCTCTATGGTGATGCATGCAGTGGATGGCTGTGAAAGCTTCATGATTCCCGGCTTCAGCTCCCGCAGTACAGCGTGGATATTATTCATGTTGAACCGGTCGGGGACCGTCAACCGGATAAATTCACCCATACGCCTGGCGATGATACGTTTTGCTCTTTTGTGAGGCGTTACCACGATCCGGCCCAGTTCCTTATCGATCAGTTCATACATCGGGCAAAATTACAATTTTTTACAATAGCAACGTTGTAATTTTGAACGGGAAAAGTAATAATATTTCTATCTTTGCAGATCGTAAGTAAATAAGAGATGTGAAATCTTATTAGCAGAAGAGTGCTATGTGGATAAAAGGACACATCGGGTTGAACGTAAAACTGCATGAAGATAATTCAATCCCTGGATAGTGTTGGAGAATATGCGCTACTGATGAAGAGAGTCTTGTCAGTGCCTGATAAGTTCAATGAATTCATCAAAGAGTTCATGAAGGGAATCTATGCCCTGGGTGTCAATTCCATCTGGATTGTGATCATCATCTCCTTCTTCATTGGTGCAGTCATCGTATTGCAGATAGCACTGAACATCGACTCACCCATGCTGCCCCGTTTCACCGTGGGGGTTGTCTCTCGCGAGATCATCCTGCTGGAGTTCTCCTCCACCATCATGTGTCTCATTCTCTCGGGCAAGGTGGGATCAAATGTAGCCTCCGAGATCGGGTCGATGCGCATCACCGAGCAGGTGGACGCGCTCGAGATCATGGGAGTGAACTCCGCCAACTACCTGATACTGCCCAAGATTGCCTCCTTCGTGACGTTTATGCCGGTGCTGGTCATCTTTAGCATGTTCATGGGTCTTTTTGGTGGATACATCATCTGCATGGTGCTGGGTACTCCCTCGGTTGAGACCTATGTCTATGGTATACAGGCGTTCTTCACGGAGTCATTCGTCTGGTACTCGATCCTGAAATCAATGTTGTTCGGTTTTATCATTGCCTCGGTGGCTGCTTACTTCGGCTATACCGCCAAAGGAGGAGCGCTTGAGGTGGGGAGGGCCAGCACCAATTCGGTAGTGATCAACAGTATATTAATCCTGGTGACTGACCTGGTCTTCACGCAGCTGGCCATGGGATAAAGCAGTTCGGCTATGATAGAAGTAAAAAACCTGCGCAAGGAGTTCGATGGTGCCATTGTGCTCAACAACATCGATGCCACCTTTCATAAGGGAGTGGTGAATATTATTATCGGTAAGAGCGGATCGGGAAAATCGGTGATGCTGAAATGTCTGGTGGGGCTGATCCCTCCCACCTCAGGTGAGATACTGTACGACGGCAGAAACCTGATAGGTATGAGAACGGCTGAGGTACGCCGCCTGCGCCGTGACATTGGCATGCTCTTTCAGGGGGCAGCCCTCTTCGATTCCAGAACGGTGCTGGAGAATGTGATGTTCCCCCTTGAGATGTTTTCCCGTAAGAACAAGCGTGAGCGCAGGAAGCGAGCCGAGTTCTGCCTTGAGAGGGTGAACCTGTCGCACGCTGCCAACCTGCTGCCATCGGAGATCAGCGGTGGGATGAAGAAGCGTGTAGCCATTGCCAGAGCCATCGTGCTGAACCCCAAATACCTCTTCTGTGATGAACCCAACTCGGGTCTCGATCCGAAGACGGCACAACTGATCGATGAGCTTATCTATGATATCACCACCGACTTCTCCATCACCACCGTCGTGGTGTCTCACGACATGAACTCGGTGATCAATATCGGCGATAATGTCATCTTTATCAATGAGGGTATCAAGGAGTGGGAAGGAGCCAAGACGGAGGTGATGAATGCCGAGAATGAAAAGCTGCAGGACTTTGTCTTCGCCTCCGATCTCTTCAAGAAGATCAAGGAGGCGGAAGATATCATCGCCGAGGATGAGAAAGAGGAGGCGGCAAAGGCTGAAGAGGGCAAAAAGAGTGACGGGCTCATAAATTAAGGTTTAAATCAAACAATTCCGTTGAGATGGTTGTTATTCAGAGGCGAGAATTGGTCAAAATAGATTGAAAAAGACTTACTTTCGTGTACGTCTTTGATAAGCAAGGAGCAACAGAGACATAATTATTTCTCAAGCGGCGCGGTAATTGAAGAGCCGCTTTATTATTCATATTCATTCATAATGACAAATATGTTAAAGATCACAAACCTGCATGCCATCGTAGAAGAAAAAGAGATACTGAAAGGTGTTAACCTGGAAGTGAAACAGGGAGAGGTGCATGCGGTGATGGGACCTAACGGTTCCGGGAAGAGTACCCTGGCCTCGGTGCTGGCAGGGAATCCCAAGTTCGAAGTGACCAGGGGAAGCATCCTCTATAAAAATAAAGACCTGCTTGAGATGGAGCCTGAAGATCGTGCACGTGAAGGACTCTTCCTCAGCTTTCAGTATCCCGTGGAGATCCCCGGTGTGAGCATGGTCAACTTCATGCGGGCAGCGGTCAACGAGCAACGCAAATACAGGAAGGAAGATCCCATCTCCGCCGGCGATTTTCTCAAGCTGATGCGCGACAAGCGAGAGCTGCTGGGTATCGACAGTAACCTGGTAGGTCGCTCGGTGAACGAAGGGTTCTCGGGTGGCGAGAAGAAGAAGAACGAAATCTATCAGATGGCGATGCTGAATCCGCAGCTCTCCATTCTCGATGAGACCGATTCAGGACTTGATATCGATGCACTGAGGGTGGTGGCTGCCGGTGTGAACAAGCTGCAGACAAAGGAAAATGCGACCATCCTGATCACCCACTACCAGCGACTGCTGGAATATATCAAACCCAACCACGTGCATGTGCTCTATGCAGGGAAGATCATCAAATCAGGTGGTCCCGACCTGGCGCTGGAGCTTGAGAAGAGAGGCTATGACTGGCTGATAAACCCATAATCCGCAATCTTTGAACTACAATGATAGAACAACAATATATAGAGCTGTTTGAGCATTTCCGCAATGAGCTCGATGGCCATTCCACAGCAGGAATCAACAGTCATCGTGATGCCGCTTTCGGGACCTTCAGGCAGATTGGTTTTCCTACCTCAAAGCAAGAGGACTACAAGCATTCCAATATCGCCCGTGCATTTGATGCCGATCTGGGGTTGAACCTGAGGAATATACCCATGCCGGTGAACCCGTATGATGCTTTCAAGTGTGACGTGCCTAACCTCTCCACATACACTTACTTCCTGATCAACGATCGTTATTACGATGAAAAAGGTCCCGAAGAAGTTTTGCCCGAGGGTGTCTTTGCCGGAAGCCTGCAAACCTTCTCCGAGCAATATCCGGAGCAGTTCGATGCGCATTATGGGAAGATTGCCGACTACTCCGATAATGGGGTGGTGGCTTACAACACGATGTTCGCACAGGATGGCTTCGTCATTTATGTACCCAAAAATGTGACGGTGGAGAAGCCGCTGCAGCTGATCAATATCCTGCGTGGTGGCGTGGACCTGAACGTGAACCGCCGCCTGCTGATCATCGCTGAGGAGAATGCCCATGTGAAGCTACTGGTCTGTGATCATGCGGTAGATGATGTGCACTTCGTGGTGACGCAGGTGACCGAGCTCTACGCCGAGGCATCTTCCCAGGTGGATGTTTACGAGCTGGAGGAGAACTCTGAGAAGGTAACCCGGCTGAATAACCTTTTCAGCGTGCAGAAAGAGAAATCAGAGGTGGTGACCAGTGGCATCACGCTGCATAATGGGTACACCCGCAACAATTATCATTTCCGCCTTGAGGGTGAGCATGCCGAGGCGCATGTGGGAGGGCTGGCTATCTGCGACAAGACACAGCATATCGATAACTACGCTTTCCTCGATCATGCCGTTCCCAACTGTAACAGTAACGAGCTGTTCAAGAACGTCCTGCAGGATAAGGCTACCGGTGTTTTCTGCGGAAAGATCCTTGTGGAGAAGGATGCCCAAAAGACACTGGCCTACCAGACCAACCGCAACCTCTGCGCTTCACCCGATGCCCAGATGTTCGCCAAACCACAGCTCGAGATCTATGCCGACGATGTGAAATGTTCACACGGCCTCACCACCGGCCATCTCGACGAGGAGGCGCTCTTCTACATGCGTGCGCGCGGTATTGACAAGGAGGAGGCAAAGTTGTTGCTGATGGTTGCCTTCACCCGTGACGTGGTGGATATGGTACGTATCGATTCCCTGCAGGAGCGTCTGGTGATGCTTATCGACAAACGTTTCCGCGGCGAGCTGATGCGATGCGGGAACTGCAATGTGTGTAAATAAGTGCGTGGCCTGGAAACCCGCAATGCAGCAATCTGAAAATAACAGTTCACAGAAGGTAATACATTGAAAGAGATCGATATAAATAAGATACGTGCCGATTTCCCCATACTCTCGCGGGAAGTATACGGGAATCCGCTGGTTTATCTGGATAATGCCGCCACAACGCAGAAGCCGCGTTGCGTGATGGATAAGATCACTGAGATGTACACCACCGTGAACGCCAATGTACACCGTGGAGTGCACTTCCTGAGCCAGGCAGCCACTGAAGAGCATGAAGCATCGCGCAGGACGGTACAGCAGTTTATCAATGCTGCCACACCCGACGAGATTGTCTTCACCCGCGGTGCTACCGAATCAATCAATTTGGTGGCATCCTCCTTCTGCAGTCACTTCTGCGTTGAAGGTGACGAGATCCTGATCACCGCCATGGAGCACCACTCCAACATCGTTCCCTGGCAGCTGCAGGGTGAAAAGCAGGGTCTGAAGCTCAGGGTGGCACCCATCAACGAGGAGGGTGAGCTATTGCTTGATGAGCTGGAGAAACTGATATCCACGCGTACTAAACTGATTGCCGTCACCCATATCTCCAACGTGCTGGGGACCATCAATCCTATAAAAGAAATTATTCAGTTAGCCCACCGTCATGATATCCCCGTACTGATTGATGCCGCCCAGAGTGTGCAGCACACAAAAGTGGATGTGCAGGCACTCGACTGTGATTTTCTGGTATTCTCCTCCCACAAGATTTATGGTCCCACCGGCGTGGGTGTCCTCTATGGCAAGGAGAAATGGCTCAATACACTGCCACCCTACCAGGGTGGAGGGGAGATGATTGAGACGGTGACATTCGAGAAAACAACCTTCAACAAGCTGCCCTATAAATTTGAGGCCGGCACCCCCGACTATGTCGGTACCGCCACCTTGGCAGCTGCTCTCGATTATGTTTCCGCTATCGGCATTGATGAGATTGCACGTTACGAACATGCGTTACTCACCTATGCCACGGAGCAACTGTTGCAGGTTCCCCGACTGCGCATCATCGGCACAGCCGCAAACAAAAGCAGCGTGATCTCCTTTCTTGTCGATGGGACTCATCCCTATGATATGGGGACGTTGCTCGACCGCATGGGTATCGCCGTACGCACCGGCCATCACTGTGCCGAGCCGCTGATGCGGGTGCTGGGTGTGGAGGGCACCGTCCGCGCCTCCTTCGCCTTCTATAACACAAAGGAGGAGGTCGATCTGCTTGTAAAGGGTATATTGCGTATTGTGAAGATGTTTTAGCCCATCTTCAGTTTATTCTTTCAGTTATCAATACCTGAAAAGATAATCCTTCCGGACAGGAATATTCTTTTTTGCCGTCTAAAGATTGTTATACAATCCAACTATTTGTTACTTTTGTCGTCATAAGGATTCTTGTTGCATGCAAAAAGAGGTACCCGATTACAGCAGAAATGAAGATCATGCGCTGTTTATCCTGATCAGAAAGAGGGATAAGGAGGCATTCTCAATGATATATCAGAAGTATCATCGTTATCTCTATGCGCTTGCGTTGAAGTACCTGAAAGATACACACCTGGCAGAAGATGCCGTGCAGCATGTTTTTGTGAAGCTGTGGGAGTCAACCCGTGAGATTCATATAGAGATCAATCTGAAGAATTATCTCTACACGATGACCAAGAACTATATACTGAACTTCATCCGCGATCACAGGGAGATGGTTTCACTCAACTATGTCAATGCACAGGTGGATGTATCCGGACAGGAGGATATTCAGCAAGCAATGGAAAACAGGCAGATGCAGGATATCCTTTACAAAGGAATCGAGCAGTTACCGCCGCAAAAGAAGGAGGTATGTAAAAGGAAGCTGGAGACTGACGACAGCAACCAACAGATTGCAGAGAAAATGGGTATCTCAGTGCATACTGTAAAATCTCATTACCAGGAATCACTGAAGCTGTTGCGTGGTTACTTTGAAAATATAAGAATGATTTTATTATAATTATCGACCAACGACTCATTTCTTTCCTTTGAAATTGTGTCTATATTGAAAGTCATAGGTGAATGCAGAGTAAAGATCAAAACATAGTAAAAAAGATTATTGCTGAAAACGGATCAAAAAATGATGCGCCCGCTGTCGTGGAATGGTTCTCCAGTACCATAGAAGGTCAGCAGTTTCTCTCTGATATGATCGACAGGGATGCATTCCTTATGGAGTCTGATCCCCACACAGGGAGATCATTCTCGCCAATGCAATCCGAACTGCTGTTCACACGTATCGAGAAGAAGATATCATCCAACCGTCTTCGTAAGCTGTCGTTCAGAGTGGCTGCGGTCTTGCTTCCTTTGGTACTGATGGTCGGTTTCGGCTGGTATCTCAACAAAAGGACTTCCCTCTTTGAGGGAACCGTCTATACCGAACTTTATATACCCAAAGGGGAGGATGCACGTCTTTTTTTCCAGGATGGAACCGAGGTGTACCTCAATGCCGATACACGCTTACGCTATCCTGAACGTTTCGGCTTGTTCAGGAGAGAGGTCTGGCTCGACGGTGAAGCTTATTTCAACGTCTCTTCCAACAATAAACGTCCATTCATCGTACATACGCAGAATACCTCCGTCAACGTGCAGGGTACCTCGTTCAATGTCAACTCGTACCGTGAGAACGACAAGATAAGGGTCGTGCTCGACGAGGGAAAGGTTGCCTTCCAAACACAACAAAAAAGCTATCCTATGTTTCCCGGTCAACAGCTCGAATATGATAAGGTGACCGGAATGATCACCCTTCAAAACCTGATGCATCCCTCCAACCTTTCACTCTGGAAGAACAATATGCTCTACTTTTACGATACACCACTGGCCGAGGTCATCAGCGTGCTCGAGCGTCGCTACAACGTGGATTTCAACCTGCTTGCACCTGAGGCACTCACCTACAGCTATACCCTCACCACCCGTCACCAGTCGCTCGACTCGGTATTGCTGGAGATGCAGAAGATTGCCCCGGTACGGTTCACCTTGAAAGAGAATCGTGTGGAAGTATCACTCTAGTTGGACAGATACTGCACTTCACCCGGGTGGGTCTTTCGCTTATATAACCTCATACCCTCTCCATATCCTCTACGTGAAACTATATAGTGGCACCAGTGGGCATTTTTGTTAAATGCTTTAATACAACTCATCCTTTTCTCCTGAGTTTGTGTCTAAGATACAAAGAAACGAAAAGAAGGTTTTATAATTGTTAAAACCATAGCCTGTAAACAACCGTAGAGATTTTATTAATTTTTATGTTTAATTTTTAATACGAAAAACAAACCATGGGAAAAATTCCAATGAAAAGGCGTCTATTGATTCTGATGTCTCTTTTTATGCTGGGAAGCTCGATCGGCTTTGCACAGAAGGTGACACTGAATTACAACCGGACAAACCTGAGAACTGTCCTGGAGAGAGTAACCGAACAGACAGACTACACCCTGGCTTTCAGCAAGGAGGTGGTGGACTTAAATGATGAGGTAACCATCAGGGTGAACGAAACTGATCTGGTAGAGGTGCTGAATCAGTTGCTGACACCCCGTAACATCGGTTACGAGATCAGAGACAACAAGATCTATATTTTCGATAAGGCCATTTCGGGAATTGCGGAAACAACAGAGAGCACGCAGCAGGATCAGCGCCTTACCGGACGGGTGACCGATGAGAACGGCGAGCCGGTAATCGGAGCCAACATCTCTATCCCGGGCACGAGCATCGGTACGGTGACCGACTACGACGGCAACTACACCCTCTCCGTTCCGAGAGGATCC
>CAYUQE010000068.1:409-10715 GCA_964446805.1 uncultured Proteiniphilum sp. | reverse complement strand
AATTATATCATTATGTCGTTTTAAATCCATTTTTGTTTGACAAAATGAATAAATATGATACCTTTGATGCTTCAAAACAAAAGATAGATACATCATCACATGTCACAATTGCAAATTCCAGCCCATTACACGCCGCTATTGAACCTGAAGCAGACAGAATTGGGGATAAAGAACATCAAAGATTTTTTTCAGGTGAATCTCTCCTCGGAACTGCGTCTTCGGCGTGTGACTGCGCCCCTTTTCGTGGAGAGCGGTACCGGCATCAATGATGATCTGAACGGTGTAGAGCGGCCGGTACGTTTTCCCATTAAGGATATGAACGATACAAAAGCAGAGATCGTACATTCACTTGCGAAATGGAAACGATTAACGCTGGCCGACTATGAGATTGAAGAGGGCTTTGGTATTTATACCGACATGAATGCTATCCGTGCCGATGAAGAACTGGATAATCTCCACTCGCTCTATGTAGATCAATGGGATTGGGAGCTGGTAATTGCAGAAAAGGATCGTTCCGTTCAATTCCTGAAAAATATTGTCAGGAGAATTTATGCTGCCATGCTGCGTACCGAATACCTGGTGTTTGAATTATTTCCCGCAATAAAACCGCAGCTCCCTGCCGAAATCACTTTTATCCATGCAGAAGAGCTGTTGCAGACCTATCCTGGAATGGATGCAAAACAACGGGAAGATGCAATTACAAAAGAGTATGGAGCTGTATTTATCATCGGCATAGGTGCGCCATTATCGGATGGGGAACCTCACGACGGGCGTGCACCCGATTATGATGATTGGAGCACATTGAATGCGGACGGCTATAAAGGGTTGAACGGTGATCTGCTGGTGTGGAACCCGGTGCTGGAGAAATCGGTGGAGCTCTCCTCAATGGGTATTCGTGTAGATGCCGCCTCGCTGACCCATCAATTATATGCCCGCGGTAAGGAAGACCGTCTTTCTTTGTACTTTCACAAACGAATGATGAACAATGAGCTACCTCTCTCGATAGGGGGTGGAATCGGTCAGTCGCGCTTATGTATGTATTATCTGCGCAAAGCACATATTGGTGAGATACAGGCAAGTCTGTGGCCGCAGGAGATGCGTGAGGAGGCAAAGAGACAGGGTATCTTCCTGATTTGATGAGTCTCGGTAATCTTTACAGAGGAAGGTGTGACAGCATGATTTCACCCTTTTTTTCCTTTTTAACCTTGTCAGGAGTACCTAAAAGTACGATTGACGAACCATCCATTACAATTTTTAACTGGTCTGCTTGTTTGAATAGGAAAATAATAGGGGTGATTTACGACTTTCAATTGACTGAAATATGGATGTGAAGATGGAGCAGGGCTGGAAAGCGCATATGCGTGAGGAGTTTGAGAAAGACTATTTTAAAGTACTGACTGAATTCATCCGCCAGGAGTATGCCACCAAAGTGATCTATCCACCGGCAAAGCTTATTTTCAATGCATTCAACAGTTGTCCTTTCGAGGAAGTAAAAGTGGTGATAGTAGGACAGGATCCCTATCATGAACCGGGACAGGCACATGGTTTATGTTTTTCCGTGAATGAGGGTACTCCCGTTCCACCTTCACTTCTGAACATCTACAAGGAGATAAGGAATGATCTAGGTAAACCCATTTTCCGGTCGGGAAATCTGGAACGATGGGCTCGTCAGGGGGTACTCCTGTTGAATGCAACGCTCACGGTGGAGGCACATCGTGCCGGTTCACACCAGGGAAAAGGATGGGAGGAGTTTACAGATGCTGTCATCAGCCATCTTGCCGGGGAGAGGAGTCATCTGGTTTTCATGCTCTGGGGTGCTTATGCGCAACGAAAGGGAGCCTCCATTGATGCAGGGAAGCATCTCGTCCTGAAATCACCGCACCCTTCTCCGTTATCTGCTCACAGGGGCTTCTTCGGCAACAGCCACTTTAGCAGCACAAATGCATATTTATCTGCCCACGGCATCAACACCATCGACTGGTGAGTCATCTCTACAGTATCATCCTACACTGCCCTCAAGACTTATCTGGAGTAGTTTCTGCGCTTCCACGGCGAACTCCATCGGGAGCTTGTTCACCACCTCCTTCACATAACCGTTCACGATCAGTCCAATCGCCTCTTCTTCACCCAGCCCACGTTGGTTGCAGTAGAAGATCTGGTCTTCACTGATCTTGGAGGTGGTAGCCTCATGCTCCAGCACAGCGGATGGATTCTGGATATCGGTGTAGGGGAACGTATGTGCACCGCAATGATCGGTGAGTAGAAGACTGTCACATTGCGAGTGGTTGCGTGCATTCTCGGCTTTCCTGGATACTTTCACCAGTCCTCGGTAGCTGTTCTGACTACTGCCTGCAGAGATCCCTTTCGATACGATTCTGCTGCGGGTATTCTTACCCAGGTGGATCATCTTTGTCCCCGTATCGGCCTGCTGAAAGTGATTGGTGACCGCCACCGAATAGAATTCACCCACCGAGTAGTCACCCGCCAGGATGCAGGAGGGGTACTTCCAGGTGATGGCTGAGCCTGTTTCCACCTGTGTCCATGATATTTTCGAGTGGTTTCCCTTACAGATTCCCCGTTTGGTGACGAAATTAAAGACGCCCCCCTTGCCATTCTTATCACCCGGATACCAGTTCTGCACGGTAGAGTACTTCACCTCGGCGTTCTCCAGAGCGATGATCTCCACGATTGCTGCATGAAGCTGATTCTCATCACGCATCGGGGCGGTACACCCCTCAAGGTAGCTCACGTAGGAGTCGTCATCGGCAACGATGAGCGTACGTTCAAACTGCCCGGTGTTGGCGGTGTTGATCCGAAAGTAGGTGGAGAGTTCCATCGGACAGCGTACACCCTTGGGGATGTAGACAAACGAGCCGTCACTGAAGACGGCTGAGTTCAGTGCCGCATAGAAATTATCCTTATAGGGGACAACCGTTCCGAGGTACTTCTTCACCAGGTCGGGATGATGTTTCACCGCCTCACTGAATGAGCTGAAGATGATTCCCTTTTCGGCAAGCACCTCCTTGAAGGTCGTCTTGATGGAGACACTGTCCATCACCGCATCCACAGCCACACCTGTTAGTTGCTTCTGTTCGTTCAGCGGTATTCCCAACCGTTCAAAAGTCTTTAGCAGTTCCGGATCTATCTCATCAAGGCTTTGCGCTGTTTTCTTCTTCGTGGGATCGGCATAATAGATGATCTCCTGAAAGTCGATCTCGGGAATCCTGAGATGTGCCCATTCGGGTTGTTTTATGGTCAGCCAGTAACGGAAGGATTTAAGCCTGTATTCTAGAAGCCACTCAGGCTCTTCTTTCTTAGAAGAAATAAGCCGGATGACATCTTCACTCAATCCTTTCTCAATCACTTCTGTTTCCACATCGGTGGTGAAGCCGAATTGATAATCCTGAGTGGTTAACTCATTTAATATCTGATCTTGATTTAATTCTTGCATAACTGTTTTTGCTGTTTTGTGGGTCGCTGTGACCTTGCATAGAAGGCCTAAAGCCGTTCAGTAAACTAGTAACAACCATTGAGCGGCTTTTGTTGTACAAAGATACTGCTTTTTTCATCAATAACTTCTACCGGCCATCGATGAGGGTACGACTGAACAAAGAGGGTGGTAATTATGTTGAATCATTGCAAATCAAACAAACTTATTTTCAGGGAGGGAGATGATTATTTCTTCGACAGGTCAAAGGATTGTCAATGACTCCTTCCACTTTTATTAAAAACATATTATTTCTATGAAAAAAATTACATTTATTCTGATTACTTTTTTTGCAGCTCTTGGGCTGATGGCTCAATCGCACTACAAGACAGACCCTGCACATTCATCTGTCAACTTCAAGGTGAAGCATAGTGGCATTACGTTCGTGAATGGGAAATTCGAGAAGTTTGACGGTGGCATCATCGGTAACATGAACAATATTGAAAAGGCAAGGGTATTCTTCAATGTTGAAACAACAAGTATAAACACCAGTGTACCGATGCGGGATGATCATCTGCGCAGTGCCGATTTTTTTGATGTGGAGAAATTTCCTGCCATGACCTTCGAGAGTAGCTCCATTGAGAAGGCAGGAGAGAACAAGTACAAGCTTCACGGTAAGTTACAGATCAAAGATGTGACAAAGGACGTGACATTTGATGTCTATTACGGTGGTGTGGTGAAAGGTGAGAATGGTGCTGAGACTGTGGGTTTTATTGCCAAGAACACGATTAACAGGTTAGATTACAATGTGGCTTACGATCCTGATGGTCTCGGTATCGGCAAAGATGTCACCATCACGCTCTATCTTGAGTTCAAGAGTGCACCTTAAACGAAATATCTCAACGGTATGCTTGACGGCTGAAATATTCAAACAGGGCGGGAACTATTCCTGCCCTGTTTTATTGGATCTGATAGCCCGAGATAATCGTTTCAGGCAGCATGATGTCGGTCAGATCACTGTAGGGTATCGTCACATCGATGACTCCCATGGAGTAGGGGGCGATCTCATACTGGTTATAGGAGTAGTGTATGCCCTCTTCATTGATCCAGAAGTTGTTGTTGGGAACGATATCCTCAATAGTAAAGAAACCGTTCATTAGAAGTGAGTCGGGCACGGTAGCATGATATTGATCCATTAACCGATGAAGAATGATGCCGGTGAGTGGCTTGAAATAGTCCGGCACAAACAGATCCTCTTCCGAGATGGTGGTGAGTCTATTCAGGTCTATATTGGTGTAAAGCACACGGTATGATCCATGTGCCCCACCTTCATAATCACTGTATTCCACGGCATAACTCAACAAAGAATCATCCTGAAAAAGAATTTTGTTTCTGTTGCTCAAGGAGTACCAGTACCATACAGGCATCTCACCCTCAAGGCGTGCCTTATCTTCATAGTAACTGTTAGACAATGAGGTATAACGTGTGGTGTAATCAGCCATGAACCGCTCTATGGCCTCCCCCGGGGTGATGCTGTCGAAGCTGGTATCACCAAAAAAAGTACCCTTGAAAATCTGCTGCAGGCGTGCGAGATTCTCACTGTCACGGAACCTTACAGGATAGATGAACGCAAGCTCCACCTCCGCTGAGGGCAGTGTAGTATCGTTTGCCTGCAACAGGGGTATCCGTTGATTCACGACAATACTGTCGAATACAATCTCCGATGTTTTTCCTCCGCTCTTTCCCTTACCGCAGGAGTTGAGTAATCCTACTACTACGGAAAGAAGAAGAAGCAGTGACAAAAATGGGGCTCTCATTTGATGACGATTTTTTATAACTTTCGGTACTTGTTTTTCACTTTATTGAATAATCTGCTTGATGGCTCCCAGTTCTGGATAAAACAACACTTTGATGGGTTGTTTCATGTTTTCAAACATTTTCTTCGCCAGCACATCCTGTGATCCATATTGTACCACATCCACCTCCCTCTTTAAAAGCGCTCTGTTTCTGAACTCCAATGTCATATCGGCTTTGCCGGGGATGTTATACACAAGCCCCTGACTGAACTTGGCCTCCAGTTGCTTCCTGTCCCTTTCTGAGAGCTGCGGTTCCACTTTGGGTGTCTTGTTCTTTAATGAGAGGTAGAGAGGCTCTCCCGCGAGATTGTCGGCATCCAGAGGACCCAGCTTTTCGGAGAAGCGGGCAATCACGACTTTTTCTAGGTCATCCTCATCGGGAATGAAAGTGTAACTTTTCAAAAAATATTCCGATTTAATACTTCCGGCGAATAGCTCCGTGAGGGCTCTTTCCTGCAAATCAATCTCATCCATCACCACCTTGTAGGCATTACCGTCGGGGGGCATGCGCTCCGCTTCGCCGGTGAGAATGTCCGTACGGCTGCGGCGGAGATCGAAGATCTGCCGTGCAACCAGTTCTGCCTGTTTGGCTGTGGATCCTGCCATGAGTGTCTCTTGTGAAAGGAATCGGCGGGGATTGACCGAGGAGTTCTCTCCCGCGGGGATAACCATCTCTGATGAGAGCTCCATTTCAGGCTCCGCATTCACGGTCACAATGGCTCCATCTTCACGGAGATAGAGGAATGGTTCATAGCTCTTGGCACGAAACTCCACCATGAAAGTGTTGTCTTTATCGGCGATACCCTTGTTGGTCACTTCAACCTCTTCGAGCGTATAGCGAACGCTGTTCTCGGTGATGGGATCTTCCACTCCCAGATAACCCTTCGCATAGGGGTAGAAATCTCCCCGCTGATAAGTGCGCTTCCTTACCAACAGCGTGATCTCGAAAGAGCTCTTGGGAAGTGTGTAGATAACGCCGTAATCATTCGCTTTAATGGCATTTACGCGCGTTGTTTTTTGCGCTTGCAGGCTGGTGAGTGAAAGAAGGAGGAGTGGCAAGATAACATATTTAACGCTCATCATGATGCTCAATGTTAATGTAACTAGTTTGCTGACCGGAACTGATCCAGGAAGCGCAGATCATTCTCTGAGAACAACCGCAGATCCTTCACCTGATACTTGAGATTGGTGATACGTTCAATACCCATTCCCAGTGCGTAGCCGGAATAGACGTTGCTGTCGATGCCACAGTTCTCAAGCACGTTAGGATCTACCATGCCACACCCGAGAATCTCCACCCAACCGGTATGTTTACAGAAAGGACATCCTTTGCCGCCACAGATATTGCAGGAGATATCCATCTCGGCACTCGGCTCGGTGAAGGGGAAGTAGGATGGACGCAATCGTATCTTGGTATCTTCACCGAACATCTCCTTGGCGAAGAAAAGTAGTGCCTGCTTTAAGTCGGCGAAAGAGACATCCTTATCGATGTAAAACGCTTCCACCTGATGGAAAAAACAGTGGGCACGATAGGAGATGGCCTCGTTCCTGTAAACCCTCCCCGGGCAGATGACGCGTATGGGTGGTTCCGTACTTTCCATCACGCGTGTCTGCACAGAGGAGGTGTGTGTGCGCAACACAATCTGGGGATCGTTTTGAATGAAGAACGTGTCCTGCATGTCCCTTGCAGGATGATCATCGGCAAAGTTGAGTGAGGAGAAAACATGCCAGTCATCCTCCATTTCGGGACCCTCGGCAATGGAAAAGCCGAGGCGCTTAAAGATATCGTTAATCTCTTCCTTCACGATGGAGATGGGGTGTCGCGATCCCAACGAAACAGGGTAGGCGGTGCGTGTAAGATCGGTCTCTGCGTAGCTGGAGCCATCGTTTTCAAACTGTTCCCTGAGCAATTGTAACTTCTCCGTTGCTTTCTGTTTCAGATCGTTGATCTGCATACCAATCTCCCGTTTCTGATCGGCCGGCACAGTGCGGAAATCGTCCATCAAAGCAGCGATGATTCCTTTTTTACTCAGGTATTTGATGCGTACCGCATCCAGCTCATCGATGCCGGAAGCCTTTAATTGCTCTATTTCAGAAAGAAGAGCTTCAATTTTTTCTCTCATTATGCTGTTGAATCTTATAAATCAATTAGTAGTACAAAAATACAATTTTTATTGCGATTTCATCCATTTTTGTGTGAAAGATTTGGGATTGCAGCGTGTGTGGTGTAGCTTAAATTCGTACTTTTGCTTCTTCAAAACCTCATTTATAAAAGATGCTGGATACGATTCGCGGATATATTGAAAAGGAGCATTTACTTACCCCTACTGCAGTGGTGATTGTAGGATTGAGTGGCGGGATGGATTCGATGGTGCTGCTTGATCTGCTCACGCAGTTAGGTTATAGGTGTGTAGGAGCGCATTGCAACTTTCATCTCAGGGGTGCCGAGTCAGACAGGGACGCCACTTTTGTTCAACAATGGTGCAAAAGCAGAGAGATACCCTTTACGACCATTGATTTCGATACCAGAGAGTATGCTGCCGGGAAAAGGATATCCATTGAGATGGCTGCACGTGAACTGCGTTACAGTTGGTTTGAGACTCTCCGCCGGCAGTATGAGGCAGAAGCAGTGGCTGTGGCTCACCACAAGGATGATTCGGTGGAGACGGTATTGTTGAATCTTATACGTGGTACCGGCATCAGGGGTCTGACCGGTATTTCCTCCCGGCATGGGAATGTGATACGTCCCCTGTTAGGTGTTACCCGTGCAGAAGTAGCGGCCTACCTCACTGAAAGAGGGATTCCCTTTGTGTTCGACAGCAGCAACGGCGATGATTCGATCATACGCAATTCGATCAGAATGAATATTATACCTGCTCTTGAGATGTTGAATCCTGCAGTGAAGGAGGCGATACACCGCACATCCCGTCATCTCTCTCAGGCAGAAAAGGTATACAGTGCAGCCATCAGGGAGATAATTGATGGGGTGTTGCAGGATGATCAGATTGATATCCGGAAGCTGCGTGAAACCTCCTCTCCACAATCTGTCCTGTTCGAGATCCTCACACCGCTCGGCTTCACAACCTCTACCATTGACGATGCTTTAAAAAGCATGGATGCTACTCCGGGAAAACTGTTCTTATCCGAACAATACCGTCTGATCAAAGACCGTGACTATTTCATCATAGACCGGCGCAGAGAGAATGATCAAGAGGAGGATACCTGTTGGATTTATCCGGAGACAACCGAGATCACATCGCCCCTTCATCTGCGATTCATCACCACTCCAATGCGGGAAGCAATTAATAAAAAGAGTCGTTTTCTCAATGCCGACTATGACAAGCTTACATTTCCGCTACAGCTGAGAAGATGGCGTGAAGGAGATTGGTTCATTCCCTTAGGCATGGAAGGAAGGAAGAAGTTGAGTGATTATTTCACCGGTCGTAAGTTCAGCCTCAAGGATAAGGATAAAGTATGGGTCCTGCTTTCGGGAGATGAGATTGTTTGGATTGTAGGTGAACGTACCGACAACCGATATAGAGTTACGGATAAGAGTGCTACGCTGTTCGAGGTTGAATGGAAAAAAGAAAAGTGATTTTTTTTGATAAATTCTCCATTTCCACGCAACGTTTTATTTAGTTTTTCATCTTACTCATAGAACCCAAACAGTGAATTGATTGTTATTAATCGAAACTGAGAGCGAATTGCAAATGAAAATAACAGGTAAAAAAATATTAATATATATATCGTATGAAAAATAGTACAGTCAAAGACATTCTGATGTTGGGGGCATTTGC
Source organism: uncultured Proteiniphilum sp. (assembly GCA_964446805.1). GTDB lineage: Bacteria > Bacteroidota > Bacteroidia > Bacteroidales > Dysgonomonadaceae > Proteiniphilum. Next base: position 1,635 of record CAYUQE010000068.1, on the reverse strand, counting down.
CGGGTTTGCATATTACATTACCCGCTATTATCGTCAAAAAAAACAAAAAGAGAGAGAATTACGTGAAACCCTTCATTTTCAGCTGTTTTAACATCTCCGGCAGCATTTAGTGTCACCACGAACAGATCAACTTATTTCGTTCCCAGCTGTTTTCACGCGGGTATTTTTTATACCTTTGTGCACTGAAAACAGTTGAACGTTTATATTTATGCTCACACTCAAAGAAATAAACCAGGATCCTGAGGGGGTGGTATACCGCCTGTCGAAAAAACATTTCGATGCAAAAGTGATGATTGACCAGCTTATGGAAGCAGATGGTCAGCGTCGCAGTACGCAAACAACACTCGATTCGCTGCTGGGTGAAATAAATTCACTCTCCAGATCGATCGGTACCCTCATGAAAGAGGGTAGGAAGGAGGACGCTCTCTTCGCCCGCGAAAGGGTGGGGATGTTGAAGGAGTCGACCCGCCAGCTGGAGGAGACATTGAGTGAGGCCGAGCAGAAGATACTGCGTCTGTTGGTGAATATACCCAACCTGCCACACGCGTCGGTGCCCGAAGGTGTGGGGGCTGAAGACAACCTGATTGAACGCAGTGGTGGTATGATGCCGCTGATGGCGGAAGATGCACTGCCACACTGGGAGCTGGCAAAGAAATATGACCTGATCGATTTCGAGCTGGGGGTGAAGATTGCCGGTGCCGGTTTTCCGGTGTATAAGGGTAAGGGTGCTCGTTTGCAGCGTTCACTGATCAATTTCTTTCTTGATTGTGCACGTGATGCCGGTTTTCTTGAAGTGCAACCACCCTATCTGGTTAATAGTGATTCTGGATTCGGCACGGGGCAGCTGCCCGACAAGGAGGGGCAGATGTACCATGTGGGATTGGATGACCTTTATCTGATTCCCACCGCCGAGGTGCCGGTGACGAATATGTATCGCGATGTGATTCTGGATGAAAAAGAGCTTCCCGTAAAGAATACTGCTTATTCCGCCTGTTTCCGTCGTGAGGCTGGCTCTTACGGTAAGGATGTGCGGGGGCTGAACCGACTGCATCAGTTTGATAAAGTGGAGATCGTATGTATTGAGAAACCGGAAAACTCCTATTCACGTCTCGATGAGATGGTTTGCTACGTGCAGACATTGGTAGAGAAACTGGGTCTTCCCTGGCGCATTCTTCGACTTTGCGGTGGTGATCTGAGCTTTACTTCTGCCTTGACCTTCGATTTTG
>CAYUQE010000068.1:0-399 GCA_964446805.1 uncultured Proteiniphilum sp. | reverse complement strand
CCGTTATCGTGATGGTGACCGCAAGACCCAACTATGTCACACGCTTAACGGTAGCGCACTTGCACTGCCACGTATCATGGCGGCAATCCTTGAGAACTACCAGACCCCTGAAGGTATTCGTATACCTGCACCGTTGGTACCTTATTGCGGCTTTGAAATGATCGATTAAGTCATTCTCCTGATAACATCTTCATCATCTGTAGTATGGCCAGATTGGCCGTACGTTCAATATTCTCCTCACGGCTGCGGCCTACCTGATATCTCCGGGTAAGCAGCTCACCCTCACAAAAGGTGCTGATCCAGACAGTGCCTATCGGTTTATCGTCTGTTGCCCCCTCAGGACCCATGATACCTGAGACGGCCACACTGCAGTTTGTGCCCATCTTGCCGGCTACATGC
>CAYUQE010000067.1:1867-10766 GCA_964446805.1 uncultured Proteiniphilum sp. | reverse complement strand
TTTTGTAGAATAAAAAAACTGTCGTACTTTTGAACAAAAATATATGAATGTATGTTCATATATTGATTTATAAAATTGCGAAGATGAATGAGGCCGTAGTTGAAGTTGAAAAGATGAAGATAGACCGCTCTCAATTTGAGGAGGCTGCCTATATTTTAAAGGCGATGGCCAACGAGACGCGTCTCTGTGTGGTCATGCAGCTCTCTAGGGAGGGGGAGAAATCTGTCACCGAGTTGATGGGTAATATGGAATGCGAGCAGTCGTTACTTTCCCATCACCTTACAGATATGAGAGCGAAGGGTATTCTGAACTGTCGCAGGAGTGGGAAGAACAGTTTTTATTCACTGAGTGATCACAGAATTACAAATGTACTGAAGTGTCTGATGAATTGCGAAGAAAAGAAGCGCTGAAATTGGGATGGGACAAATTAAAAAGAATAAAAATAGAATCAAATGAAAGATTTTTTACTAAAACACTGGCTCAAATTTGCGGGGGTAGCCACAGGAATACTGGGAGGTTGGCTTTATTACTTTTACGTAGGATGTGTGAGTGGTACATGCCCCATCACATCGAACCCCTATAAGATGATGCTTTACGGTGCAGTAATGGGGTATCTGCTGTTTGATATTTTCTCAAAAGATACAAAAAAGAAGAAGAGTGAGATTGTGAATAATAAGAATGATAAAGAAAGAGAATAATGAAGAGATTCACTATAATAATGACGGCAGTGTTCCTATTCGCAGTGGCTTCGTGTGATAACAGCAAGAATAAGAGCAACTCCGGGATTGCCGAAACGAAACTGACAACAAACACAATAAATACGGACAAAAATATGACAAAGACAATTAAACTGACAAGAGCCGATTTCTTAACCAAAGTGGCCAACTATGAGTCAAACCCCGAGAAATGGGAATATCTTGGCGACAAGCCCTGTATCATCGATTTCTATGCAGATTGGTGTGGTCCCTGTAAAATGATTGCACCCATTCTGGAGGAACTCGCGGCTGAGTATGAAGGTGAGATTTATATCTACAAGGTAGATACGGAAGCAGAGCAGCAACTGGCGGCCGATTTTGGTATCAGGAGTATTCCTTCGATTCTATTCTGCCCGGTGGGTGAAGCACCGCAGATGGCTCAGGGTGCATTGCCCAAAGATGCGTTCAAGCAGGCGATTGAAGAGGTGTTATTAAAGAAATCTTAAATAAATCGATAATGGATCAGCTATTTTTGGAAAATAAAAGCAGATACAGTTTTGAGGAGACGTTGCGTAAGCTCGTCGACATCATCACTGAGGGGGAATGGAAAATAGTGCATCAGCACAATCTGCAGGAGATAATGAAAAAAAACGGAAAAGAAATTCTTGCCGTGCATGTTATTGAACTGTGTAATCCTGCCTACGCATACAGGTTGCTCTCTGATGATTCACTGCGTATCTATTCCAATATGCTACCCTGTCGTATCTCCATCTATATGAAAGCGGACGGTCATACCTATCTCTCACGGTTGAATCCGACGATGATTGCTGCACAGGCAGGAGGCGTGGTGCAGGAAGTGATGAGCGCTGCATATAATGATGCAGAGCAGTTTATTGAGAAATTAAAGGAGCACTCATAGTAATGGAGAGACCCTTTAGCGAACTATTTTTGCCTCACCAAGAGCAGTACCACAGTTGATGCGCATCGTGCTCCGGTGAAAGGTTATAATTTTTTGAATTTGAATCGGATGTGCTCCTTCGGAATGCATCCGTTTTTTCGTATTATCAGCATCCCTCTTTTTTTTGTACTTTTGTACTTTTAAAACGTGGCTTGCCAATGAACAATATAGATGATTTTGAAATAATGGCTCCTGCCGGTTCGTATGAATCGTTGACAGCTGCCATACAGGGTGGGGCGGATGCTATTTACTTCGGTATCGAGGGATTGAATATGCGTGCCAAATCGTCCAATAACTTCACCATTGACGATCTCCATCAAATTGCGGAGATATGTCGTGAGCACAAGTTGAGGAGTTACCTCACAGTCAACACCATTATCTACGATAACGACCTTACATTGATGCGCAAGGTGGTGGATGCCGCCAAGGAAGCGGCTCTTTCAGCCATCATTGCCGCAGATGTGGCGGTGATGATCTATGCCCGGAGTATCGGCGTGGAAGTACATCTCTCCACGCAGCTGAACATCACCAACAGTGAATCGTTGCGTTTTTATGCGCAGTTTGCCGATGTGGTGGTGCTGGCACGGGAGCTCAACCTGGATCAGGTGTCAGCTATTTATCAGGATATCGTGGCACAACAGATTAAAGGTCCTTCGGGCGGGTTGATCCGCATCGAGATGTTCGTCCATGGCGCCCTCTGTATGGCTGTCTCGGGGAAGTGTTACCTGAGTCTCCACGAAAAGGATCTCTCTGCCAACCGTGGTGCCTGCAATCAGATCTGCCGCAGGGGTTATCTCGTGAAAGACAAGGATAGTGATATCGAGCTGGAGATTGACAACGAGTATATCATGTCGCCCAAGGACCTCAAGACGATCCATTTTTTAAACAAGATGATGGACGCCGGTGTGCGCGTATTCAAGATTGAGGGACGTGCCCGGGGACCTGAATATGTGCGTACTGTCACTTCATGCTATAAGGAGGCTGTAGAGGCCTACTGCGACCATACATTTACCCAAGAGAAGATCAATGGCTGGGATGAACGTCTTGCCACCGTCTTCAATCGCGGTTTCTGGGATGGTTACTATCTGGGGCAGCGGCTGGGTGAGTGGACACACCGTTATGGATCGGGTGCCACGAAAAGAAAAGTGTACGTGGGCAAGGTGGTGAAGCATTTCGGAAACCTGGGTGTGACCGAGTTCCTGATAGAGACACATTCGGTGAAAAAGGGTGATGAGCTGCTGATCACGGGGCCTACTACCGGTGCCCTGTTCATTACCGCCGATGATATCCGGGTGGAACAGCAGGCAGTGACTGAAGCAGTCAAGGGTGAGCACTTCTCCCTCAAAACAAGTGAAAAGATCCGTCCCAACGATCAGCTCTATAAAATGGTGGCAGCCAACAGGAAGGGTACCGCTCATGAAAGGTAGACACCCTTGATCAGCCAAACGATACAGGCTGCGGATTGAAGGGCACCATTATGCATTCGCTCCTCTCCATGGCGGCAATAGTGTAGCATATTCGCTTATGTTGGATCTTCCTTAAACCATCCTGCATACATCAGATAGTTGTTCGCAATCTTCTGGTTCATTCCTTTGGATTGTTCGGGATCAACCTTCTTGACAAACTTTGCCGGCACGCCGGCATAGATGCTGCCCGGCTCCACTTGTGTACCGGTCAGCACCACCGACCCGGCAGCAATGATCGCCCCTTCACCCACCACGGCATGATCCAACACTATTGCACCCATGCCTATGAGCGCGCCATTTTCGATTTTGGCACCATGAATCACTACGTTGTGACCGATGGATACATCATCGCCAATGATGGATACCGATTTCTGATAGAGTGTGTGAATGACGGTGCCATCCTGAATGTTGACGCGGTTGCCGATACGGATGGAGTTGACATCGCCGCGCAGTACCGTATTGAACCAGATGCTACAATCGTCGCCGATGATCACATCGCCAATGATGGTAGCGTTGTCGGCCAGATAGTTGTTTGCTCCCATTTGAGGGGTAAAACCCCTGACTGATTTGATCAATGCCATTATAACGGTTTTGTTTTACGCTTCAGCCAGACTTTCTCCTCCACGGTTAAATGATCTTTCAGCTTACTGTAGACCATCTTGTGGTATCTGTCGATCCACTTGATCTCTTTTCTGGAGAGCAGCTTCCTTGCAATTGGTTTGGTATCGATGGGACAAAGGGTGATGGTCTCGAAATTGTAAAATGTGCCAAAATCCTCGGTCGTTTTCTGTTCCTGAGTGACAATCAGGTTCTCAATGCGTATACCGTACTGGTTGGCTCGATAGAGACCCGGTTCGTTTGAGGTGACCATTCCCGGTTTCAGTGGGGTGGGGTTTTCCTCAAGACGGATACTTTGGGGACCTTCGTGGACATTGAGAAAGTGACCAATACCATGACCGGTGCCGTGCCAGTAGGTGAGGTTATTCTCCCACAATGCTTTTCTTGCCAGGATATCGAGTTGTGAACCGCGTGTTCCTTCGGGATATACCGCTGTGGCAAGAGCTATATGCCCTTTCAGTACATAGGTATAATCCTTTTTCATCTGCTTGGTGAGTTTACCCACTGCCACAGTGCGGGTGATATCGGTAGTGCCGTCTTTGTACTGCCCGCCGGAGTCAATCAGTAGTAACCCTTCCGGTTTCACCTGGAGGCAGCTCTCCGGTGAGGCGTGGTAATGAATGACGGCACCGTTGCCTGCATACCCGGCAATGGTGCCGAAGCTTTCACCCACGAACAGGGCTTGTTGAGAACGATATTCCCGCAGCTTCTCCTCCACGGTGACCTCGGTCACCTCACCAGTGGGAACTGCTTTTTCCAGCCACCTGTAAAATTTCACGAGCGCTACGCCATCCTTGATCATAGCATTGCGGAAACCGTTCAGTTCGGTTTCATTCTTCACGCTCTTCATCCTGTCTACCGGTGAAGGTATGTCCACAATCCTGCAGGATGAAGGGATCGTTTGTTGCAATTTATAATTTATTTTATTGCCAGTAATACAAACAGCACTGTTTTCAGGCAGGTTGGAGACATATGTAAAAACCTCATCGTAACCTGCAATTGTAACCCCCTCCGACTGATAGGCGTCGATCATCTCATCGGTCAGCTTTTCACTGTCAATGAAAAGGAGCGTCTCTTTTTCCGATACATAGCCATATGCCACAGCAACCGGGTTATATTCCACATCGTTGCCGCGGAGGTTGAAGGTCCAGGCCACCGCATCAAGTGTCACGAGAATCATACCCTCCGCATCCACCTTTTTCAGTTCTGCACAGATGCGTTCAATCTTGGCCGAAACCGATTCACCGGTAATCTCCACCGGAAGAGTAAATACCTTGTTTTTAGGAATCTCAGGGCGATCACTTCTGATCTCGGTAAAAGGATCGAGGGAGGTCTCCAGCCCTATACCTTTTGCTCTGAGCTTCTCCTTTAGCGTGTGGGCTTCAGAGGCGGCATATACCAATCCATCGATACCCACCTTGCCTCCATTGCCAACCTGCTCGATGATCCAGGATGTCATGTCGGGCGTGTCGGCCTGTCCCATCCTGAACAGATCAAACCCTGTATCCTTCAGTTCTTCGGCTGCCTGAAGGAAATAACGTGAATCGGTCCATACACCGGCTTTATCTTTTGTCACCACTACAGTGCCGGCAGAGCCGGTGAAGCCGCTGATCCATTTTCTTGATTCCCAGTGGGTAGGAGGGTATTCACTCAGGTGTGCATCCGTGCTTGGGATGATGAACAGATCCAGATTGTTCTCTTCCATGAATTTCCTCATGGCGTTGAGTCTTGATGGGATTTCGTTGGTTTTCATTCGATAATTTTTATAGAACCGCCGTATTTATTATGTTGATTACTTCGTAATTCATCCGCCATGAAGTGATAAGTACCTTACCATCTCCATTTAGGTTGATTTTATTTTCTAAACAACAAATATAACAAATAGTTCTTATATTTGAGTTTTAAAACTGAAGGAGAGAGGAAGCCGCACTAAAATAGAACAAGTAAATGAATACAAGAATTGAACTGCATCAGATGCACTTTTACGCGTACCATGGTGTGATGCCACATGAAAGGGAGATAGGCAATGAGTTTGAAGTGAGTATGAAGCTGGAAGCAGATCTATCTGCCGCCTGCACCTCCGATGATGTGAACGATACGATCAACTATGCCGCGCTGTACGAGCTGGTGAACAGGGAGATGCAGATTCCTTCGCGATTGCTGGAGCACCTGGCCGGTCGCATTTTCAATAGATTGACACAGGAGTACCCTCAGATTGCATCACTTGAGGTGCGGGTGTCCAAAATGAACCCGCCTGTGAAAGGGACGATGGAGAGGGCTGAGATCATTATTCATAGCTGACCCTCATGAATGTACATCCTAATACGGGATCATCACCCGGGTTATTTCATGAACGCAGGATATGCTGCTCCCTCTCCTCTCTAGATTCTCACAATGGCTTATTAACTTATAACTTTTTCGTATCTTTGCAGAAATATTGGATGAAATGGACGATCGATTAGAGGACATAATGCTCTCTTCAAAAGCTGAAGCGCTTGTTCCTTCGCCGGAAGAGATGCCGCAGGAGGAGGAAAAGTTGATGTTGCGCACTGAGAATTTGGTGAAGAAGTACGGCAAACGCACTGTGGTGAATCACGTCTCCATCAAAGTGAAACAGGGTGAGATTGTCGGTTTGCTCGGCCCCAACGGAGCAGGAAAGACCACCACTTTCTATATGACTGTGGGGTTGATTGTACCCAACGAGGGTGACATCTTTATAGGCAACCAGAACATCACCAACTTCCCTGTATATAAACGTGCACAGAACGGCATTGGTTATCTTGCACAGGAAGCTTCCATTTTTCGTAAAATGACGGTCGAGGACAATATCAAGTCGGTGCTTGAATTCACAGATATGTCTCCCCGCGCACAGAAAGAGAAGCTGGAGAGTCTGATTGAAGAGTTTGGCCTTCAAACGGTACGCAAGAATCCAGGCGATCGTCTTTCCGGTGGTGAGCGCCGTCGTGCCGAGATTGCACGCTGTCTGGCTATCGACCCCAAGTTCATCATGCTTGACGAACCATTCGCGGGCATTGATCCGATAGCCGTGCAGGATATCCAGTCGATCGTGGCAAAGTTGAAATTCAGGAATATCGGGATACTCATCACTGACCATAATGTGGACGAAACACTCAGTATCACCGATCGTGCCTACCTGCTTTTTGAGGGGAAGGTGCTGTTTCAGGGTACTGCCGAAGAGCTTGCCTCCAATCCGGTGGTACGTGAGAAGTATCTGGGTCGTGATTTCGAGTTGCGCAAACGAACATTCGATACACCCTAACTGTTTATGGCACGCCTTCTTTCCATTGATTACGGGAAAAAACGTACCGGTATTGCCGTCAGTGATCCGCTGCAGATTATTGCCAACGGTCTGACCACGGTGGAGACATCAAGGCTGTTTGAATTTCTGAGCAACTATCTTGAGCAGGAGGAGGTCTCTTGCATTGTGGTAGGGTTACCCAGGCAGATGAACAATGAGCTGTCGGAAAATATGAAACGTGTGGAGCCCTTCGTGAACAGGTTGAGGAAGCTCTATCCCCATATTCCGGTGGATTATTTCGACGAACGTTTCACCTCCAGGATGGCACTTCAGACAATGATTGATGGAGGAGTGAAAAAGAAAGACCGACAAAACAAGGCGCTGGTGGATGAGATCAGTGCAACTATTATTCTCCAGGGATACATGGAGAGCAAAAGAATGAAACATTAAAATTAATGGGTACAGCACTGTGCTTCAACAGTTCCCTCTGAGATGGTTGATGTGCTCCTGAACCGGAAAAAAAGGCTATGATTTTACCTATTTATATTTACGGACAACCCGTATTGCGAAAAATAACTGAAGATATTGATCCGGATAATTATCCGAATCTCAGAGGGTTGATCGATAACATGTTCGAGACCATGTACCTTGCCGACGGGGTGGGGCTTGCAGCCCCTCAGGTAGGCTTGACTGACCGCATTTTCGTGGTGGATCTTTCACCTGTTGCCAGTGAGGAGCATCCCGAGTTCCACGGCATGAAGAAAGTCTTTATCAACGCACATATCACTGAACGCAGTGGTGAGCTGGAGCTGATTGAGGAGGGATGTCTGAGTATCCCCGGCATCCACGAGAAGGTGCCCCGTGAAGGCGAGATACGTATTGCTTATCTCGATGAGGAACTGCAGCCGCATGTGGAGAGCTATTCAGGGTTTCTGGCCCGCGTGATTCAACATGAATATGATCATCTCGACGGGATCCTGTTTGTGGACAAGATCTCTCCTCTCCGTAAAAGGATGGTGAAAAGCAAGCTTGTCAATATGGAGAAGGGCAAGGTATCGTGTGACTATAAGATCAAGAAGGTGAGATAGTGTCCTCTCAACGGTCGCCGCTCAACAAATGTGCAGCCTTCAGATCGATAAACCAGTGAAGATTACCCGATTCCGGTTGTACCCGTGCTGCCGGATATTTTTTTGCCGCACGTGCGGGATCACTGATGATCTCTTTTACCTTCTCTGCTTTATTGCTCCCTGTAACCAGGAATACCACATGCTTTGAACTGTTGATCACTTTCCCAGTGATGCTTATCCTTTTCTGGCCGCTCACCGGGTGGGTGGCTGTCACGCAGTTCTCCTCACGGTCCCATAATGTCATCTCATAGGGGAAGATGGAGGCGGTGTGGCCGTCATCACCCATGCCGAGCATCATGATGTCGAAAGCGGGTTTTCCGTTCAATAACGGTAATTCATTCTGCAGCAGCTCTCCATAACGGATGGCCTCCTCACCCGGTTCATGCTCGCCCTTGATGCGATAGATATTTTCTCGGGGCACTTGAATGAAATTAAACAGGTGCTCTTTCGTCATCCTGTAATTGCTCTCTTCATCTGTGGGCGGGACGCAACGTTCATCACCCCAGAAGAATCTGATTTTCTTCCAGTCGATCTCTCCTTCAGGCAGTGTCGCCCAGTAATCAAACAGTGATTTTGGCGTGGAGCCGCCCGACAGGGCTATCGACACATACTCCTTCTCCTCCATGATCCCTTTCAACCAGTCGGTAAATGATCTGTTCAGATCGTTGAGCGTGTTAAATATTTCAATGTTCATTTTTTCATTTTGTTTAGGGTGCAGCAATTAGCAATCAGTTTCAATCATCCTATCTTCACAACTTACTAACGTAACAACTTAC
>CAYUQE010000067.1:0-1767 GCA_964446805.1 uncultured Proteiniphilum sp. | reverse complement strand
AACGTAACAACTTACTAACCTACTAACCTACTAACTTACTAACGTGACAACGTGATTACAATTCGCAGTAGATCCCATCTTCAGCCAGATTTTTACAGGGATAACGCCAGGTGTTCTCCTTGCCTTCAATCAGATTGTCGGCTACATCCGGTCCCCACGATCCTGAGGGATAACCGTGCAGGGGTGCATCCTTGTCGTTCTCCCAATAATCAAGCAGCGGCTGTACAAATTTCCATGTCGCCTCTGCAGCTTCACTGCTCATGTAGAGCATATTGTCGCCGATCATACAGTCGAGGATAAGTCGCTCATAAGCACTTGGGATGTAATGATCATTCAGCTCGGTATAGTGAAAATCCATGTTGACCGATTTTACCTCGTAACCACTTCCAGGCACTTTCATAGCTGTCTTGAGCAGGATGCCTTCATCGGGTTGGATGCGAACGATCAGCTGATTATCGGAGTTGGTGGCACCATCGGCCGACTTGAACAGTTTTTGAGGTGATGGTTTGAAATGAATCACCACCTCTGTCACATTGGTGGGCAATCTCTTCCCGGTGCGGATATAGAAGGGGACACCCTGCCAACGCCAGTTGTCAATAAAGACCTTCATGGCTACATACGTCTCGGTACGCGAGTTCTTATCCACACTCTTCTCTTCCCTATATCCGTCGTACTGTTTTCCACGGACGGTGGCCTCAGTATACTGACCACGGATAACGTTCTTCTTCAGCTCATTCTTGCTGAATGGTCGCAGTGATCGAAAGACCTTCATCTTCTCATAACGGATATCCTCGGGAGTAATCTTGATGGGTGGTTCCATTGCCACCAGGGAGGCTACCTGTAACAAATGATTCTGGACCATATCACGCAATGCACCCGAATGGTCATAATAACCGCCTCTCTCCTCCACGCCTATGCTCTCAGCAGCTGTGATCTCCACATGCTGAATAAAATTGCGGTTCCATAGCGGCTCATAGATCCCATTTGCAAAACGGGTCACCATCAGGTTCTGCACCGTCTCCTTACCCAGGTAATGATCAATGCGGTAGATCTGATCTTCCTGAAAGAATTCAAGTAATTGTGCATTCAGGTTGATGGCAGAGGTGAGGTCATGACCGAATGGTTTTTCAATGATTATCCGTCTGAATCCTTTTTGCTGCAGCGTGAGTCCATGCCCGTAGAGGTACTTGGGAATGATGGTGTAGAGGGAGGGTGGGGTGGAGAGGTAAAATATATAGTTATGTTCAAGATTGAGCTTCTTATTCAGCACACTCAGTTTATCCTTCACGTGGATATAATCCTCTCCCTTGCCTGTATCGATGCTCAGGTAGTAGAGCCTGGAGAGAAAATCGTCGATCTTCTTTCTGTCGGCGTTTTTATAGTGGGCAAACAGCGTGATGCCTTCGCCCATCTTTTCCCGGAACTGTTTGTCGGTGAAGGGCGACCGGCTCACTCCCAATACAGCGTACCCTTCGGGTAGTGAATCGTTCATGTAGAGATCAAAGACTGCAGGGATTAATTTCCGGTAGGTCAGATCGCCAGAGGCACCAAAAATCACAAGTGCCTGGTTGGTAGTTTTCTTCATTTTACAATTGAATTGAATATTAAAGTAAAACAAATCTACTACTAAAAAGTTGATCGATGATCACTCAATGATAAAATTGAATCTGCATAGAAAGTTAAAATGATTTCAGCTTTGAGGATTTGATAATTTATTGTATCTTTGCCCCTCGAAAATTTATGTTTATTTATTTAACGCATTAATAA
>CAYUQE010000066.1:0-10783 GCA_964446805.1 uncultured Proteiniphilum sp. | reverse complement strand
CTTGCACTTCAACGGTTTTCAAGACCGCCGCGATCGACCACTCTGCCATCTCTCCCGGCATTTTGCTCAAATGCGAGTGCAAAGGTATCATTATTTTTGAAAAGAGCAACTATTCACCATAATTAATTTTCTCAGTTTTTTCAAAACCAAATATTCGTCGTATCTTTGTAAAAAAGAAATAGATATCGATGTTATTTACCGACCTACCCCTCTGCGATTCGCTCTTAGACGGATTGCAGTCAATGAACTTTAAAGAGATGACTCCCGTGCAGGAGCAATCAATCCCCGTGATCCTCAATAAGAAGGATGTAATCGCTTGTGCCCAGACCGGCACGGGCAAGACTGCCGCCTTCCTGCTGCCGTTGCTGAACAACCTGCATACAGAGCCGCATGAAGAACATAAGGTGAACGCAATCATCATGGCACCCACGCGCGAGCTGGCACAGCAGATTGATCAGCAGATGGAGGGCTTCTCCTACTACACCCCCTTCTCATCGGTGGCGGTCTACGGCGGTAATGACGGTGAAGCGTGGAGTGTACAGAAACGTGGATTGCTGAGTGGTGCCGACGTGGTGATAGCCACACCGGGGCGACTGCTCTCGCATATCAACCTCTACAATATTGATTTCTCGGGCGTGAAATATTTCATCCTCGATGAGGCGGATCGCATGCTCGACATGGGATTCTTCGACGATATCATGAAGATCGAGAAGCAGTTGCCCAAAGAGCGGCAGACGATCATGTTCTCGGCCACCATGCCCCCCAAGATACAGCAGCTGGCCAAGACCATCCTGCACAAGCCCGAAGAGATAAGCATCTCCATCACGCGGCCACCCGATACCATCATGCAATCGGCATTCATCTGCTATGAACCACAGAAGATGAGTATCGTGAAGAGTCTCTTCAAGGAGACGAAACCGACGAAGGTGATCCTCTTCTCCGGATCGAAACAACGGGTGAAGGAGCTGGCCAAGACGCTGCGCAGCATGGGTCTCTCGGCAGGAGAGATGCATTCTGACCTGGATCAGGCACAGCGCGACAATATCATGCACGAGTTCCGCAACGAGCGGGTGGACATCCTTGTAGCTACTGATATCGTAGCCCGCGGGATCGATATCGATGACATCTCCATGGTGATTAACTTCGAGGTGCCTTATGATGTGGAGGACTATGTGCACAGGATCGGGCGTACTGCCCGCGCGGGTGATACAGGCATGGCCATCACCCTTGTCGCACCCGATGAACAGTACCGCTTTCTGCAGATTGAGAAGTTTCTCGAGAGAGAGGTCTACAAGAACCCCATCCCAACGGAACTGGGAGAGGGACCAGCATACAACCCTACGAAGGAGAGTGGCCGCAGAGGAGCTTCCGGCCGCACGGGCAAGGGGGGAAGAAGTAAAGGTGACATCCCTTCGGGACGGACAGGCAAAACGGGTAGAGCAGGAAGAGAGGGTAATTCACGAAAAAAAGAGAGCTCACCAACAGCAACTACCTTCACTGAGTTGGAAGCATCCAACATACCGACTACTTTGGTTGAAGAGGGCACTCCACACAAACAGGGCGCACCACGCGGAGAGGGTACACCGCGCAAGCAACGACCACCACGCGGTGAAAGAGCTCCACGTGAAGCAGGTGCAGCAGGTGAAGCAGGTGAAGAAAGTGCAGCAGGTGAAGTGAAGTCTTCCAGGAAACAGAGGCCACCTCGTGAAGAGGGAGCTGCGGGTAATGAAGGAAGAGCCCGGAAGCAGAGAGCACCGCATGAACAGGGAGCAGCGGGCAAACCGCGTAAAAAGCAAGCAGCGGGAGAAGAGAGCACACCCCGTGAAGAGAGCACTCCGCCGAAACAGCGATCTTCCGGCACACCACGCAGGCAGGGAGCATCAGCAGCCGAGGGGGCAGCTGGCGGCACAGCAAAGAAAAGATCGACCGCTGAGGGCCGATCGGGTGAGAAGAAGATACTCGTCAAGAAGAAAAGTGATTCGGCATCTTCACCAAAAAGTGATTCTGACAAGCCAAAGAAGAAATGGAGCTGGTGGCCTTTCGGTAAGAAATAGTGCGCAGCCTACATTCACTCCGCCTTCTGCTCAAGTTGAACGACCTCCATCCCTCTCAGGATAGCCTGTTCGTTCATGGGCAGAAGCGTATGATGACGTTCGGGCAATGATTGCTTCAGGCCTTTCATCACATTCTCCAGCTCCACCATGGGTGATATCTTGAGCAACCCGCCAAGGACAATCATGTTGAAGACCTTGATGTTGTTCATCTTCAACGATTCATCCATGGCATTCACCACATAGACATTGATATCTTTCCGTTGCACTTTCTTATGGATACCATACCCGTCGTAGAGGAGCACCCCACCGGGCTTCACCCTCTCTTCGAACTTGTCGAGAGAGGGCTGGTTCAGCACAATGGCAATATCATATTTGTTCACCACGGGTGAGCTGATCGCCTCGTCGGAGATGATGACGGTGACGTTGGCCGTACCGCCACGCTGTTCGGGACCGTAGGCAGGGAACCAGGAGACCTCCTTCTCTTCCATGATGCCCGAGTAGGCAAGAATTTTCCCCATCGACAGCACACCCTGTCCACCGAAACCTGAAATGACTATTTCCTGTAGCATTGTTTATCCCAATTTTTTATCTGTTTTTTAAATCGCCTATTGGATATACCGGGAACATGTGCTCCACCATCCAGTCGTTGGCAGCCGCGGGTGTCATCTTCCATCCTGCATTACAGGTGGAGACCACCTCTACGATGGAGGTGCCCTTGCCCGCCATCGAGTTCTCGAAGGCTAGCCTTATCATCCGGCGGGTCTTCTTCACCGCGGCTGGGGTGTGCACGCTGGTACGCGTGGCAAGGCATACACCGTCGAGGAGTGCCAGCATATCGAGAATCTTCAGGGGGTTACCCATGGTCTGCACATTCCTGCCCTCGGGGCTGGTGGATGTCTTCATATCCTTGAGTGTGGTAGGTGCCATCTGACCACCTGTCATCCCATAGATACCATTGTTGATGAAGATGATGGCTATATTCTCACCTCGGTTGGCTGCATGGATGGTCTCGGCCGTACCGATGGCAGCCAGGTCGCCATCACCCTGATAGGTGAACACCATTTTGTCGGGCAGCAGGCGTTTGGTGGCGGTAGCCAGTGCCGGTGCACGACCATGCGCTGCCTCCTGCCAGTCTATATCGAGGTACTTGTAGGCGAAGACGGCACATCCCACGGGGGCAATGCCGATGGTTTTCTCCTGCAGCCCCAGCTCCTGGATCACTTCGGCGATCACCTTGTGCACCACACCGTGAGAACATCCCGGGCAGTAATGCATGTGATTGGTGTTCATCAGCTCCGGTTTCGCGTAAACCAGGTTCTCAGGACGAATAATACTGTTTGTATCCATACGATTATTTCTTTGCTCATTCATAAACCCATGATCAACCTTTGGTCAGGTGTATTTGGGAAGGTTGTTACATCTGTTATTTTCGGGAAAACCTGTAGATAAGATAAAAAAGAATGGCTGCTCCTCCGAACCACCAGGTAAGCTGCATATCCCTGTTGGAAGAGAAGTAGACAATGATAGTACCTGCAAATGCCAGCAGGAAGAGGAGCAGGAATATATTTCTGTATTTAAGATTCATGACAAATGCAATTGATTATTTGACCATTTTTTCAATCAGGGCATCGAGCACGCCGTCGGGAGTAGGCACGATACCGCCAAGACGTCCGTAGTGCTCCACCGGTATCTTGCCGTTCACGGCCAGGCGTACATCTTCCACCATCTGTCCGGCGTTCAGCTCCACCGTGAGCATCCCTTTCACCTTGCCGGCATATTCATTCAACACCTTTGTGGGGAAAGGCCACAGGGTAATAGGTCGAAGCAATCCAACCCTGAGGCCCTGTTCCCGGGCCAGCTGGATCGTCTTCAGGCAGATACGTGCCGCGGAGCCGAAAGCCACCAGCAGGTAGTCGGCATCGGCGCACTTCACCTCTTCATAACGCACTTCGTTCTCCTCCACCACACGGTACTTGGCCTGGAACCGTTCGTTGTTCTTCTCCATCATCACCGAGTCGAGCTCAAGCGAGGTGATGATATTGGGTTGCCTGTCGGCTGTTTTGCCCAATGTAGCCCAGGGACACTGCTCACGTATCTCCTGCTCCGTTCTCCGGCGACGATGTTCGGGGAGCTTCACCTTCTCCATCATCTGTCCTATCACACCGTCGGTAAGGATCATGGCCGGGTTACGGTATTTAAAGGCCAGCTCAAAACCGAGTGCCACAAAGTCGGCCATCTCCTGCACCGAGTTGGGTGCCAGGGTGATGAGACGGTAGTCGCCATGTCCCCCGCCCTTCACCGTCTGGAAGTAGTCGGCCTGGGAAGGTTGGATGGTACCCAGTCCGGGGCCACCGCGTTGCACGTTCACAATCAGGCCCGGGAGCTCTGCCCCCGCCATATAGGAGATACCTTCCTGCTTGAGGCTTATGCCGGGGCTGGAGGAGGAGGTCATGGCATACTTGCCACAGGCGGCACCGCCATAGACCATGTTGATGGCCGCCACTTCGCTCTCGGCCTGCAGCACCACCATGCCGGTAGTGTTCCAGGGAGCTTCTTCCATAAGGGTCTCGATGATCTCGGACTGCGGAGTGATGGGATAACCAAAATAGCCGTCCACTCCATAGCGGATAGCCGCATAGGCGATGGCTTCATTCCCTTTCATCAATGTTATTTCTTCTGACATACGCTATTTTTTTCTGATTCTTTTCCCGGAGAAACGGATTAATCCGCCTTTTTCCTGTAGACTGTCAAGCATCCCTCGGGACATACATACCCACAGTTGGCACATCCGATACACTCACCGGGATTCTTCATATACACGTAATGGTAACCGCGGTCGTTTACCTCACGCGGCTGTAATTCCAACACATCCGTGGGACAGGCTACCACACAGAGGTTGCAACCCTTACAGCGGACAGTGTTCACTTCTACGTAACCCTTTACTTTCGCCATGTTTGGAGTGGTTTTTTATTGATTGTTACAAATATAAGGTTTGTTTTACAATTACCCCATTTTTGAATGTTAATTTTTGGACTTTTAGTCAACCGGTTGGTTACCTTTTGATAGGAATCGATAGCTTCCCTTCTGTGATCAACTTTGCGGAGGGAGATGCTCACGTTGACTGTATACTATTGCTAATCAGACTGTAAATCTCTTTTATGCGTTGATCACCAATCAACAGCAGGTGGTTGCGCATCACCTTCTCATCGTGGCGCACTGCGGGGCCTGTCTGTGCCTGCGCGGGGGCCATCTCCCCCACTTTCGCCGCAGTCTCCTCGATCAGTGGCCTGAGCACGCTGAAGGGAATATCCTCTTGGAGAAGGATCTCCGACGAGAGGTGATACATATGATTCACAAAATTACAGGCAAAGACAGCTGCCAGGTGGAGATAACCTCTTTTATCACCAGACAGTAGCTGCACCTCGTGTGAGATGGTAAGGGCCAAATTTTCCAGTAACCGGACTGTCGCGGTGGTACTCCCTTCAATAAAGAGAGGGATGTGGTGAAAATGAAGTGGACGGTCCTTGCTGAACGACTGCAGGGGATAGATCACCCCATACTCCTCTTTGCGAGAAGCGAAGAGTGTCATCGGCATGCTACCGGCGGTATGTGCCCAGACGCCACCGGTCTGCGGCATCTGGAGGATCACCTCCTGCAGCGCATCATCCTTCACACAGAAGAGATAAAGGTCTGCATCGGTGTTGATGAGAGGGTACCGGTCTACAGGCTCAGCGCCTACCTCGCGGGCAAGGAGGGTCGCATTGTCAACATTGCGGCTGAACACCTGAATGATCAGGTGTCCTGCAGCAAAAAGTGCTTTTGCCAGGTGTGTGGCCACATTGCCCGATCCAATAAATACAATCTTCATTCTGTTCTTGTTACTGGTATTACTTTCTTATGCGGTTCACCTCCGTCACTTTCAGTCCCACCTTCTCTATTCCAGGCAGCGGGTCATCATTCATCACCTGGGTGATGGAGAGGCGGTAGTGAGGTGCCGCATCGAGAGGCAGGGAGTTGAGAAATGGCACCGAGAGCTGGTAGAGTCCCCCCACACCGCTACCGAGCCATCTTCCATGATCGTCGGCGAGGATGCATTGAAGCGTGTCGCGGTGGAGGAGGGTGTCGGTAAGATTATGATCGATCTGTAACCAGAGGTTGCGGTAGGGAAAGAGATGGCCGGTGGTGAGCTCGATGGATATATCGTAGGCCTGACCCGTGTGAATATCGAGTGAGTCCATTGTGAAGAGGAGCGTGCTGTCGTGGAACCAGTTCCCTTTTTCGATATGATAAAAACGGTAGTACACTTCACCCTCCGAGCAGGATAACAGGGATGAAAAGAGCACCCCTGCAATGAAGAGGAGCATGTTATTCCTTGTCCTCACCTGAAGGTGTATTGTTTTGAGGGTTATCATTACCCGGCCTGTTATCGGGACGATTCTTGCGGGGTTTCCGCTTCTTGCGTGATTGATGCTGACGTGTTTCATCAAAGCGGGTGATACTTTGATCTTCAAGCACATCGCCCAGATAGGGGGTCTCTTTACCGGCAGCAGCTTCTGTTTCGGAGAGAAGCATCAGCGGCTTCTTGCCACTCTTGTTGAGTGAGATAATTTCGAAGACACGTTCTTTATGGATGGTTTGCAGATTGGATGCATTGTACCGGTCAGTGGAATAGGTCATCAATCCCGAGAAGATATCGGTTTTAAAGTGATAATAGGTGGAGTCTTTGGTCTCCAACGCGATTTCACGCGATGGCATGCTGCGTTGTGCCTCCACATAGGCATCCACCTCATAATTCATGCAGCACTTCAGCTTGCCACATTGTCCCGCCAGCTTCTGCGGGTTGATGGAGATATCCTGATAGCGGGCAGCGGAGGTGGAGACAGAGACAAAACTTGACATCCAGCTGCTGCAGCACATCTCCCGTCCGCAGGGGCCAATGCCGCCAATGCGTCCGGCCTCCTGGCGTGCACCGATCTGCTTCATCTCGATCTTGACCCTGAACTCGCCGGCCAGCACCTTGATCAGTTCACGGAAATCGACCCTCTCGTCGGCGATATAGTAGAAGATGGCTTTGTTACCGTCACCCTGGTACTCCACATCTCCAATTTTCATCTGTAGACCCAGAGAGACAGCAATCTCACGTGCGCGTATCATGGTCGACTCTTCACGTGCCTTGGCTTGTTCATACTTCTCCAGGTCGACAGGACGTGCAATACGATAGACGCGTCTGAGACCACCGTTGGCATCGTCGCGGTAGTTGTTCTTCTTCATCTGCAGCTCCACGAGCTTTCCTGTGAGTGTGACGGTACCGAGGTCATGCCCTGGAAGTGCCTCCACTGCCACCAGATCACCCAGTTGGAGTTCCAGGTTATTGCTATTGATGTAATAACCCTTGCGTGTGTTCTTGAACTGCACCTCTACCATCTTTGATGCATCCTGTAACTCCGGAAAGTCGTGCAGCCAGTCGTAGATATGTAATTTATTATTGTGAGGTGTGCATCCTGCGCACACTTTCGTATTTCTGACGGTTACCGTTTTTATAGGAACGATATCCGATAATCTATCTGATAATTGTTCTTTGTCCATATATATTCAATCGTTTCATCGCTACCGATGTACGAGACTTTTTGATGATGCGTAAGTGAAAATGGAATGCAAGTTACAAAATTATTTTCTTAATAACACCGTCACTTTTAAACAAAGATCGAGGAAAATGATTTTAGCATTGCCGTTTTGTTCAATCTGACGATGTGCCAGTGAGAACTCATTATTGAATTCCTCAATATTCTTCTCGTTGATGAAGGGAGCAAAGCGATCACCGAACTGCCACTCTTCACCGTTGAGGTAGACCATCTCAGGTTGATGAAGGTTGCTGATGAAATACTCTCGGAACATCCTCAACGCATAGAGAATAAAACTTTTCTGCATCTCACGCCCTATCCCGGCCATCTCGGTGGCAATCTCCCTGATCCCTTTGATATTGCGGGATACAGATGCACGCATCATATTCTTAAACAGTCCGAAGAAATAGTGTGTCTGCTCCGAGGATTCGATCAGCTCGATAGCCTTGGTGAAACTGCCGTTGGCGATGTGGGCATAGGAGAGGGCGTTGTCACGCTCCAGTCCAAACCTCTTTTCAATGGCGGCAACCATCTCCTCTGTTTCAATGGCGCGGATATGAAGAGGCTGGCAGCGCGACCAGATTGTCTGAAGCACGTTTTCCCTATCTTCCGACACCAGCAGGAAGATGGTATGCGCGGGCGGCTCTTCAATCATCTTCAGCAGCTTGTTGGCGCAGCTGTCGTTCATCTTCTCGGGCAACCAAACGATCATGATCTTGTAGGGTGCTTCGTATACCTTGAGGTTCAGCTTGCGGATGATCTCGTCACTCTCTTTGGCGTAGATGACGCCCTGGGCATTCTCCGCCTTGATGAAATTGAGCCACCCGTTGAGGTTGAAATAGGTTGTTTGTGAGAGATAGTCACGCCATTGCGGCAGATATTCATCGCTCACCTTCGATTTCACGACGGGGAAGACGAAGTGCAGGTCGGGGTGTGCCAGCTTGTCGAACTTATGACAGGAGGGACAGCTGCCACATGCATCTGTCGCATGGCGATCAGCGCAATTAAGATAGCGGGCATAGGCGATAGCCAGCGGCAGCTTCCCCACCCCCTCGGGTCCGTAGAGGATACGTGCATGCGGTATGAAACCCCGATGTACGGATTCTATCAGATGTTGTTTCACATCGTGAAGACCTATGATATCGCGAAAATACATTTTTTATCCTTCTTCCAGTTTATTCAGGTGCTTATACGACCCCACCTTTACCCTTTCTTATCAATATATCTCCTGTGCCACGCGGTACACACTCTCCGTTGCCATCAGTGAATAAAAATGAATACTGGGAACATTGTGTGCTACAAGCTCTTTGCACTGCCTTATGCACCATTCCACGCCCACCTCCTTCGCATCATCATCGTGCTTGCAGTTGCGGAGTGCCTGCTCAAGCTCTTCGGGAATCTCGGAGCGGAAAATCTGGGGGAGTACGGTGAGCTGACTCTTCATGTGGATGGGCTTTATTCCCGGGATAATGGGGATGGTGATCCCCGCGGCACGACAACGATCGACAAAGGTGAAGTACTTGCTATTGTCGAAGAACATCTGCGTCACCAGGTAATCGGCCCCATTGTCGGCCTTCATCTTGGTATAGTGAATCTCCGACTCCATGTTGGGCGACTCTTCATGCTTCTCGGGGTAGCAGGCCATACCGTAGCTGAAGGCTATCTCGGGAGGGTTGAAGGTAGTACCGTCGAAGGCGATGCCTTTGTTGAAATTGTTCACCTGCTCCTGCAGGCCTGTAGCATTCGGGTGACAGTCCATGCTACGCTGCTGTGGATCGAGTTTTTTCGTGTCACCTCTCAGCAATAACAGGTCGGTCACCCCCAGAAACGAGAGGTCGATGAGTGCATACTCGGTCTCCTCCTTCGAGAAACCCTGTGAGATGATGTGCGGCACCGCCCTGATACCATACCTGTGTTGTATGGCAGCGGCGATTGCTACCGAGCCGGGACGTTTGCGGACGTTGGTCTTGCGACAGAGCCCGTTTTCATCCTCCCTATAGATATTCTCGCTGTGATGTGTGGTGATATTGATGAATTTCGGATCGAACTCTTTCAGCCGATCGATCGTATTGAACACCTGTTGAATGCTTTTTCCTTTCAATGGTGGCAGCAGCTCGAAGGAGAATGCCGTCTGCTGTCTCTTGTCAATCAATTCTGAAACCTTCATCGCTGTCAATATTAAAAGATTGCCCTTATAAGGTCCATGCCGTTGGCATAGATCAACAAACCAAATAGAAGCACCATACCTGCTATCTGGGCGTACTCCATAAACTTCTCATTGGGTTTGCGTCGTGTGACCACCTCATAGATGAGGAACATCACATGACCGCCGTCGAGGGCCGGTATGGGAAGTATGTTCATAAAGGCCAGGATGACCGACAGGAAGGCAGTCATCATCCAGAATGCCTGCCAGTTCCACTGTGCAGGGAAGAGATTACCGATCGCACCAAAGCCACCCAGCGAGGAGGCCCCCTCTTTGGTGAACACATATTTGAACTGAGCAATATAATCTTTCAGTGTCTCTATCCCCATTCTTATGCCGGCGGGGAATGACTCGAAGAAGCCGTAGGTAAGGGTGACCGTTTTGTAGATCTGTGGTGCTGTCATCGCATAGAAGCCCAGCGCACCTGCAGAGTCCACCTGCACCATGGTGGCATGCAGTGATCCGTTGCGGTAGTAATCGAGTGTCACCTCACGGTTGCGGGAGCTGTCAAGCACAGCGCGCAGATCACCAAAAGCAGGGGTGGCAAGGCCGTTGACTGCCGTGATGCTGTCACCCTGCTGCAATCCGACAGCATGGGCGGCACTTCCCTCCATGGTCTGATAGACCACTGTGGGCACCCGATAGGTGGCGAACCCCTCCTTGTCTGTCAGCAGGTTCTTCATCAACCCCTCGGGGATGGTGAGCACCCTCTCTTTCCCCTCACGGATGACGGTTACCTCGTCGGCATCGGCAATATCGAGCAGGGTGCGTACGCCAAAGCGGTCCAGCTCCTTCTTATCGGCCATCAGCAGGATGTCGCCATCCTGAAAGCCGGCATTGCGGGCGGCCTGACTGAACTCCATCCCCTGTGTCACGTTCTTCAGGGGGAGGTAGGTATCGTTCCA
>CAYUQE010000065.1:0-10927 GCA_964446805.1 uncultured Proteiniphilum sp. | reverse complement strand
AGCGGAGGCACTGCATTGAGTGTGGCTGAAAAGCGTAAAAAGAAGCAGAAGCATTGCTGCTCCCCAATTCTTAATCATCGGAGGATTCTTCAGGCTTACTTCCGGCATTGAAACAGGTGGACAATACTTGTATTTTGCTGACATTGTGCTGTGATTTTACAGGCCCAGTTTAGGATTGGCCCTGTTTTCCCTTATTTTCCATTGTGAAGTGTGAAATTGTACCTCGCGATCGGTTACATCGTCGCAATTGACAATCAATGCTCCCTCCTTTTCCCAGTAGGATTTCACCGTGTGTCCGCTCATGGGGCCATCTTCCGCACCACGCACGGATACATCATCGGGGTTAACCACGATTTTCAACCCGAACGATTCGTTGAGCATGTCCATATCACCACGGCTGTTACCGCCGACGATCAGCGGACGCGCTTTGATGAAAGTCTCGATGGTGTGTGCTTTTCCATCATCCTGCGGTATGGGGGGGATGATCTCGCCGGTGGTCTTGCCATCCTTCACCACACATTTGGCACCCAGGATATTCACGTTGGAGATACCCAGCTCCTCCGCCACGAACTTCTGGTAGAGAAACTCGGGTGACGCTGTCAGTATCCATACTTCAAACCCATATTCCTTCAGATTTGCAATCAATGCCTTCATCTCCGGGTAAAATTTCCCCTTGTAGGATTTGCGATAGCAGTTGTAACCGATATTCTCGATCTCCTGCTGTGTAAGCCCCGCCAGAAAATGAACCCTGTCTTCCACGTATGCTTTTCCCACGTTGTCACCATTCTTTACCATCCGGTCAAGGATAGCCAGCTTGGCGGCCGACTCCTTGTCGTTCCGCTTTTTCAGCACCTCGTCGGCATACTGGTACAACGCTTCATCGGCCAGGTAATAGGGTACCTGCCCAAAGGTGGTGCCATCGCAGTCAAAGACTGCCACCTTCCGCTCCTGCATGATGATAGTGGAGTTCAGGAATCCCTCCAGCCTGGTGTTGATCTCGTCCGACCACCCGTGAATGGGACGGTATGATTGCGCCTGGATTGATTGTCCCAGGAGGGAGAGCGTTAGGAATAGTACAAGCAATATGCGTTTCATCTTATTTTCGTTTTAAATTGATTCAATCAGCCTTTAATCTTCTTTTCTCTGCATTCCAGGTGAACATGGTGAAAAAGATAGCCATGACACATGCCGCCAGCATCAGGATGAATGCTGCATCCCATCCCATGTGATCCACGATGAAGCCAATGGCTATGTTTGCTCCCAGTGCACCCCCCAGGTAGCCGAACAGTCCAGTGAGGCCTGCGGCGGTGCCAGCTGCTTTTTTTGGGACCAGGTCAAGAGCCTGTACGCCAATCAGCATCACCGGCCCGTAGATCAGGAAGCCGATGGCTATTAACGCGATATTGTCGATCAGGATATGTCCCGGAGGGTTCTGCCAGTAAACATAGATAGCAATCATTACCAGCAACATGTAGATGACGATGGCAGGAGCTCTTCTCCCCTTGAACACCTTGTCGGATATCCACCCGCAAAGGAGTGTGCCTGGTATGCCGGCATACTCATAAGCAAAATAGGCCCAGCCAGATTCATTCACGGAAAAGTCTTTCGCCTCTTTCAGATAAGTGGGTGCCCAGTCAAGCACCCCATAGCGTACAAGGTAGACCATGATATTTGCAAGAGCAATAAACCAGAGGAATTTATTATTGAATACATATTTGAAGAATATCTCCCGAGTGGTGAACTCCTTCTCATAGCTTTCGTTGTAATCCTTCGGATAATCATTCTTGAACTTCTCGATGTTGGGTAGCCCGCAGGATTGTGGGGTATCACGTATCAGTAGGTAGGCGATGAAGGAGACAATGATCGCGATCATTGCCGGAAAATAGAGCTTGCTCTGCCAGTCCCCAAAAATGGCAACACCCAATATCGCAAGGGGACCAATCAGGCCACCCCCTATATTGTGTGCCACGTTCCATATCGACATCTTCGTGCCACGTTCCCTGGTAGAGAACCAATGTACCATAACCCTGCCGGAGGGAGGCCATCCCATGCCCTGGAACCACCCGTTTACAAACATCATGATGAACATGATGGTGACCGAGGAGGTGAGCATGGGAATGGTCCCCATACTTAAGATGGTCACCCCAGACAACAAGAGCCCCAGACTCATGAAGACACGGGCGTTGCTCCGGTCGGAGACCCCTGCCATCAGGAACTTGCTAAGGCCGTACGATATGGAGACAGCAGATGCAATGATGCCGAGAGCTCCCCTGGAATAGCCCTGATCGATGAGGTCGGGCATGATCAGTGAGAAATTCTTCCTTACCAGGTAATAACCTGCGTACCCGATAAAAATGCCCATGAAGACCTGTAATCGCAACTTCTTATAGGCAGGATCAATTTTCTCTTCCGGCAACAACTCCTTGTGCTTAGGTGGTTTTAAAATGCCAATCATTCTATTTTTATTTTGGATTAATGCTATTTTAAATAAACGGATGGTTATCAATGGAAAAACATCAGTTATGCTAAAAATTAAGTAAGATAGTAATTTTTAGCCAGAGATGTATACTCCCTGACCTGTTCCTCTTCCCATTCCTTGTTTTTATTTAGTTCCTGCGCCATGATTGATGCCACGGAAGGGGCCATCTCAACCGATGCCTTGGCATCCATGTATAGCGCCCTGACCCTGCGAGCCAGCACATCATCGATGGTGCAGGCCATCTCTTTTTGCACTGCCCATGCTATTTCAGCAACCGTATAGTCCATGTGTGGATGGATCTTCTGCATATATTTCGGGTCGCTTTGCTGTAATTGCAGGATCGCTTCCAGATCATTGCCATATATATAGAGGTGATTGTTTCTGTCAGGATTGTTTTTGTACCCGTGGATTTTCAGATTTCTGGTTTTACAGGGCTTGCGTGCCAATCCTTTGGTTCTTATTGCAAGATTCACCGTCTCCTCGGCCATAAGGCGGTAGGTAGTCCATTTCCCACCCGTGATGGTAATAAGCCCCGAATCTGAGGTGATGAGCTTATGACTGCGCGATATCTCCTTGGTTTTTGCTTCTTCAGTATGTTTCTTTGGTGCTGCCAGCGGTCTCAGGCCTGCAAATACACAGAGCACATCCTTACGTTGCGGTTTCTTTGTCAGATATCTGCCGGCAGTTTCCAGGATGAAATCGACCTCCTCATCCAGCGCTCTCGGCTCCAGCACAAACTCCTTCACCGGTGTGTCGGTCGTACCCAGGATGACACGGTTGTGCCAGGGCACTCCAAACATCACCCTGCCATCGCTGGTCTTGGGAACCATGATCGCATCGTCACTCTCTAAAAAGGATTTATCTACCACCACGTGTACTCCCTGGCTGGGGCGTACCAATGGCTTCTCATCAGGGTTGTCCATCTTGATGATCTCGTCGACGAAAATGCCGGTGGCGTTGACGATGCACTTGCCTTTCAATTCAAAGGTGCTGCCATCGAGCTTGTCTTCCGCCCTGACACCGTCGATAATGTTATCCTGGTTCCTGCTCAATCCGATCACTCCTACATAATTGACTGCAACAGCTCCCTGCTCGATAGCTGTCTGCATCAGATTGATCGCCAGACGTGAATCATCGAACTGTCCATCATGATAGGAAACACCCCCCCTGAGGTTTTTTTGTTCAATCTGGGGGATATGTCTGATGACTTCTTTTTTACTCATGGGGAGGGAATGCCCCAGGCTCATATTTCCGGCAAGAAGGTCGTAAAGTGTGAGTCCGATGGTGTAGAAAGGTTTCTCCCACCATTGGTAGTTGCCGATGATGAATCGCTGGTTTTTTACCAGATGAGGAGCATTTTTGCATAGATGCCCTCTCTCGTGCAAAGCCTCCCTGACTAACGTCACATCCCCTTTTTGCAGGTAGCGGACACCACCGTGCACCAGCTTGGTGCTCCGGCTGGATGTTGCTTTGGCAAAATCAGCCTGTTCCAACAGAACGGTACTGTAGCCTCTGCTGGCTGCATCCACTGCTATGCCAAGGCCGGTGGCTCCTCCTCCTATTACAATAAAATCCCAGTTTTTACCGCTATTGGGTTCCTTTAGCTGTTGTAATAAATCGTCTCTTTTCATAAATGTTATATTATATGTCAAAAATATATGAAATATTTGACAAATAAAAATGTAAACGGAAAAAAATGAAAGATAATGTAATATAATTTTTTCAAACGGAAGAAGTATTAGATGATCAGATTGTTTTTTTTGTTGAAAATCGCCGTTAATTGGATGATTGAGCGTGCTCTTATTTGATTTAGGTATGGATTGATAGCCTGTATCATACATAATAAGGCTTTAAAAGTGAGATTCATCGACAGAGTTTTGGAAAACCTTTTCTTTTTCGTAATTTTGTTTTACTATCTGATCAAAGGAGCATTTTAACCGCATTTCAATCTCAACCTGCCTGTTGGCATTGAAATCTATACATCATGTTCCATTTTATTGTAAAAAAAAATTGGATGAAATAATGAAAGATTCCCTTCATAAACGGAACAGTGGCCATAGGTACCGGGTGATACTGGATGAACTGGAGAAAAAAGGATACGTGACCGTACAGGATTTCAGTGAGGTCTTGGGCGTATCGGAAGTAACCATTCGTAAAGACCTGAAAGATCTCGAAAGCAGAAAGATGCTTCTTCGCAGCCATGGTGGTGCCAGTCCAATAAGTTCATTGATCAACGACCGGCATATTGATGAGAAGGAGAAGATCATGGTAGATGAAAAAATCAGGATTGCAAATGCTGCGAATCTGTTACTGAAAAAAAATGATCGGATTATCATTGCCTCAGGCACTACGTTGCTCTATTTCGCACGAATGATATCGATCACGGAGCCATTGACAGTGATTACCCCCTCGGTAAAGGTTTCATTGACGCTTTGTTATAACCCCAACATGGAGATCATTCAACTGGGAGGTAACATGCGAAAAAGCTCCGCGACGGTTATCGGTTCTTATGCGGAGCAGTTTCTCGATGGAATGATGTGCAATAAGCTGTTTATCGGTGTTGACGGGATTGGCATTGACTTCGGCTTGACGACCAGTAATATTGAAGAAGCGCATCTGAACCGTCACATGATCAATGCTGCCAAGGAGGTGATCGTGTTGGCCGATTCCTCCAAATTTGGAATGCAGGGCTTTGGCAAGATCTGTGAAATTGATCGTGCACATCATATCATCACCGATAAAAATGCGCCTCAAAACTTGATAAAGATTATTAGGGAAAAGGGGATAACAGTCACGCTTGTATAAAACTAACAATAAGAAAAGAAATCACCACGAACCACCCGGGAAGGTTCAGTTGCAACTGCCGGGGAATAGTTCGATTTGAAGTATATTGGTACAATAATGATGAATGTAAACAAGGGAAATGATAAACCACTGATCCTCATCACCAACGATGACGGTTATCAGGCGAAAGGGATGGCCTCGCTGATAGAAGCGATGAGAGGACTGGGAGAGATCATCGTTTTTGCACCCGATTCACATCGTTCGGGCATGTCGAGCGCGATCTCCACATCGCAGGCACTCCGTGCAAGGATGTATCACCAGGAAGAGGGGCTTACTGCCTATATGTGCAACGGTACACCTGTCGACTGTGTGAAGCTGGCATTGAATGAGTTCACCCGACGGAAGCCCGACCTGCTGGTCTCCGGCATCAACCATGGCTCCAATGCGGGCATAAGTGTGCTCTACTCGGGCACCATGGGGGCTGCGATCGAGGGTTGTGTATTTGAGGTACCCTCCATCGGCTTTTCACTCTGCGATTTCAACAACGATGCTGACTTCACCACCACGGCCGCAGTAGCACGACGGTTGGCCGAGAAGGTGCTGGCAGAGGGACTCCCCGCGGGTATATGTCTGAATGTAAACGTTCCCATTGGAGAGATAAAGGGTGTGAAGATGACTACTCAGACAAACGGTAAATGGGTGAATGAGTACTACCGCTCCAAAGATGGGATGGGTGGTGATGTATTCTGGATGACCGGCAACTTTGAAAACTGGGAGGCGGACAACGAAGAGAATGATGAATGGGCGTTGGTGAACGGGTATGCCGCTGTGGTGCCGGTAAAGATTGATATGACAGCATATGATTTTATGCCAGTGCTGAAGAAGTGGGAGATATAAGTGATCAGCTTTCAGCTTTCGGGATTGAGAGGAGAAAGTTAAAAGTGAAGAGTGAAGAGTGAAAAATGAAAAGCTGATTGCTGAGAGCGAATAACTGACTGCTTAAAAAACTAAAAAGATGAAGTACTACCTAATTGCGGGCGAAGCATCGGGCGATTTGCATGCATCAAACCTGATGCTCTCGCTTAAAAAGCTGGACAAGGAGGCCGATTTCCGTTTCTTTGGTGGTGATCTGATGGAGGCTGCAGGGGGCAAGCTGGTGAAGCATTACCGTGAGATGGCCTTTATGGGAGTGATCCCGGTGCTGTTACATGCCCCTGCCATCCTGAGGAATCTGGCACTGTGCAAGGAAGATATCGCGCGATTCCATCCCGATGTGGTGATCCTGGTCGATTATCCCGGATTTAATCTGAAGATGGCCGCTTATGTGAAGCGAGAGTTGGGCATACCCGTACATTATTATATCTCGCCCAAGGTGTGGGCATGGAAAGAATACAGGGTGAAATCGTTTAGAAAGTATGTGGACGAGATGCTCTGCATCCTTCCCTTTGAAGTTGACTTTTTCAAAAAGCATCAATACCGGGTTCATTATGTGGGAAACCCCACTGTCGATGCCATTGCACAACGGGAGTACAAGGACGAGACATTCAACCAGTTTGTCACTGCCCACAATCTGGAAGAGAAACCGGTGATTGCCCTGCTGGCAGGAAGCCGCAAGCAGGAGATACGCAACAACATGCCTGCGATGCTGGAGGCGGTGAAGGGTTTCGCCGACGGGTATCAGTTTATCATTGCCGGTGCACCCGGCATTGATCCCATCTTTTACGAAGCGTATGAACGTTCATTCCCGCAGGTGAAGGTGCTTTTTAACCAGACCTACCGCATCCTGGCACAGTCGGATGCGGCGCTGGTAACCTCAGGCACGGCCACCTTGGAGACGGCACTGCTCCATGTACCCCAGGTGGTCTGTTATCGCATGGCATTGCCGCGCCTCACCTACTGGGGGTTCAAACATATCCTCCATACTCCCTGGATCTCCCTGGTGAACCTTATCAGTGGGCGGGAGGTGGTGAAAGAGCTCTTCGCTAAATACTTTACAGTGGATAATATCCGCAAAGAGCTGCATCAACTGCTGCACGTACAACGTTATCGGCAGAACATGCTGGATAATTACAGGGAGATGCAGCAGACGCTGGGTGATCCCGGTGCATCGGACAGGGCTGCCGGAATCATCTACAGTAAGCTCAATCAGTGAGAGTAGAACGTATGTGCATAAGAAAGTGGCACTTCTTACGCTTAAATAAAAACGGTGATTTCTCGATTTATCTCAATTTTTTGTTTTCTTTGTGTAGATTCTAAAATGATGCAATTATGAAGATAGGTATTCTTACTTCGGGAGGTGATGCGCCGGGAATAAACGCAACCATACGTGGTGTGGGTAAAACGGCCATCAATAACTATGGGATGCAGGTGATCGGTATTCAAAACGGATTCTCGGGATTATTGTATAAAGATGTTGTCGAGCTTACCGATCAGTCTCTCTCCGGAATCCTGAATCTGGGGGGAACCATTCTGGGTACGGCGCGTGAGAAGGTTTTCCGCAAGATGATCAACTCGCTCGACGAGAAAGACAGGGAGCAGATTAAAAATGCCTATCACGAGCTGGAGCTCGACTGTCTGGTCTGCATTGGCGGCAACGGCACACAACGCACCACATCCATGCTTTCCGATATGGGACTGAACGTGATCGGCGTACCCAAAACCATCGATAATGATATCTATGGGACCGATATCACCTTTGGTTTCGACACAGCAGTCAACATCGCCACGGATGCTATCGACCGGCTGCACTCCACAGCCAGCTCACACCGTCGTGTGATGGTCATCGAGCTGATGGGCCATCATGCGGGATGGATCACACTCTATGCCGGCATGGCGGGTGGGGCCGATATCATTCTCTTGCCGGAGCTGGGGTATAATATGAAGGTCGTGATCGAGAAGATCAAGAAAAGGATGGAACTGGGGAAAGCATACTCCATCGTAGCGGTCGCCGAGGGTATCGAGATACCCACCAAAGAGAAACCGGCAATCTATTTTGCCCGTGAGATACAGGAGCAGACCGGTTTTGAGACACGGGAGACAGTGCTTGGATATATTCAGCGCGGTGGATCACCGTCACCCTACGACAGGAATTTGGGCACACTGCTGGGAGGGCATGCCGCTGATCTGATTCACCGGGGAGAATATGGTCGAATGGTCGCAAAACTGGGAAGTGAGATCTCAGATGTGCCCTTATCGGAAGTGGCAGGTAAGCTGCGTCTGGTGACGGCAGATACCGATCTGGTAGTACAGGGTAAAAGGATGGGTATCTCTTTCGGTATTCTTTAGATAACAGGTGATCGGGAGAAGAATAAAATGGCCGGCTAAATGTATTTTTAGTCGGCCTTGTCAGGTATCACAGTCGCAATAGATGAGTTCACAACATCGGAGGCATCTCGCTGTGTGGCCACTAGCAGCATATCCTGGAGCTCGTCGCTCTCTCTCAGCTTTTTGATGGCTACCTTGGCAGCCATCTGATGCGATTCTTTCTTTGAATATCCTTTTCCCGATCCGATCTCCACGCCGGCTACCTTCACACAGGAGACAAATACCGGGTTGTTCTGCTCATCATAGGAGGAGTCGGTCACTTCGAAATAAACATCTACCTTGTTCTTCTGTCCCCACTCAATGAGGCGTGACTTGAAATCGACCTCACTCTTAAGCACATGTTCAATATTTAGATGTTCCTTTATCATCGTCTCGAAGACAAATCTCTTTGCTACCCTGTAGCCCTGATCCAGGTAGATCGCAGCAATGAGCGCCTCGAGCGCATCTCCGTAAATGTTGGTGTTGTGTGCCAGATTGCGTGTCGACGAGACAATAAGCTTGTCGAGTCCCAGGTCAATGGCCAGCTTGTTCAGCGTTTCCCGCTGCACGATACGTGAACGGGTGCTTGTGAGGAAGCCTTCCTTCTTATGTTCGAACTTTTTGTAAAGGATGTCGGCGACGATGGCATCAAGGATGGCATCACCCAGAAATTCAAGGCGTTCATTGTTCACCCATTTCCCTTTCTTCGAGCGACTTGAAGAAGAACGGTGGGTGATTGCTTCCCTATAGAGGTCTATTCTGTCGGGATAGAACCCCAATACGTTATAAAACGTAAGATAAGGCTCTTTGCCTTTATGTGGCAGAGCCTTGATCCTTTTTACGAGTCTTCTTAACACATTACTTGTTGTATTGCTTGAGTATCACACTAGCGTTGTGTCCCCCAAAGCCAAAAGTGTTGGATAACGCAGCTCTAATCGTCCTCTTTTGAGCTTTGTTGAATGTGAAATTGAGTCCGTAGTCAATCTCCGGATCATCATCCCCATCTTCATGGTTAATGGTCGGGGGTACGATCTGATCCCTGATTGCCAGGATACTGAACATGGCCTCCAGCGCTCCTGCACCACCCAGCAGGTGTCCAGTCATCGACTTGGTGGCACTGATGTTGAGCTTGTAGCTGTGGTCTCCGAATACATCGAGGATCGCTTTCGATTCCGAAATATCGCCCACGGGTGTGGATGTTCCATGTACGTTGATGTAGTCGATCTCATCGATGTTCATCTCGGCATCGTCAAGTGCATTGTGCATCACCAGCCTGGCACCCAGCCCGTCGGGATGGGACGCGGTGATATGATAGGCATCGGCCGACATGCCTCCCCCTGCCACCTCCGCATAGATCTTCGCTCCGCGGGCAAGGGCATGCTCCAACTCTTCAAGGATGAGTGCTGTGCCACCTTCACCAATCACGAATCCGTCGCGGCTGGCGCTGAAGGGTCGTGAGGCGGTCAATGGCGTCTCGTTGCGTGTGGAGAGAGCGTGCATCGCATTAAAGCCCCCCACGGCTGAAGGGCTGATAGTGGCTTCTGCACCTCCCGAAACAATCACATTTGCCTTGCCAAGACGAATAAGGTTAAACGCATCAACGATCGCGTTCGTAGATGAAGCACAAGCCGATACGGTTGCGTAGTTGGGACCTCTCAGCCCATAAATCATAGAGATATGCCCTGCAGCGATATCCGCTATCATTTTCGGAATGAAAAATGGATTGAACCTGGGTCCTTTCGTCGTGTCCGCAAAGTAATTGGATACTTCGTCCTCAAATGTCTTTATGCCTCCGATTCCGGCAGAGAAAATCACACCGATGCGATCCAGGTTTTCATTCTCCAGATCGAGACCGGAATCTTCCATTGCTTCCTTTGCTGCCTTGACGGCAAACTGGGAATAACGGTCAAATTTCCTTGCTTCCTTGCGATCGAACAGATCACCAGGATTGAAATCTTTCACTTCGCAGGCAAACTGCGTCTTGAAAAGTGATACATCGAAATGAGTAATAGGCCCGGCGCCACTTTTCCCCTCCAGAGCGTTCGCCCAAGTTGTTTGAACGTCGTTCCCCAGCGGAGTAATTGCCCCCAGGCCTGTTACTACTACTCTCTTTAACTCCATGAACAAAATGGATTATTTCGCGTGTTGTTCTACATAAGAAACAGCATCACCTACGGTGGAGATTTTCTCAGCCTGATCATCCGGAATGGAGATATTGAATTCCTTTTCGAATTCCATAATCAATTCAACGGTATCAAGAGAGTCAGCTCCCAGATCATTGGTGAAACTTGCTGTTTCAGTTACTTCTGTTTCTTCAACACCTAATTTATCGACAATGATCGACTTTACTCTTTGTGCTAC
>CAYUQE010000064.1:0-10988 GCA_964446805.1 uncultured Proteiniphilum sp. | reverse complement strand
CCCTGCATTTGTGTGGGATTGGGATTATCTTTATCCCTGTATATGGCATCCGTAGTGAAGCTGTTCGTCTGTGCATACTGGCCGTCGAGCATCACCGGCAGAAAAGGTAACAGTTCCACCATGGTGCGTAATGCGCCCTGTCCATATGGGTTATCGGAGGTTCTGTTACCCCACGTATGGTTTACCAGCAGGTTCACGCCGGTGGAAAGCCATGGCGTTGGATTATCGTCATACGCCATCTTGGCGTTCAGACGTTTGAAATAGGTATTGTGCAAGATACCCTGCTGATCGGTATAGTTCAAGAAGGCGCCCACCGACGAATCTTTGCTGCCACGCTGGATACTCAGCTGGTGATTGTGGGATATGGCGGTACGGGAAGCCTCTTTTTGCCAGTTGGTATCGTAAATAGGGGTACCATCGGCACGGAAGAGACGTTCATCGGTAAAGATCTGCGAAAGGTCAGTCGTGAAATTCCTATTCTGCCATTTGTTGGCATTCTCCAGACCCTGTTTGAAGGTAGCCATCCACTCGTCAGCATTCATCACATCCATAAAGCGCGCCATATTACTCACCGACAGTGAACCATCGTAGGAGATACGTGCCCGGTTGCCTGTATCTCCCCCCCGCTTGGTAGTGACCAAAATCACACCGTTCGCTCCGCGGGCACCGTAGATGGCTGCTGAGGAGGCATCCTTCAATACCTCAATAGATTCAATATCATTGGGATTCAAATATTGGAAATTGGACATGACCACACCGTCCACTACATAAAGGGGACTTGCAGAAGCATTGATAGTGGAAATACCGCGGATGATCACGCGCAACTCACCTCCCGGCTGTCCGGTATTGGAGAAGATGTTCACACCGGCTGCTTTTCCTTTCAAACCTTCCAACGCGTTAAAAGACTGGTTCTTGATGATGTCGCTCCCTTTGGCTGTAGATATCGACCCTGTCACATCCGATTTACGCAGGGTACCATAACCAACCACCACCAGCTCGTCGAGGGTCTGTGTATCTTCCCTCAGTACAATATTGAATGTGGTCCTTCCGGCTGTGTTTATTTCCTGCTCTATATATCCGATGTAGGAGACGGTTATCGTAGCATCTTCACCCACCTGCAGCCGAAAGTTTCCTTCAATATCGGTAACGGTACCGTTGGTGGTACCTACTTCAACCACGTTGGCGCCGATCACAGGCTCTCCCTGTTCGTCGACCACTGTTCCGCCAATCTGGGTTTTCACCTGAAGAATAGTGTTCCCTCCGTGGTTGTTCGACAGCACCTCTTTATTTGTTTTCTTCTCGATGAAAATATATTTCCCTGAGATTCTGTAAGAAAGAGCACTGTTTTTTGTCAACTGCTCCAGTACGCCAAAAATGGTCTGGTTATCCAGTTCCACATCGTAGCGTTGTGATCGGTCCACATCATTGCTTTTATAGAAAAAAACGAATTCCGACTTACTTTCAATAGCTGAAACTATTTCATCAAAGGTTGCTTTCTGCATCTTCATCGATAGTTTTTCGGTTTGTGAATAACTATCGGCAAAGCTATTACCAATGGAAAGCAACAAAAATACCACTATTAATTTCATCGTCAATAACATTTTTCGCCATAAAAACTTATGGGAGTCTAATGATCTATTCATATATTTGTATGTTTTTAATGAATGAATATATTTGCATTCCGGATGTTTGCGAGACAGAGAATGCTTGAATTGATTGAAAACGTTTATCGAAGCCGGGATGCTGTTAACTCAGCCTTCCGGCTTTCTCTATTTTACTCTTCTCATGATTTTTCCATAGGCATATTATTTTTCATTTTAATAATTCATTCTCGGTTTGTTTGTAGTATAAGTGTATCGTTATTGAAGCGGGCAACAAACTCCTCCTTGAAATTCAGAATCTCCACGATCTCCTCGATGGACTGATTGGAAAAAAAGGTCCCGTTATATCTTTCATTCCGGTATGTCTCATCGGGAATTTGAATGGTGATGCCATATACCTTTTCCAGTCGGCGTGTGATGTCCATCAAGGGGGTATCTTTAAAAGCGTAGATACCATCCAGCCAGGAGGTAGCATCACCTGTATCGACCACCGAAAGTGTTGTCTCACCGGTTACCTTATCAAAAATCAACTGATCACGGGGTTGCATTTCCATTTCACTTATCGGATTATTCTCACTGTCGAATAGTCCCAGTTTGATCTTTCCCGTAACCAGGGTAGTGACCGTAAACGGATCGGAGGAATAACCCAGTACATTGAATTGAGTACCCAGCACGGTGATAGCTTGCTTATCGTTGTGCACGATAAAAGGACGATGCTTATCCTTAGCAACAGTGAAAAAAGCCTCACCATCCAAATAGACCTCTCTGTTCTTTTTCCCGAACTTAACCGGATACCTCAATGTAGAGGAGGCATTTAACTGTACCATTGAACCGTCGGACAACTGAACCGTTTGTGGAGCACTGCGCACGGGTGTGCTCACTTCGGTCCATACTGTGGCATTGCTTTGGAGAATGAAAAGATAGATACCCGACACCATCAAGAGTAGAACAGTCGCCGCCACACCGGCATATCTGGCGATTCTTCTATATGGTTTGGCAGGATGCTTACCCGGGGAGATAAAAGAAAAAGGGTCTCTATTCAGTTTTCTCGACAATCGTTCCCAACTGGCCCTTACTTCATGGTCATCAGGTTTGAGCCCTCCCTTTCGGGAATCGTACAGATGCTTTAATTGGAAATAGAGCATTTTATTTTCCTGCGATAGACCATACCATTGCAGGAAGAGTTGCATTTCTTCCTCTGTCCGATCTTCCCGGAGTACACGCATTACAATTTCCGGAATGTCGTTATTCACCTCAATTTCCTTTTCACCCGTCTGATTCATCGTCTTCTCCTGAGAATATTTTAATCTTTCTTCCTATATTGTATATAAACTATACGATTGTTAAAAGAAAACTACGTATAGTTATACCCAATTATTTTTTGTTGAAGTAAGTTAAAAACCTTATCAGAACGATATGGTCACCAGTTGAAAGAAAAAAAAAGGCTTAAGAACGTGATTAAATTATTCCGAAGAAATTTCAGTGATTTATAAATGTGGGTCTCTACCGTTCTTATGGAGATGTTCATCTCTTGCGCAATGGTGGTATGTTTTGCACCTTCGATATAAGCTTTCTTGAAAATATCCTTACTCCTGGGCGGTAGTTGTTCTATTGCCGTGTAAACAGCCTCTAATTTGTTGTGATCAAATGGATCATCTTTGGCGGATTGAAAATATTCAAGCTCGTCGATCTTGAGCTGCTGGATCGTTTGCTCAATAAATGATCCTTGAATGGTTTTATGCTTTATATGATCGTAACAGGCATTCTGTACCATCGAATGAAGATAGGCTTTTATCTCACTTGACACAATCAGGGTAGATTTCCTGTCCCATATCTTCAAAAAGATGTCATGAACGATGTCTTCTGCGGTTTGATGATCAACAAATTTTCGCGCAAAAAAGATCATCTCTCCCGCATAACGCAAGTAAAATGCTTTAAATTGGTTTGAGAAAATAGTATTATATTCCGTCTTTTCTGCCATTTTCGAATTGCCTGTATAAGCAACGAGCATGCTAATCAGTATTGCTCATGCGCATGAATTATGTAGTATTCTACATGATCAACAAAGTGAGCTCAGGTGAGATATAACCCAACCTGATGCACACTTTCTAAAAAATCGTCTGGTCTTAACCTAAAAAACATTCATTGAATTAAGACATCAAATATATAAAAAATAAGTGAACGACAAATAAACAATGATCGATGACTATACTGATAGCTCTTGAAAAATGGTTATTTCGCTCGCAAGTGGAGGATATGTTGACCGGCATCCAGCTTCACTATTTTTTCTCCTGCAATACTTTCGGGAAGGTAGAGCGTGGCACTGCTGTTGGCAGGAACGGTAACCTGATAGGTGATCTTATTCTTAACCCTTCTCCATTGAGAGATGATCGTGCCATAGGGAGATTTAAACGAAGCCTCGAAATGATCCAGTTCTTTGGGCATATAGGGACGTAACAGGATATGCTTAAAACCGGGCTGGTCCGGATCGGGAAAGATGCCACCCAGGCCCTTGAAGAACCAGGCACCTATCTCACCGAACATCATGTGGTTGTCAGATATATCCCTCTCAGCCTCGAGATCCCAGTTCTCGAGAAGTGTGGTGGCACCGTTCATCACCCACCAGCCCCATGAGGGATATGTCTGCTGGGTGGCCACTTTGTAGGCGGTCTCAGGATAACCATTCTCACTCAATGCATTCAGGATCGCCTTGGCACCAAGCACCCCCACATCGAGGTGGCAGCCGGCTTCTTCCACTTTGAGTACGAGTTGCTGAGCTACCTTGCCAATCAACTCCTCCGGCACGATCTTCCACTGCAGCGGCACACTCTGTTCTGTCTGTGTGCCACTGGCATAGATACCGCTCTCTCTGTCCAAAAACTTCTCGTTGACAGCCTTCCTTATCTTCTCTGCCAATGCCGAATAATGCAAGTAGTCCTCCTCCTTACTGAAATGTTTTGCCGCATTGGCCAATATCCGGGTATCCACGTAGAAGTAGACTGAAGAGGTCAACTCCAGGTTTGATCGCGACTTTACCGGTACCCAGTCACCACGACCCCAGGAGGTTAAGTGACTGGGACTGTTACGGTCTACATAGTCCACATACCTTTTGATGTTTTCATAACTCTCTGCCAGCAGCCTGTCATCACCATAGAAAAGATATATATTCCATGGAATGATGGCAATGGTGCTTGTCCAGTCGAGTCCATTGGCGGTGCCATAACCCCACCCACCGGTGGGGATAATGTCGGGGAGCACACCGTTGGGCTGCTGTTCATCCCTGTGGTCGGCAAGCCATTTCTCATAGATCGTGATACCGTCAAAATTGTAGAGGGCAGTCTCGATCGCAAAATGACCGTCACCGGTCCACCCGTTTTTCTCCCGCTGGGGACAGTCGGTGGGATAACCCATAAGGTTGGAGAGGTAAGCATTGTTGGTGGCCTGCCACAACCTGTTGATCAGTTCACTCGATGTTTCGATCTTCCCAATCTGGGGAACATCGCTATGCATAAAATAAGCGGTCACGCTCTGTTGGTTGAGGTCAATGGGTTTGTCGGCCGTCACCTCCACATACCGAAAACCCTTATAGTTGAAGGTGGTCATATATTCATCCGCCCCCTTGCCACTTAAGTACAGGATATCTGTCTGGAACGGGTCTGATGCTTTATCTCCCCTAAAGTAGACATCGATATTTGACTGGTCCAGCCGCCCGCTATCATGTAGACGTTCACCATGTTTTATGCTTACCTTCGTCCCCTCGGCCCCCGTGACCCTGATCCGTGTCACTCCCGACATATTCTGCCCGAAGTCGTAAAGATAAGTGACCGTATCAATCTGACGGAAAGCGATGGCAGGGATCTCTAACACATTACGTATCGGCCTCAACTGCTGGGAAGTGATGTTTCCCGATGGAGCCGAACGATAAGAGACACCCTGCCACCGTGTATCATCGAAACCGGCTCTGTTCCATCCATCTTGTACGAGGCGGGCATCGTACTGTTCTCCGGTGTAGATGCTGTTACTGATCAGCGGACCTTCCGATTTTTTCCAGCTCAGGTCTGTGGAGATTGTTTCGGTGGTTCCATCCGTATAGGTAATACGCAGATCCATACAAAAAGCAGGACGGTTGCGCCAGGGTGCACGGTCAAAATCCCATACCGCCAACGACTGATGGTTGTACCAACCGTTACCCAACAATACACCAATGGCATTAGTGCCATTACGCAGCTGCATGGTTACATCGTGGGTCACATAGAGGTTTCTTCTGTCGTAGCGGGTGTACATGGGATCAAGCCGGTGATCACCTGTTTTATCGCCATTGATAGAGAGCTCGTATAATCCGGCCACTGCAATATATGCACGCGCTGAGAGAATCTCTTTCTTTACCTTGAACTCCTTCCGATAGTAGGAGGCCGGTTTGAATTGAATGTCTCTGCCGTCAGCGATCCAGGAGCCCTGCCAGTTGTGGGAAGCCATCATGCCCGTTTCAAAGAAGTTGACCGGTGAGCTGCTTTCCATCTGCTCCTTATCCCACATAATCACCTTCCACCAATACCTGGTGAATGGTGCAAGCTCCTTTCCATCATAAGTGATGAACCGTAAATCAGACTCGTTCTTGCCTGTATCCCAGCTCTCGCCTACCCCGTGAAGCACATCCAGTGAATCGATGCCTACCACCACACGAAATGCAGTCTGTCGTGCTCCCTGTCGATTGTCTTCCATCCTCCACATGAGTCTGGGATTGGGATGATCTATCCCGATAGGATTTTCCAGATGATCTGTTTTGAGAAAGTTCGGTTTACTGATTGTCTGTGAAGAAGTGAGAGTCCAGTTAAAAAATAAAACGATCGGGAGCAGTAAATATGGTCTTTTCATAGGGAAGGGATTATGTAGATTCGTCAATTTTCCTGTTTATATCACGTTGATTATCAACTCTCATCCATTAATGATGTGTCACTCCCTACTCTGCATAAGCAGTTAGGTTTGCTTTTATCAACAAAGTTATACATTTTCAATGTGAATCAAAGTCATCGTAAAAAAAAAGAAAAATTATGCATCTCACAGAAATAAATGAGTGATGATCAACATCACATCTTAAAGAACGTGTCAAGCTCAATTCCTTCAATCGTAAAACAATCGAAAAATGAGAGACATGCCGGACTAAACAACTAAATAATAAATGATCATTCACCCTGAAAGGGAAAGAATAGAGGTGACAGGATAAACAAAACAGGTTGCAGCTTGTTTAGAG
This sequence comes from uncultured Proteiniphilum sp., assembly GCA_964446805.1. Taxonomy (GTDB): domain Bacteria; phylum Bacteroidota; class Bacteroidia; order Bacteroidales; family Dysgonomonadaceae; genus Proteiniphilum. Next base: position 4,136 of record CAYUQE010000064.1, on the reverse strand, counting down.
AGATTGTAATCAGATGAGAAAAATGGAAGCAAACAAAATGAAAATTGAGGTCTGGACAGACATCATGTGTCCCTATTGCTATATGGGCAAAATACATTACGAGAAGGCGCTGCAACAATTCGAGCATGCCGATGAAGTGGAGCTGGAGTGGAAAGCGTTTCAACTTAACCCCGATCTGCCGGACAAGGGTAAGGGATATCCAGTGAATGAATACCTCACGCAAACAGCTGGATTTTCACTTGAAAGCGTAACAAGTATGTATACGGCTATCAAAGTGCTTGCAGAAAACGCTGGCGTGAAGTTCAATCTGCCCAACGCCATCGCGGCCAACACACGTGATGCGCACCGCCTGATAAAACTGGCAGCCACAAAAAGACTGGACTCTGAAGTAGTGATGAGACTATCAAAAGCCTATTTCGAAGAGGCCGGTGATTACAGCGATCCGGCGCTTCTTTTATCGATCGGCATCGATGCCGGACTGGAGGAGGGTGAGATTCTCACGATGCTGCACAGTGATGCGTATCACTATGAGGTCAAACAGGATATACAGGAGATGGCCAATCTGGGGTTCGATACCGTACCCACCTTCCTGATGGACAGAAGGCAGGCGATCATAGGTTCAGAACCTGCAGACCTATTTCTGAAGGTGTTGCGAAAAGCACATGCAGACTGGAAGAACCGGGTAGAAAAAGAGGGAGATCCGGTTGTGACAAAAGGCAAATCTTGTGCAGCTGATGGTTTCTGTGAGATATAAATAGGCTGAAAGATGGAATTTTTACGGATCGGGCCTGACGAGAGTATACGGTGGAACAGTGTATGGAAGTTGTATGAAGAGAGCTTCCCGGTAGCTGAACGGAGAAAAATTGAAGATCAACTGCTTGCCACTGCCGATGAGCGTTTTTTTCCACTATCGGTGTGGGAGGGAGGAGCCCTTGTGGGGCTGATGTTCTTTTGGGAATGGGACGCATACCGTTACCTGGAACATCTGGCAGTAAATCCCGATCTTCGCGGGCATGGCTACGGATCACAGATGCTCCGCTATCTGCGTGATTCGGAGCATACCATCATCCTTGAAATTGATCCGCTTATCAATGAGCTGTCGGTACGCCGGTTGCAGTTCTACGAACGTGCCGGCTATACACTTACACCCTACAGGTTTGTACACCTCCCCTACCGTCTCGAAGCACAACCGCAGGAGTTGTTGATTTTAAGTTATCCCAGCATGATCACGAAGGAGCAACATAATGATTTCCTTCGTTTTGTGAATGAAGAGGTGATCCGTTATTGCGAACGACTATTGGAGTAATCAAGAACTGGCTAACAGGGTTGAAGGATGGTGCCCATCACGCGAAGGAGATGATTCAGAAAGAGCTCTTCCCTTGCCGATTTAGGATTGATGGGATAGACAATAACCGTGATCTTCTCAGCATCCTCCATTTTGAGGTAGCCTCCCAAACCCCATGAGAACATGCGGGCATCAGTTCTGAACTTCAGCACATGGTTTTTCCTATCGGAATAGGAGATGATCCATTGGCGGTCGACACGCTGCATCACCTCATCGAAAGGATGACTGGTGTGCCCTTTAAATTGAAAGGTGGCTCTTTTTTGGCCTGAGAACAGCGGTGGATCCAGTCGTTCCGATTCCATATAATTCAATCGCCGCGAGAACCAGGCAGTAATTAATCCGGGAGGAATCACCCCCACGATAAAAAATACTACTGCCGCCTGCAGAAGGTTCACACGAAAGTCCCATAGAAAGTATACCACCCCAATGACTCCGATAGAAAAGATCAGAAAAATTGATACCCAGTAGAGGAATAATCGTGTTGTAAATCGCATCTCTAAAATTTAATGTGGTTGTGGAATAATGAATTCTTCAGTGATATGGATCTGCGTGAAACCCATCTCGTTCAACAGTGTGGTGATCGCCATTTTAGCCTGTCGGGTTGCCTCCATATAAATTCCCTGCTTCATGGCATCACGGATCATCACACTCTTTTCCCGTGATAGGGCATCATTGTAATCTGATATTTTAATAGGGTTAAATGCATTTTGACTTTCATTGAACACCTCAATCGATTTTTCATCGATCACGGTATCCAGAATCTTAGGCTTGGGGATGGAGACATGTACAGTGGTATCATTTTTCACATCCACCTTTATCCTGCTAAAATCGACACCTGCCTTGATATATCCGTTGTACTTCAGCAGGAAATATTTGTCGGTCAAGGGCAGGTTGATGTTCAGAAACTTCATATAATCCTTGTAACTGATTACACCGGTATAATTATGTTTCACCAGTGCCAGCTCCTGCATATAGGTAATACGGTTCATCACGGATGAACTGTTGTATCCTCTCTCGTTGTCACTCTTGCTGTTGTTCACAAATAACAAGACAGCCAGGATCACTGTGGTGAGAAAGAAAAAAAGGGTCGAAACTCGCCCAACATTCACTCGCGGTCTTGTACTATTCATCGTGTTATTTCGGTGATAAATCCACAATTTGCTACTTCCGGTTTACAGTGCAATTCCATTTTCGGCGAAAGCAATGTTTCTCCATGACTTATTGTATACAAAAATAGTAATTTAGTAATAAGAAAAGAGTTTTTAAAGTTTTTTATTGGTAAAAAAAACAGAAGATACCGTCTGGATATGGCACTACGCTACCATAACTTCTTCATCTATTACCGATTCTCCCTATTCGTTTGGGGTCTTGCTCAGTATATTTTCAAACTCCCTCACAATCGAGACGTTCGTCTTTTCATTCATTATAAATAGCGTGAGCGAAGGAAACATTTTTACTATTTTGTTGAAAAATCGATAATATGTAATAAATTTGTGCGGTAAAGGAAAACAAAGAATAAATTACATCCCATAAGTGAAGATAGGATTATACCCTATGAAACAAGAAATAATAAAAGAAAAAGCTGCCATTGAAAAACAACCGGAGCGACTGAAATCATTGGATGCGCTGAGAGGATTTGATATGTTCTGGATCATGGGTGCAGAAGAGATCTTTATCCTGCTGGGCTCGCTCACCGGTTTGCCGGCACTGCAATGGTGGGCAGCCCAGATGTCCCATGTGGAGTGGCACGGTTTCCACGCTTACGACATGATCTTCCCTCTTTTTCTGTTCATTGCAGGTGTCTCGTTTCCATTTTCTGCAAAGAAACGGATGCAGACGGAGGGAGGCAGACAATCGCTCTACCGGCATATTTTTAAAAGAGGCTTGCTGCTGGTGTTGATTGGTATTGTGTACAATAACGGCATCAGCTTCGATTTCGAGAACCTGCGTTACGCCAGTGTACTGGGCAGGATTGGAGTGGCATGGATGTTTGCGGCACTTATTTTTATGCATACCAGAAACTGGAAAACAAGGATGATTTGGTTCTGGGGGCTGCTGATTTTCTACTGGCTGCTGTTTGTGTTGTTTAAAGCGCCCGACCTGGGTGATCCCGACCACTACTCCATGCGTGGTAATATTGCCAGTTATATTGACCGGCTGTTGCTGCCTGGCCGCTTCTGTTGTTTCGAGTATGGTGAAAATGAGGGGTTACTGGCATTGATCTCCGCCACTGGTACGGGGCTGCTGGGGATGCTTACAGGAGAGTTGTTGCTGACAAATAGAAAACCGATGCAGAAGGTATTATCCATGACCGTTTCAGGTGTGGCATTGATGATAGTGGGTCAGCTATGGAATCTCACCTTCCCTATCAATAAGATACTCTGGTCAAGCTCTTTCGTCTGTTGGGTAGGAGGATTGAGCCTGTTGCTGCTGGCACTCTTCTATCTGGTTATTGATATATGGAAACTACGTAGGTGGGCTTTCTTCTTCGTGGTGATAGGAGTGAACCCCATCACTATCTACCTGGCGAACCGCATCATCGGTTGGGATAATGCCAACAAGTTCATCGCGAGCGGCATCGCCACCCTCTTCCCGGAAACATGGACACCACTCATCATGGCCATAGGTTATGTGATGATAGGATGGTTATTCCTCTATTTCCTCTACAAGAAGCGGATCTTTCTTAAGGTATAGCCGGTCATTCATATCGGCAATACCCTCACCGGCAGCCATGAAAAAAGGTAAGAGGGTGTCATATGCCGTGAATTAACGTGGTGAAAAGGCCATAATG
>CAYUQE010000063.1:0-11451 GCA_964446805.1 uncultured Proteiniphilum sp. | reverse complement strand
GCAATCATAGTAAGGAATAAGATTCTTCTCATTGTATCCATTTTTTAATTGTGATTAGATTGATGTTGATTTTCTAAATTTATTTGTATGTCTCTTTGACTAAATAATGGCAAATAGTTTAAAATGATTGCTATTCTTCACTACCCGTTTCAAACTGAACATCGTCAGACTCGGTGGAAATGATCTCATCTTCATCGATATCTTCGGTACTGTTTACCTTGCAGACTGCTGCAATCTGATCATTCCTCTTTTCCAGATTGATAAGCCGTACACCTTGTGTGGCACGTCCCATCGTGCGAATATCGGAAATTTTTAAACGTATGGTAATGCCTGATTTGTTAATTATCATTAAATCGTTTTCGTCCGATACACTCTTGATAGCCACAAGCTTCCCTGTTTTATCTGTAACATTCATTGTTTTAACACCTTTGCCCCCCCTGTTGGTAATACGGTAAACAGGTTCTCCATCCTCATCGTCGAGATGGGTCCTCTTTCCATAGCCCTGTTCGGAAACGACCATGATAGTGTTATCGGAATGTGGATCCATGCATATCATTCCGATGATACAGTCCTCACCGTCCTCATCCAGCGTCATTCCTCTCACACCCGTGGCGGTACGTCCCATCACACGGACAGCATCTTCCTTAAACCGGATGGCACGTCCGTTTCTGTTGGCAAGGATCACATGTTGATTTCCGTCGGTTAACCGGACAGAGATCACCTGATCCTCTTCCCTGATGGTGATCGCATTCACACCGTTCTGACGTGGACGGGAGTAGGCTTCGAGGAGTGTTTTCTTCACTATTCCCAGCCTAGTGGTAAAGATAAGATAGTGAGAGTTGATATAATCCACATCGGTCAGCGTCTCTACACGGACAAATGCGGTCACGGAATCATCCGGATCGATGTTGAGCAGATTTTGTATGGCTCGTCCCTTCGAGTTTCTGGTTCCTTCAGGTATCTCGTAGACACGCAGCCAGTAACATTTACCCTTCTGTGTGAAGAAGAGCATGTAGTTATGTGTTGTGGCGGGATAAATATGTTCCACGAAGTCTTCCTCTCTGGTGACCGATCCTTTGGCACCCACCCCTCCCCTGTTCTGTGTATGAAAATCGACCAGGGGGGTCCGCTTGATATACCCCAAGTGTGAGATGGTGATCACCATCTCATCATCGGCATAGAAATCTTCCGGGTTCATCTCTTCCGAAGAAAAGATAATCTCCGAACGACGCTCATCCCCATATTTCTCACGTATTTCAATCAGTTCATCCTTGATCACGCTCATCCGTAGCTCTTCATTGTCAAGGATCTCGTTTAGGTAGGTGATCAGTTTTTGTATCGCTTCAAACTCGGCATGCAGCTTATCCTGCTCCAGTCCGGTAAGTTGTCTCAGCCGCATTTCCACAATGGCACGTGACTGAATATCACTCAGGCTGAAACGCTCCATTAATCGCTGAATGGCTTCGGGAGGTGTGGAGGAGCTACGGATGATGGCAATCACCTCATCAATGTTATCGGAAGCGATGATCAGCCCTTCAAGAATATGTGCCCGCTCCTGCGCCTTGCGCAATTCATACCTTGTGCGTCGGATCACCACATCCTGTCGATGCTCCACAAAGAGCTCGATCATCCTTTTAAGCGTCAGCAATTCAGGACGACCTTTTACCAGTGCGATATTGTTGACGCTGAAGGAGGACTGCAATGCGGTCAGTTTATATAACTTATTGAGCACCACGTTGGCATTGCCGTCGCGTTTGATATCCACCACGATGCGCATACCGTCCCTGTCGGACTCGTCATTGATATTGGAGATACCCTCAATCTTCTTATCTGACACCAGATCGGCGATATGTTTGATCATATCAGCCTTATTCACCAGGTAGGGTATCTCGGAAATGATGATCTTGTCGTGTGTCTTGCCTGATTCAATCTCAGCCCGTCCACGCATCACTATACGCCCCCTACCCGTCTCGAACGCCTCTTCCACCCCTTTGTAACCGTAGATAAAAGAGCCGGTGGGAAAATCGGGTGCTTTGATGTACTGCATCAACCCTTTAACATCGATCTCCCGGTCATCAATATAGGCAACAATACCGTTGATACATTCCGTCAGGTTGTGGGGTGCAATATTAGTAGCCATCCCAACGGCAATACCGGAGGAACCATTCATCAACAGGTTGGGAATACGGGTGGGGAGCACGGTTGGTTCCTGTAGCGTATCATCGAAATTCAATTGTAAATCAACTGTCTCCTTGTCGAGATCACGAAGCATCTCCTCTGCGAGCCTGTTCAACCGTGCCTCAGTGTATCGCATGGCTGCGGGACTGTCACCATCCACACTACCCATGTTTCCCTGTCCGTCGACAAGGGTGTAACGCATGCTCCAGTCCTGCGCAAGTCGTACCATGGCATTGTATACCGATGAGTCACCGTGGGGATGATACTTACCAAGCACCTCTCCTACGATTCTTGCAGATTTTTTATGGGGTTTATCGGGCGTGTTTCCTAATTCTGACATCCCGAAAAGAATACGTCTGTGTACCGGTTTAAATCCGTCGCGTACATCCGGCAATGCACGGGAAACAATCACTGACATCGAATAATCGATGTATGACGATTTCATTTCATCTTCAATATTTATCTTAATGATTCTATCTTCCTGATCTACCATATTAAAAAAGTGATTTTTCTCTTCAAATGAATATAATTATGTAGCTTATCCACAGCTAAATAGCTTATTGTGTTACGCTTTCTTTTGATTACACTAAGATACTGCTTTCCTTTGTATTTAACAAAAAAACAGGGAGAAAATTCTCCCTGTTCAAATTGATTTTAAGAACAGCTTATCCACCGTGACAGTTTTTGAATTTCTTGCCACTACCGCAGGGACAGGGGTCATTTCTACCTACTTTCTTCTCCACACGGATAGGTTCAAGTTTCTGCTGTGGTCTTGCTCCTGGTGAGCCCTCCTTCTCTCCTCTCCCTGAAGTGACCGATCCTGACTCTTCTTTCTGAGTACGGTATTTACTGTAGTCTGTTTTTTGCTCTGGCGCTGCCTGGCGCACACTCCCTGGATCCTGCACCGGTATCTGCCCGCGCATGAGGATCGAAACCGCTTTGGAGTTGATATCGTTCACCATTGTTTTAAAGAGGCTGAACGATTCCAGTTTGTAGATCAACAGCGGATCTTTCTGTTCATAGCTTGCATTTTGCACCGAATGGCGCAGTTCATCCATCTCTCGCAGATGCTCTTTCCAGTCTTCGTCGATGGTGTGGAGTATGATTGATTTCTCGAATGCTTTCACCAATGCTTTCGACCCCGACTCGTAAGCTTCTTTCAGGTTGCAGGCGATGTTATACACTCGCTTACCGTCGGTGATGGGTATAAGAATATTCTCATACATCGCACCCTGATTCTCATAAACCTGCTTGATGACGGGATGCGCTACTTCGGCCAGTCGTTCCGTTTTACGTTTGAAGGTATCAAACGATTTTTCAGTAACCGCATTCACCTGCTCCTCTTCTTTCAACTCTTTCATTGCTGCCTCCTTGAAAGGTATTTCGAGTGCCATGATACGCAGCAGATCCAACTGCATGTTTCCATAATCATCCTCATTCACCGTGACAATATTACGTACAGTATCTGAGATCATGTTGGCCACATCATTGTCAATGCGTTCTCCCATCAGCGCATGACGACGTCGTTTATAAATAACCTCACGCTGCGAGTTCATCACATCATCATACTCCAGCAAGCGTTTACGTATCCCGAAGTTATTTTCTTCCACCTTCTTCTGTGCCCGCTCCACCGACTTGCTCAGCATGCTGTGCTCAAGCACATCACCCTCATTGAATCCCATCTTGTCCATCAGTCCCGCAATCCTCTCGGTGGCAAACAGGCGCATCAGATCATCTTCCAGTGAGACAAAAAAGACAGATGATCCCGGGTCACCCTGACGTCCGGCACGTCCCCGCAACTGTCGATCAACACGACGTGACTCGTGCCTTTCGGTGCCAATGATGGCCAGACCTCCTGCTGCTTTCACCGTCGCTGACAGCTTAATGTCGGTGCCACGACCTGCCATGTTGGTAGCAATCGTCACCACACCACTCTGACCGGCATTTGCCACGATCTCTGCCTCACGCTGGTGCAGCTTCGCATTCAGTACATTATGGTTGATTTTGCGCAATGTGAGCATACGACTCAGCAACTCCGAGATCTCTACCGAGGTGGTACCCACCAGCACCGGTCGTCCCTTGTTGATCAGTTTCTCAATCTCTTCAATGACCGCCGTATATTTCTCACGTTTGGTCTTATATATACGATCATTCTGATCGTCACGCACGATAGGTCGGTTGGTCGGTATGACAACCACATCCAGCTTATAGATATCCCAGAATTCACCTGCTTCCGTTTCAGCAGTACCGGTCATTCCGGCAAGCTTGCTGTACATCCTGAAGAAGTTCTGCAGGGTGATCGTTGCAAAGGTCTGTGTAGCTGCCTCCACCTTCACATGCTCCTTGGCTTCGATGGCCTGATGCAGTCCGTCGGAGTAACGACGTCCTTCCATCACGCGCCCTGTCTGTTCATCCACGATCTTCACCTTGTTATCGATCACCACATACTCATCGTCCTTTTCGAACAATGTGTATGCTTTCAACAGTTGATTGACGGTATGCACACGCTCCGACTTGATCGCATAATTCTGCAGCAGCTCATCTTTCTTCGTCAATTTTTCCTCGTCGGTAAGGGATGAATTTTCCAACTCTGACAATTGTGAAGCGATATCGGGCAGGATAAAAAATTGCGGGTCATCAGATTTCCCGGTAAGCATGTCAATACCTTTATCTGTCAGCTCAATGCTGTTCATTTTCTCTTCAATGACAAAATAGAGCGGATCAGTGGCAATATGCATATTACGCATCTGTTCCTGCATGTAGAATGATTCCGTCTTGAGCATTGCCGCTTTCACACCCTGTTCGCTGAGGTACTTGATGAGCGGTTTATTTTTAGGCATTGCCTTGTATGAACGAAAAAGCTGCAATGCACCCTCCTCCTGCTCTTTCGGATCGGATGACGTCATCTTCTGCTTTGCCTCCGCCAGCAGGCGTGTAGCCAGATCACGCTGGGCTTTCACGATCACCTCGACACGCGGACGGAACAGATCATACAGCTGGTCGTCTCCTTTAGGTACCGGCCCCGATATGATGAGCGGTGTACGGGCATCATCGATCAGTACCGAGTCCACCTCATCCACAATGGCATAATTGTGTTTCCGTTGTACGAGATCCTTGGGTGAAACGGCCATGTTGTCACGCAGGTAGTCAAAACCGAACTCGTTGTTGGTTCCGAAGGTGATGTCCGATTCATAGGCTTTGCGCCGCGCATCGGAGTTAGGTTCATGTTTATCGATACAGTCTACCGACAAGCCATGAAACATGTACATCGGGCCCATCCACTCCGAGTCACGCTTGGAGAGATAATCATTCACCGTCACCAGATGCACTCCCTGATGGGTGAGTGCATTCAGAAATACAGGCAATGTAGCCACCAGCGTTTTTCCTTCACCCGTTGCCATCTCGGCAATTTTCCCCTGGTGCAGTACCACTCCCCCGAATAACTGCACGTCATAATGAATCATATCCCAGGTGATCTCATTTCCCCCTGCGATCCAGTGATTCTGGTAGATGGCCTTGTCACCTTCAATACGCACAAAATCATGCGCCGCCGCCAGATCACGGTCGAAATCAGTGGCAGTAACCACAATCTCACTGTTCTCCGTAAAACGACGTGCTGTATCCTTCATGATAGAGAATGCTTCGGGAAGCACCTCCTCCAGCACCTTTTCATACTTGTCGGTGATCCCCTTTTCCAGCTTGTCAATTTGATTCCAGACAGCTTCGCGTTCATCGAGTTCGATCTGCTCCATATCGGATTTCAATGACGCAATGGCGGATCTATCATCAGCTACGTAATCCTGAATACGCTTCTCAAGTTCTTTTGTCTTACTGCGTAGTGCATCGTTTGAGAGCATTTCTATTCCGGCATAGGATTCCTTGATCCTCTTCACTACTGGATTTACTTCGTTCAGGTCACGTTGTGCCTTGCTGCCAAATATTTTTGATATAATATTGTTAAGTCCCATATTTTTTGTTGTGCGTGCAAGCAGACATTGAGGCTTGTGCGACTGTCTGTTTTATGCTCTTTTTTAGTTGTTGTTATTGAATTTAATAGAGTTCCTTTAAAATCTCCCCTTTGGCAGCGTCGGGAGCACGTATACGTAGTCGGTATGACACACTGGGTGCAATCTCGGTGGCTTCGATGGTGCGATAAACTCTCTGTGGTGCGATGCCACTTCCGAAGAAGATGACCGGTGAGATCACAGCATTATTGCGTACCCTTTGCCCTTCAGTGGTTTGAGGCTCCACTACGCGCCATCCGGGTTGCAGCTCGAGAAACAAATCGCCCGTAATACCTTTATAGTAACCGTTTCGATAAAACTGTACCTTTTCATTGTAGGCACCATGTAACATCTGATGAGAGGTAATCACATCCTGCACACCCGCCGACTGCACCAGGAACTCAGCTGCTTTCTGCTGGAATTCAGCAAGATTGATCTTCTTGTCTTCCAGTAACCTCTTGTCGAAAAAGAATTGACGGTTATAATACTTTTTAATCCACTGCTCTCTTCCATAGAGTGCCATAAGATACATACTGAGCAATGCCTGGCTCCTGTCGGGATAAAAATCACCTCCGGAAGTAACCATACCCTCAGGATGGATCTCCTGCTCATTGAAGTAACCGGTGGAAACGACGAAAATCAATGTGTTCTTGAGACCCACCGATGTCTCTATTGCATCCAGCAAACGTGCCAACTCCTGATCGAGCCGATAATAGGTATCCTGAATCTCAATCGAATAATTCTTATCGAGTGCCTTCTCATAGTTGCCGGCATAGAAGGTAACCGCCATATAATCGGGATTCATACGCTTACCCAAAGAGCTTGATTCGAGCACCTTGATGGCAATATTATTCACCTCACTGTTCACGTAGGGTGATTGCTTGAAGAGATGGATATTGTCTTTCTTGTCCACCCCGAAATAGTGCTGGAATTTGTACCTGTTCCTGGTATAGGGGAATGCATTGTACCGCTCTATATCTATCGCCGGACGCCATGTGATGCTACCGATGATGTTGCTGAGCGACTCACTGCTCCGGTTGTGCTGATCTACGGCCGGTTGTTTGTTTTTATAAAAGGTGGTGGTGGCCCATTTTCCAGTGTAATCCTCAATCCAGTAGGCACCGCTGGCTGCATGCCCCCCTGATGCCAGTGCCTGTGAGGCATCCGGAGCAAAAGCAAGGATATCGGATTGTCCCCCTGATGCCACCCTCAGCTCATCAGCAATGGTGGATACCCTTATGGGCAGGGGTGACAGTTTGGCGTTAGTGAAATTGCCCAGGTATTTGTTGTCGAAGAAAGAGGATATCTCACTGTCCGACTCCATCACATATCTCTTATCGGCCGTGATACCATGGAACGAGGGGTAGGCACCCGTGAATATGGTTGTGATGGTGGAGGCTTTGTCTAAATTGGGGAAGTCATAGGTCACATTGCTGTATACAAGCCCATTGTTCAATAGCCTGTTAAAACCCTTGTTGCCAAACGTATGTCTGAACATCTCCAGGTAATCACCCCGCAGCTGGTCGATAGTGATGCCTACAACCAGCTTAGGGACCTCTCCTGCCGGGCTCTGCGCATAGAGCGTAGTGAGGGAAAAGAGAGCAACTAACGACGAAAGTACTTTGTTCATGAGAATAAAACTGTCATTTACCGATTTATTGTCCCCATCCTGCTTTCATATAACTGCTGGATGTGAATCGCCTGTTTGTTAAATTGTTTTTTCTCAGCACATACAGGTTTGAAGCCGATCTGAGCCACAGGCTCATTGAAAACGGAATCGTTGCTGCCGGCAATTGCTGAGGTATTAACCACCACAACAAAAGGAAAACCGTTAAGAGTGCAAAGTTAATAAAATGATAGAAATAAACGACCCTATTTGCCGATTTCACCCAAAATAACAGTGCTGCAATCAATGCAAACAAATTTAACCATACAAAATTCCAGTTGGGGCTTGTAGCGGGATGTTCGGAAAAGTACATCAGAAAGAAAACGATAAAACCCGCTATGCCGGCAGAGGCGAAAAGAAGGGTGTCAAATCTTTTTGGAAGTTTCGAAACATTGAGTTTGACAATTTGTAGCAGCGTGACCAGGATGGAGAAGGCCAGCAATACGAACGCCACTACTATTGGAGTAAGCGGCCCCTGTTCGCTAATGCTATTCCTCTCATTCTGATGCGTTAAGATGACTGCACTATTTTTCACCAGGTTATAACTTACCGTATCATTTTCAATGATTACTGCACCCTCAAAAGCGTCCATCAGGTAGGAAGGGAGAAACATTTTTTCTCTCAGACCAATGGTTTTGTCCGCACCCGTGCCAATGACCAGATCAATTCCAAAACTTATCCATGGATAAGCGTCAAGACATTCATGCAACAGATCGCGATAAGATTGTTCCTGCGGCGTCGGGGGATAGTGAATCGTCCCCTTTATAGATTTTTCAATCATATCGCGGGGACGTGTGGAACAGTTATCATAGAAATAGTTATACCTGTAGCTTCTATTCTCTGGTAAAGCGTTCACAAAGAGAGCCTCATACAACTGTTGTTTTTCAACGGATGAGAACGCAATCTCCTGTTCGATCACCTGCTGTCCCTTATGGTCATACTCAAACAGGAAATCCGCAAAAGTAGTAACTCCAAGAATATAATCGGTCTTTCCCCTTACAAAATTATAGTAGAAATGAGGCTGTGAAGAGTCGAAAAACCCATAGTTATATACCAGATCTACCCCTGTAGAATCGTCTTGAACATGGATGGCCGTGTGACCAAACAACGCATATAAGGCTCCGTTCCAGGGAGATGCCGTCAACAGGCTTATGGAGGCACTATCACTTAACTGCACCTGCGCAGAAAGAGAAGAGAGAAGGATGAGTGTAGCAACAATGACAGTATAAAGTCGTTTCATGCGATGATCCTGTTTTATTCAATGTTAATTAGAATACTGATATCCACCTTGTTAATGAAATCAAGTAGCATCAATTATCATTCAGCTGGTGCGGAGATACACATTCGCTCAGTCTTTTCGCATCAATGAATGAACATTACCTGAGACAAAAATAGATAAAAAAGTGCAATTATTCACTCCGGAAGCATCCTAAGGATTTAAAAAATAACGACTCTGCAGGCACAAATTTACATTTCATTTCATTATATTTGCAGATTGAGGAACAATACAATAAATCGGATATCATGCAGAGATTATTTCTTCTATTATTACTGATCTTCATGGTTTACCCGCTGTCAGCCCAGGATATAAAACTACCTGAAGCAGACAGAGAAGGGGGTAAGCCCTTGATGCAGGTGCTGAATGATCGCAAATCGCACAGAAGCTTTCAGGGGAAAGAGTTGACGCTACAGCAATTATCCAACCTGTTGTGGGCTGCAAACGGATTCAACCGAGAAGATAAGCGAACGGCTCCTACCGCCAACAACCGGCAGGAGCTGGAGTTATATGTCACACTGAAAAGAGGGGTCTATTTTTATGATGCCGTGAATCATCAACTCCGGATCATAAAGGAGGGTGATTTCCGCAAGCATACAGGCGTACAGGATTTCACCGGATTGGTGCCGCTGAATATCATATTCGTATCCGATATGGAGAAAGCCTCCTCAGCGCATTATGCATATACAAGCTGCGGCTATGTTTCTCAAAACATCTATCTCTATTGTGCATCTGAAGGATTGGGAACGGTTGTAAGGGGGTCATTCAACAAGGATGAGCTGGCCCGATTGCTGAATCTACCATCTCACCAACAGGTATTGCTGACACAGAGTGTAGGCTATATCAAATAGAAGCATAAAAAAACGGCGAACTGTTACAGAACGCCGTTTCTTTTTAGTTGCTACCTGTCAGGTATTATTTCTTCTTGTTACGGTCACCATAACGACTCATAAACTTGTCCACACGTCCCGCAGTATCCACCAGTTTCTGTTTTCCGGTGTAGAAGGGATGTGATGCACTGGTGATCTCAAGCTTCACCAACGGGTAGGTAATACCATCTATCTCAATAGTTTCCTTTGCATTGATGGTAGAACGGGAAATGAAGATCTCTTCGTTCGACATATCTTTGAAAACTACCGGGCGGTAATTGTTGGGATGAATTTCTTTTTTCATATTATTATTATATTTATTTCTTCCTGTTGAATGAATCTTGAGGTTAGGATGAAATGAATGAAATGATTATCATGCACGTTTCATCCAATCAGATAGTTTCCTCGCCTCAATTTTCGGAGGGCAAAGATAACACATTCATTCAAAATAAAAAAATATATCCGGTTCTTTTTTACATATTGATTGTCACTCATCTTTATTCCTTATCGGTTCAATGATATATTTTCAAAGATTAACCTCATTTCACGGTATAAATAAGGCTGATTCAGGAAGATTATCCCTTTATTTGTACTTATTTTCAAAAAAACAGCGTCATGAGGACAGAGATAATTACCATAGGTGATGAAATTCTTATCGGGCAGATCGTTGACACGAACGCAGCCTGGATGGCACGCGAGCTGACACGACACGGGATGGAGATTGCGGCTATCACAACTGTGGGCGACAAGCAGGAGGAGATCACCACGGCACTCGATAATGGTTTTGCCAGGGCTGATGTATTGCTGCTCACAGGGGGGTTGGGACCGACCAGCGATGATATTACGAAACATACACTTTGTCAATACTTTCACACTACTCTGGCTTTCAACGAGGAGGTGTTACTAAATATTGAATCGCTCTTTCTGAAACGAAATATAGCGCTCAATCAACTGACAAGAGGTCAGGCATACGTACCTGCAAGTTCGACGGTTATACAAAACAATGCTGGCACCGCCCCCATCCTCTGGTTCAGTAAAGAGGGGAAGGTGCTTGTCGCCATGCCGGGCGTACCTTACGAGATGAAAACGACCATGACTGTCGATATTATACCCCGCTTACTGGCACAATTTCAGGTGAGTGAGTATCTCTGTCGTTTTTACCTGGTGGCCGATATCACAGAGTCGGGACTGGCTACACTTCTTTCGGATTTTGAGCATCAGCTACCTTCAGGATTTTCACTGGCCTATCTCCCCTCTCTCGGATACATCAGATTGCGTTTGTCGGTGTGGGGCGTAGCAAACAGTGAGGAGATGACGCATCAAAGCATACAATTGAAACATTTGCTCGGCGAATTATTTGTAGCCAATAGCGAAAAAGCACCGGAGGCACTGCTGGGTGAGCATCTACGCAAAAAGAAGTACACCATCTCCACCGCCGAAAGCTGCACCGGTGGATAC
>CAYUQE010000062.1:0-11555 GCA_964446805.1 uncultured Proteiniphilum sp. | reverse complement strand
TTCGAGCAGGTGCGTGGCAAACGAATGACGCAACGAATGTACGGAAATATTTTTACTGATACCAACTTTCGTTAAAGCATTTTTTAATATGTTTTGAACTCTTCGGGTCGAATACTGCCCTCCACATCAAATGGATTGTGTCCAAAACCATTTTTGAGGAACTCTTTCGCAGATGCCTATCCTTCTGTTTCTATCCGGATTTCCTTCTCTCCTTCTCCCGAAGTCAGGATTACTCTCACTAAATTGTCCTTTTGTTGCATAGTCTAAATATTGTTATATGATTGGATCAAGGTCATCTCTAATGGCCCTCTTCTTTGTGAGTGGACAGGGGTAGCTTACACTTTCTTCAACACTTTTTTCAATTCTTCCGTTTTCTCATCAGTTAACCTTCTGGCATTAATAGCAGGAAGCGTTCTTTTTCAGTCAAAGTATAAAGTTTCAGACATAAGTTGACAAACATATGAGTTAATTTTGTATTTTTCGAAATTAGCTTATTTCATTTAAAAAATTTAATACCATATGTACTTCATTGATTATTCAACTGTGGAAGAGAAAATATTTAACAACGTGAGAAAGTATTTCGAAAAACTTCCTACAATCGCTTGCGATGATTACGATAATGCATTTTCTGATGTAATCGACCAGTATGGATGTGGTGGCGAGGATTGTCTAAGGTATGGGTATATGACAATTATTCAATCGATGATCTTTCAGACACTGATGAAGAAAATGAGGAGGATGAAATTGAAAATTGAATTCTAACTGTCAGAACTGTTTATCATGACTGTACAACTGGATAATAAAATTATTTACAAAGGAGAATCCTATTTTACTTATAGCGATCCACTTGCCGTCTATCTCTCCGAAAAGGGAATTATAGTTACATCAGATTGCTCTGCCTGTTGGAGCGGTTACGTGGGCACTTTATCTCTTTCGGTTCAATTCGGTTTGGGTTTTCTATTTCCTCCCAAGCCTGGACTACAGCAGCAAGTTTTTGATTGATAAATACACGGATAGCATTTTCCATTCCCACATTCTCTAACCAGGGATTTTTTTGTATCGCATAGACCATAAGATTGCTGATAAAAGTATAAAATCTCTGAAATAAAATATTTATCTTTGCATCTGAATAGCCAGAACCCGGATTTTACTCCTATGTTATAAGCAAAAAAAGATGCTTTTCAACTCACTTGACTTTGCCATTTTTCTTCCTGTCGTTTTCTTTTTATATTGGTTTGTCACCAACAGAAATCTGAAATTACAAAACCTGTTACTGGTTGTCTCCAGCTTTGTTTTTTATGGTTGGTGGGACTGGCGCTTCCTTATTTTAATGGGGATAACGATCCTCCTGAGCTGGCTGAGTGGCCTGGGAATTCGTTACGTGCGCTATAACTATGAGGAGGGAGCTGCCCGGAAGAGGCTGCGGCTGATTACTGCTCTCAATATTATCATTAACCTTCTCATACTGGGCTATTTCAAGTACTACAATTTTTTTGTTGAGAGTTTCACTGAAGCATTCTCCCTGTTCGGGAAAGAGATCTCCTCCGGCAGCCTGAAGATTATCCTGCCTGTCGGCATCAGCTTTTATACTTTTCAGGCATTGAGTTATACGATCGATGTATATCGCAAGAAGATCAGTCCCACAACCGATATCATCTCATTCTTCGCCTATGTCAGCTTCTTCCCCCAGCTGGTTGCGGGACCCATTGAGCGGGCCACCAACCTCCTGCCGCAGTTCTACAGGAAACGGCAATTCGATCAGGGGCAGGCGGCTGATGGTCTCAGGCAGATCCTGTGGGGGCTGTTCAAGAAGATCGTCATTGCCGACAACTGTGCCGAATATGCCAACACCATCTTCAATCAATCAGCCGATATGTCGGGCAGTACCCTTCTTCTGGGTGCATTGTTTTTCACCTTTCAGATCTATGGCGATTTCTCCGGTTACTCCGATATAGCGATCGGGACGGCACGGTTGTTCGGCATCAACCTGATGCGTAACTTTGCTTTTCCCTATTTCTCAAGAGACATCGCTGAGTTCTGGAGACGATGGCATATCTCACTGACAACATGGTTCAGGGATTATCTCTATATCCCTCTGGGAGGCAGCAGAGGCAGCGTGATGATGAAGATCAGAAACACGTTCATCATATTCCTGGTGAGTGGTTTCTGGCATGGTGCCGACTGGACCTTTCTCATCTGGGGAGCACTGAACGCTGTTTACTTCCTCCCGCTTCTGCTGGCGAAGAAGAACAGGGCTAATCTTGAGACGGTGGCACAGGGTAAGAGCCTGCCCACAACGAGAGAGACGTTGGCCATGCTGTCTACTTTCGGGTTGACCCTCTTCGCCTGGATCTTCTTCAGGGCAGAGAGCCTGGATCATGCGATGGCCTATATTTCAGGGATCTTCTCCGCCTCACTCTTCACTGTCCCACTGTTTACCGGTAGCGATGATGCCGTGACGACAATCATACTTATCGTTGTTTTTATGTTGATTGAGTGGCAGGGAAGAGAGCAGCAGTATGCTATCGAGAGGCTGGGGCTGAGGTGGAAACGCCATTGGAGGTATGCATTTTACTATGCAGTGATGATCGCCATCATTCAATTCGGAGGCAGTGAACAACAGTTTATCTATTTTCAATTTTAGACCTATCCCAATGAAGATTTTTTTTAAAAAAATATTGATTTTCTCTTTCCTGCCATTGGTGATACTGCTCCTGTTTGATTTTTGGTTAAGAGGTCAGGATTCCATCTACGAAAAGAAGTATGAAGGGTTGTTGTCCGCAAAAGATTCGGTGCAGCTTCTGATACTGGGTAACTCGCATGCGACCTATGGTGTCGACCCTACAGCCTTCTCAACTATCTACGCCTACAACCTGGCAAACGTAAGCCAGACCATCTATTTCGACAAGAGATTAACTCTTAAAGCTATTCACGAGGGTGTTCACAAGCTGAAATATGTTTTAATCAGTATCGATTATCATTCATTCTATACCGAAAGTCAGCAGCACAGAGACTACTGGTCCTGGTATGGCCACGGCATTGAATATAAAGAGAAGAGCTACCTGCTCCCGGCTATCTCACCTTTCCTCTGGGGTTATACACCAAAGGTCTCTTTTTCACTGTTGAGTAAATCAATAAGGAATAACATCAGGTATGCAGGGGAGGCAATTGTTCATTTTAACGTAGAACCAGATATTGATGCTTCTGCTCCCTTGCAACAGGGTTTCATGACATTCACTGTGACCGATGATGATAGTTTTAATGCACTCTCTTACAGGAAGAGAATAGAGCGTTACCGCGAGCCTGCTGAGAGTAAGAGGGCCGCGGTGCTGAATGATCTGGAAGATTTTATCGTTCAACTGCAATCGTCAGGTATCACGCCCATATTATTCACAACGCCCACCTTTCATGCATACAATCAATATCTCGATAGTGCAACCCTTCATCGCAACATGAACGACATTCACCGATTAAGTGAGAAGTATGGTATTGACCACTGGGACTACATGGATGACCGCCGATTCACAAAAGAGGATTTTTACAACAGTGATCATCTGAATAAAAAGGGAGCAGTGAAATTCAGTAAGCTACTCTCTGAAAGATTAGACACCCTTCAACTCCAGCGCTGCCGGTAGCGGGTGGTTTGATTGAAAATCAGACTATTTCAGTTTTAGCAACATAATATAATCTTCCACATTTTCATCAATCGTCCGGAAGCCTAATCGCTCATAGAGGTGGATTGCAGGATTGCCTTTTGATATACTCAATGAAGTCTGGGCATAGTCTTGTGATTTCATCAACGCCACCATTTTCTCCATCATCACTGTTCCGATACCTTTGCCCCGGAACTCTTCAAAAAGGGCAATGGAAATTTCAGGCGTTTGCCCGTCGATATACCCGTACCCCTTTAACTCCTCATGGAACGAGCGTATCCAGACGGCCCCAACAATCCTGTTCTTAATGATGGCCACCAGGCAATGATCATCATTGCCTTCTCCCCAATTATCCCAATAGACCCTAATTTGTGGCAGGTATATTATATCTTTCGAATAAGGGTTCTTCGGGTCGGGATGATAAATGGCTTCGTACATGATCTCTTCCATAAAGGAATACTCCTCCGGAAGAATCTTTCTTATAATGATACTTTGACTCATCTCTTCTTTTCTGTATATTCAGGGGGTTGTGAAATAAAACGCAAAGATATGACTTCCAAAGCCAATAGGTTTTATTATTCTTGCTAAAATAGGATGCCTGTTTCAGTAAGAATTATCCGAAACATGCATCTGTTTGACTACAACTTACCGATAAACGCTGCAATACCCAGCGCACACTCTGCTACACGTTCGTAGTTGACCACACCCAGGTTATCTTTCGGTGTATGTGTGAGTTCCTGTGTCTCCATATGCTCGATGAACCATTGTGAGCTCACGGCAATGGCCGGGCAACCCTGTTGCAGGAACAGGCTGTGGTCACCCTGATACCATGGTAATCCCTCAACCAGTTCGGGGGTTTCTGTAAGTACTTCATGTAATGCATTAACCAATTTCTCCGGCAGATTGAACGAGGAGAAACAGGAGATTCCCTCTTTATAACCGGCACCATCAATATTGATATTCAGCAGAATGTCACTGAACCGACCCGCGTTCTGTTCGATGTACTTTACCTGTCCCGGTGCACCGTAATAATCCTCTCCGTTAAAAACAACCAGCTCAATGGGATGATCCCCGGCAAAATCTTGCAACAATTCTGCCAGCAACAACAGGATGGTGACCCCCGTGCCATTGTCTGTCGCGCCAGGCGTACCAATCTTGGTGTCGATATGGGCTGAGATGACAATCCGCTTCTTCTCCCGGCTGCTGTTTCGCCCGATCACGTTGAATGCTGTTTCGGGAATACGTGTTGCCCGGGAAATCAACTCAACGGTTTCTCCTGCACAGGCAAGCAGCTTCTCCCCTTCGCTGTCTTTCATGTAGACCGAGGGGATGTCGAAGTCGCCATCTTCGAACAATGGGAACGGGTATACTCCGCCGGCGGTGGCCGCATTGCGTTCAGTGGCACATACCAGCGCTTTCGGATTGCCCTTCTCCAGCAGGGAGACCAGATGCTGGTGCTCCTCGGGATTCCAGAAAGGGAAATTCTTCGGTGCGATTTGCTGTGCAGCGATCCCGCCATGGAGCAGCACGATCTTATCCTGTATGTTCGTAGTCTCCAACTGCTCAACCTTGTCGATGGCTGCCAGCTCTCCGGTTACCGAGCACCCCAGAGAGTAGTGGGAAGAGAAGACCTCAAACGCCTGACCATTGCAGCTCAATGAGGCGCCATCGGTCTGCCAGTCAATAACAGAGAGTTCGGTTGTTTCTGTTTCCCATCCCAACGCTTTCAATACTTTTTCT
This sequence comes from uncultured Proteiniphilum sp., assembly GCA_964446805.1. GTDB lineage: Bacteria > Bacteroidota > Bacteroidia > Bacteroidales > Dysgonomonadaceae > Proteiniphilum. The sequence goes on along the minus strand of CAYUQE010000062.1, from coordinate 6,162 downwards.
GCATAGGATGTAGCCCTGCGGTTTGCTTCGCTTCCAACACGTCGCTCACCAATATCAGAACACAATACCCCCAAATGTGAAGCTGCTTTTTCGGTCAATTCTTTTTTCTTCATATCAATCGATTTTTTTACAAATATAGGAAATTCATGCGGAGGTTCACTCCAACCCTCAATCCAAATGGTTTGCATCAATCGGGATTAATGTGTGGAAAAATTATGTACATTTGGGTTCTAAAACAGTTTACACATGATTCCTGACGAACTGCTCAATGTGCGCCTCTATAACCAGTTACTATCCCTCCATGAGCTGAAGGAACCCCGCGAGGTGGTTGCCAGGATGGGCGCGATGCAGTCGCAGGCGCTGGAGATGGCCAAGTGGGCCATCGGCTCACGTCTGCCGGACAGCACTGCGAAAGTGATCACCGGTGCGCTCAATCGGGGTGAGGTGATCCGCACCCATATCCTGCGGCCCACCTGGCATTTCGTTGCTGCTGAGGATCTGCGCTGGATGTATGCGCTCTCCTATCCGCGGCTGAAACCGGTCTATCGCTCCTACGCGAAGATGCTGGGTGCAGATGAGTCACTGTTGTACCGCTGCATCCCCCTAATTGAGGAGCTGTTGTCAGGAGGTAAACATCTCTCAAAGCAGGAGATTGGTGTGGCCCTGGCTGAGAGGGGTGTGCTCCTCGACGATAATCACCTGAAGCTGTTGCTCTCCTTTGCAGAGCTGGAGGGGATTATCGTGAACGGCGAGCTGGAGGGGAGCCGGCAGACTTTCACGCTGCTGGATGAGTGGGTACCCCGAAATCCGGATATTTCGCGTGAGGATGCACTGGAACGGCTGGCACGGAAGTATTTCACCAGTCACGGTCCCGCAACGCTGCAGGATTTCGCCTGGTGGTCCAACCTGCCGGTCACTGATTGCCGAAAGGCATTGGAGATGATAAGACCCGATTTTATACGGGAAATGATCAACGGACGTGAGTGCTGGATGCGCAGTGATGCCCGGACACCCCCTTCAGATCAAGACTCAGCACTACTGCTGGCACCATTCGATGAGTTCGTGGTAAGCTACAAGGAGCGCTCCGAGATGATTGAAGAGGCTCATTACAGCAAGGTGATGACCAAAAACGGCATCTTCTCACCCACCATCATGCTGAACGGTACGATTATCGGTTCCTGGAAAAAGAACATGAAGAAAAACGTTCCTCAAATCACACTTACTTTCTTCGTAAAAGTTCCCAAAAAGACCACTGCTCTCTTTCAGCCGGAAATTGAACGGCTGGAGAAGTTCTATACGCAGTAATACAACTGTACTAAATTCATGGGGCATTATGATGTCCTTCAATAATTATTTTCCCCAATTAGCTTGTACTCCAATGTTATGAAGGGATCGTTTTCGGCTATTTTCAATAAAACTCAGTCCCTGCATTACTGATTCTTTTCCAATAACAATAAACCGAGTCATAATAGTTAACCGGTAACTTGCGTAGTTAACAACTATAAATAAATAACATTAAACTGTTATATATAGTTATATTCACATTTTATGTAGTTGAAATCTCAAAAGTTCATTTATATTTGTAGTTGAAACATACAAACAGATTGATATGAAGAGATTAACCGACAAAGAAGAAGAAGTATTGCAGCTTCTGTGGGACCACGGACCATTGTTCGTTCGTGAGATGCTCGCGTTCTATCCTGACCCAAAGCCACATTACAACACCATTTCCACCGTGATCAGGGTACTTGAGGAAAAGCAGTTTGTTGGGCACAAAACATTTGGGACCACCTATCAGTATTTTGCTCTTGTATCTCAGGAAGAATATAAGGGGAAAGCGCTTAAAAAAGTGGTTGCTCAATACTTCGACAATTCTTATACCAATGTGGTGACTTCTCTGATTGAAGAAGAGCAATTGTCTATTCATCAACTGAAGGAGCTTATCAAAAAGATTGAAAAAGGTAAACTATAATCTCATGTAGTATGGAAAGCTTTTTATTATACTTGTTGAAAGCAACGATTTGCCTGGCTTTATTTTCGGTATTCTTCCGGCTTTTGTTAATGAAAGAAACCTTCTTTCGTTTCACGCGGATCACATTGATTACAGGGTTGGTAGTCTGTACTGTTTTGCCTCTGGTACAACTGAGACTTGATAAATCATATGCCCTGCAGCAAACTATTTCCAATCTTGAAGAAACAGTATTCCCGGTACAATTCACAGACAAAGAGAATCATCTTAATTTGTCCGACTATGAGCCTGTTGACAGTAACCATGCAGATGCTACCATGTTGTCGGATAGGAATGCTGAAAGAAACCCTGGAAAGATCTCAGGGTTCACAATTTTGATTGTGATCTATTGGTTGGGTGTCACTGCCATGCTTTTACGACTGGTCATCTCTTTTGTTCGTCTTCGCCATCTTTTAAGGAAAGGCAGAGTGATTGAATCGGGGAATTACAAATTGATTATCATTCCGGAGAGTATTATTCCATTTAGTTTTTTCCATTACATTGTATTATCCCAAAAAGATTATCTCGAAAATCCGGAGGAGATTATCCTGCATGAGAAAATGCACTATCTCAAAAAGCATAATGCAGATGTCATATTTTCGGAATTGTTACTTGTCGTACATTGGTTTAATCCAATGGTCTGGCTATTGTGTCGTGATTTACGGGAAATTCACGAGTATGAAGCCGATCATGCTGTCATCGAAGCCGGTATTGGTGCTCAGCAATATCAATTGCTCCTTGTTAGAAAAGCAGTTGGTGAAAGGCGTTTTGGTTCCGTTGTCAATAGTTTCAATCAATCCAAAATTAAAAACAGAATTATGATGATGTTAAGAAATGAATCACCGAAATGGGCACGACTCAAAGTATTGTATACTGTGCCGCTGGTTGTCGTCGCTTTAATGGCATTTGCGCAGTCCGAAAATATTGAAGATTCTCTTGTCCTCAATGTGGAGCAAGAAAGTACTGTAAAACAAGTGCAATCTAATCCCTTCTTCTATTGGGAGCAGGTGCAGAAGTTTTGCAAAGAAAATGAGATCGATCCAAAGGATTTTGATTTTGGCGCACCCGATCATCGAGATTTGGTTATAATTCTAATTAATTCGAAGAATGCGGTAATGTATACAAATCATGAAGGATCAGCAAGGTTTATAACAAAAGAGGAGGGTTTAAGCAATAAGTCTGTCCGGACGCTAAAGAACATGATTGTAGGAACAATTGAAAATAATGCCAATAAACCTTTTTATGTTTCATTACAAAATGACTTGATCACTTCCACCAATTTTATTGTTACATTTATTAATCACCTGCTTCCCACTGCTTATGATGAAGCGCTGAAAGAGATCTCCAATCGACAAGGTGTTTCTTTGAGTGAAATGAAAGAAAGCCACCCTTTGCTGCTTCTCTATGCGGTGCCACGATCTTTCGGTACCAGGATTAATTCAGAAGACAATCGTTTAGACGAAAAAAGTGCTCAATTTCAGGTACGTACCACCACAAAAAAAGAGGATTGGGAAGAAATGGCCATTCTCTCAGGAGTACGCATAAACGAGGGAAATGGTATCGAGTCCGCATCTTTGAAATGGAACGATGTAGACGAAAACAACAATGATTTTCTAAAACAACAAAAGATTGTATTCAAGGATTCAGCGCCTTCGGGCACGGTAGATAAAGCATTGGTAGTTGTTGATGCCAATATGGATCAGTCCGATCTGACGGGTATTCATAAAGGGTTGTTCAGAGAAGATAAACTGGCGGTCAGAGAAACTTACTTTGTACTTGGTCTGTATAAATGGTGATAGAAACAATGAAATAATGCAGTTGCCAGAATCCTGAGAGCCGATTTTGTATCGCTGATAAATAGTGTGTGTTTATTTTCCCAGCAGTTTCGTGGTGGTATTCAAGTTGCGAATGGTGAGTGACTGGTAGATGGTCTGACCCACTATTTTGGAGAGGTAGCTCTGCGTGGCGCGACTGATCAGCACAGAGAAGTAAAGCACCTCGTCTCCAGCCCACGCCCGGTCCACGCCCTCTCTGGTGCGGATGGACTGCAGCGCCTCGCCGGCAGTCAGCGGCTCTTTCAGGAACAGCACGTTGTAGCGGTATTCATCGGGATGATCGCCGAATCCCGCGGGGGCTGAGTCTACAATATGCTGCAGCTGCTCTTTTGAGATAAGGACGATCTTCGACTGGTATGCAAACCGCCCGGAGAGATGTTGTTCAATCCTCCCGATCAGCAGCTGTTTGTCCTGTTCCCCGGTGTTGAACAGCACGTTCCCGCTCTGGATGTAGGTCACCACGTCACTGAATCCCAACTCTTCGAACGATGCCTTCAGGTCGCTCATCCGGATGATGTTGTTGCCTCCCACGTTGATTCCCCTCAGCAGGGCAATATATCTTGTTTCATTCATACTTGTTTTGTTTTCTGTATGCCAGCCTTTAAAGACATCTATAATAACAGATCAATCACTTCAGGCTTTTCTTGAAACGGACAACGGTGAGCAACTCATCGAGTTGTTCCTTTTCGCTGATTTCAAATGTCATGGGAATCAATTTCCCGGTTGGTTTCATACCGGCGAACTCCTCTTTTTTTCTCTCTGATATATCCAGTGCGGCAATCGCCTCCAGATGTTTTTCTGTGAAGTAGAAGCTCGTTTTGAACAATCCATCCCAGACAGAAAGCCAGAGAATCGTTTTTTTCTTTTGTGTAACTTTTCCTAACCATGCTTTCCCATCGTTGTAATATCTCCACTCAATGCTCAGCCCATATGCAGCTCCTGTAATCGTCTCAAGAAATGATGCCAGTGCACTGTAGGCCGAATCGCCAAGCACATTCTTCAACACCAACTCCGATGGGAACATTTCCGGATCTCTCAATTGTATTTGTGATTCCATTGACTATGATATTTATAGTGATTGATTCTGTTTATTTATCCAATCGAAGAGAGATTGACAGTTGTCCCGGAAATGAGTCATATCAACATGCAGTCAGATCATTTTCTTTACAAATATATAAATGGTATTTGAAAATTGGGCAAAGGAAAGATAAATTTCTGTAAATGATTTTATTCTATACTATTTTGGGAAGAGTGCTGTTTTCTCAGGATTGGAATGATCTCAATCTATCTTGCCGCTTTAAAATTGAATTTTAATGGGAATTAATAAAAAAAGGGGGTAAAACACAGTGTGAATTACCCTCTTTCAGAATGTTATCAGAATTTCTTCCAAATGAGTATCAGAGCTTAATCCCACTCAAGTATCAGAACTTACTCCCATATGAATATCAGAGCTAGATCCCACTCAACTGTCAGATCTTTTTCCCGATATAAAAGACGTAGCCGTAATACTCCTTATACTTGTCATACAACGCTTTCTCGCGACGCTGCTCCCGGATAAGCATCTCTGCCGTGGGATTGCCTGCATGCTGCTGCAGGTACATCTCCTGCACGGCAACCTGCGGTGCATAGAAATGTTCTGTCCAGCACTCCTCCGGCAGGATAAAGGTCGCCACGGGAAGATAACCCGCTTGCTCCATCTTTGCCACACTCCGTGAGATGGTGTCGATCTCAGGATAGGCATCCATCCAGAAATCGTGGATTTCTGCGGGACGTTCAATGGTGAACCAGGATGCCTCGGTAACGGCGATGTACCCGCCTTTTTTCAGGAACCGCCGCCACTCGTTCAATCCCTTCTCAAAACCGATATTATAGATGGCTCCTTCCGACCAGATCAGGTCCAGCTCCTCCTCCGCGAATGGAAGTGCAGTCATATCGCCCTGAACTCCCTTCACCCGATGCTGCAGGTTAAGTGCTGCCGCGTTGCGGTTGAAAAGGTCTATAAATCGTGGAAAGAGGTCAATGCCGGTGATCTGACCGGGGCAGTGCTGTGCCAGCGTCATGGTCTGCCCCCCTGTGCCGCAGCCGATATCGGCGATGCGTGCACTTTCGGTGAGAGGCTCAATGAAGCTGAGCGCTTTCAGCGTTTCTTCGGGACTACCGGGTCCCTGACGTTCTACATGGGAGAAATATTCGCAGATCAGGTTGAAGTCGAAATCGTGTATTGAACTATTTTCGTTACTCATGATGTTTTTGAAAAGTATAGTGAAGCAACAGGCGTTATTGTCACCTGTTGTGTACCACTTGTTATTAATATATAAT
>CAYUQE010000061.1:0-11618 GCA_964446805.1 uncultured Proteiniphilum sp. | reverse complement strand
GGCTGGGCATAGTCGGTGAGGAAGGTGGTAGCCAGTGCACCACTCGCCCAGGCAAACTGAATCCATTTCACCGGATCCAGACCCTTCAGGATACTGTAGAGTAATCCGCCTACAAATCCGTCACCACCGCCTATACGGTCCATCACGTTGATGCTGCGCAGAGGCGCCTCATGCCAGTTCCCGTTTTCATAAACAATGGCACCCCAGAGATGTTCATTGGCGCTGATCACTTCCCGCAACGTGTTCGCGAAGACGGTTGCATGCGGAAATGCTATTTTCGCGTTCAGAATCATTCCCTTGAAGGCATCCATGGTGTCACCTATATTTTCACCCCCCGCTTTGGGTCCTTCAATGTCGAGACAAAGTTGGAAATCCTCCTCATTGCCGATAAGGATATCGGCCAGTGAAGCGATCTCCCGGAATGCGTCACTCAGCTCCTTCTCTCTGCCCTTCCAGAATGTGGCCCTGTAGTTCAGGTCGAAAGAGATCAGGGAGCCATGCTTCCTGGCAAAACGGGCTATCTCGAGGCAGAAGTGACTGGTGTCGGACGAGAGTGCCGCTATCAGGCCGGAGAGATGTACGATCTGCACGCCCTCCTGGCCGAAGATCCGTTCCAGATCAAAATCCTTCACGTTCAGCGTTCTGCCCACCTCACCCGCACGGTCGTTCTGCACGCGCGGGCCGCGCAGGCCGAAGCCACTGTCGGCAATATTGAACTGATGACGGTAGCCCCAGGGGTCACCCTGTGCCACCTCGGGACCTTCAAAATCCATGTTGCGTGCACGCAGATCAGCTTTGATGAAAGCTGCTATAGGGCTCTCCTTCACAAAGGTGGTCAGTACCTTCACCGGAAGACCCAGGTAGGAAGAGATGCTGGCCACATTCGTTTCGGCGCTGGTAGCCTGCATCTGGAATAAATGGGAGCTCTGCACAGGTTGTGCGTTCACCGGTGTGATCCTCACCCCCATGCTGGTGGGTACTACCAGCGCATATTTGCAATTGTGTTTTAATTCGAGCGACATGTTTGATTGATTTGTTGATTCGATATTGAGTTGTCTGCTGAAAACGGGCTGCTGACCGGTGATTCAAATACTAAAAGCATCAAAACCACCGTCAACGATAGCCACCGTGCCGGTCACAAACCGTGAGGCATCACTGACCAGATAGTGCAATGTACCCAGCAGGTCTTCGGGATCACCGAATCTACGGAACGGTGTGTGGCCAATGATGGTGTTACCTCTGTCGGAGTAGGAACCGTCGGCATTGGTGAGCAGCGCCCTGTTCTGCTCGGTGATGAAGAATCCCGGGCACAGTGCGTTCACACGAAAGTCCTCGCCGAATTTGGTTGCCAGCTCTCCCGCCAGGTACTTGGTGAAGTTGATAACGGCTGCTTTTGCGGCACCATACCCCGCCACACGGGTTAAGGGACGCAATGCCGACGCTGAGGAGACATTCACGATATTCCCTCTCTTCTCCTTCACCATCTGCTCGGCAAAAACCACCGAGGGTATCACCGTGCCCATCAGATTCAGATCGACCACCTTGCGGAAGTCATCCATCTTCAGATCAAAAATGGTGTTGTTCGGGCCGATGGTGGCACCAGGCATATTCCCCCCGGCACCGTTGATCAGCACATCAATCTTTCCGTAGGCCGCCACGATATCACGGGCATTCTCCTTCAACACAGCCTCGTCGGCGACATCCGTCTGCAGGAAGATCGCCTCGCCACCGGTGGATTTCACGCTCTCAATCAGCTGGTTCCCCTTTTCCTTGTTCCTTGCCAGCACCGCCACCTTCGCACCATGAGCCGCCAGGTAGGCCACCATCGAGCTGCCCAGCACGCCGGTACCTCCCGTGATGACAATAACCTTATCCTTTATATCGAATAATTCGTACATCGTATATCGCATTAAATCGTAAATAATCTTCTCAAGTGTCTTTCATAGATGTTCTCCTCCACACATGCACCAATGACATCGGCATACTTCACCAGCAGGGAGGTATAGTCGTTTCCCATCTCGGCAGCCACCTTGTAGGCCACGTGAATCAATTGCCGGAAGTTGGCGTTGTAGTCGGGATGCCCCGGGATATGACGCAGCGTATTGGCAAACTTCTCACTTGACCATCCATTTGTCTCTTCCACCGATGGCAGTTGTGAGCCATCGATATCAATCACATCGGCATAGGGTGCACAGAGTTCTTGCTGACGGTTGAAGGCGTTTTCATAGATCTTCTTCGCCAACACAAGACCTTCACCACCAGCCACAGCCAGTCCGATCACCTCCTCAAGCCAGGTGGTGCCAGCAGTTTTCAGGTGCAACCCTTTGTCGTAGCGAAGAATGATATCAGCCATGATGGGATAGATGGAAAACTTATCGCTGCCGGAGTGGACACTCAGTTTCAGCTCTGCAGGTAGTCCGAACTCCTTCACTGCAAAATCGATCACCAGCACATCCTCTTCAAACTCTCTGGCAAACTGGTCCAGGTCACCCACGTAGTCAACACCCTTATTGAAACGACCGGTAAACTTGGGCGCAATGGTCTGGGCCGGAACGCCCTTGTCGGCAAGCATCTTCAGGATAAAAAGCAACTCAACGGGTGTCTGTGGCGATTCCACCTCATCCATGGATACCTCCGTGATAAAGTTGCCCTCACCCTTCTCTTTTTTCAGGTAGGCGTAGATCTCCGAAGCATGGTTGGTGGCAGCCAGAAACTTGGCGGCGATGGATTCAAGGAGCTCTCCGGTCACCTGCAAGGGATCTTCCATGCCGGGTATCTGCAGTGTTCCCATATATTTCTCACACGAAGCGATAAAGGCGTCGATCTCCTCCCTGCTGCTCTCTTTACCAATGAAAGAGGCCACATCGAGCGTGAAGAAGTCGGACACAGCTACATATTTTGCCACAGTGGTAAGGTTGATATGATCGGCATCCACAAAATAGTTGCCTTTATAGTTCAGTGCCTTCACGGCTTCATCAGCCTCCTTGCGTGTATCGGCAGGCACACTGCCTACATAGATATGTTCACGGTTGGATTTATTCCATACGGGACTGATATCCACCCCTTTTTCATTCGCTCTCATGATCGCTCTCAGCTGCGCTGCTCCCTGATGAGTGAAACGATCGCCCACTCCGATACTCTGTTTTCCTAGTTTCATATGATTTGTTTTTGTGGTCCATGAATCACACTATCGTTCTCACTGTTTGATTGAATGATACGATTGCCCGATTCACCAGCCACCGTTAAAAGTTAAAGAAAGTCTTTGCATTATTGTACGATATGTTTTCTACCATCTCCCCCAGGAACGCCATCTCGGAGGCAGGCAAGAGACCATGCTCCACATCATTCCCGATGAGGTTGCAGAGAATGCGGCGGAAGTATTCATGGCGCGGGTAGGAGATGAAGCTGCGTGAATCGGTAAGCATCCCCACGAAGCGGCTCAGCAGTCCCAGATTAGAGAGCGCGTTCAACTGCGCTTCCATCCCGCTTTTCTGATCAAGGAACCACCATCCCGAGCCAAACTGAATCTTTCCTGCCACCGATCCATCCTGGAAATTGCCGATCATGGTGGCAATCATCTCATTATCCCGAGGATTGAGATTGTAGATGATTGTTTTTGGCAGCCGGTCGTCCTTGTCCAGCCGATCGAGAAAACGACTCATTGCTTTTGCCACGGTAAAGTCACCAATGGAGTCAAAGCCGGTATCTGCACCCAGCTTATTGAATAATCGGGTGTTGTTGTTACGGATGGCACCATAATGAAATTGTTGCGTCCACCCTTTTTGCCAGTCCATCAATGCACCCTCATAGAGCATCGCCGACTTGAATTTCAACACCTCTTCTATGGTAAGCTCACTGCCCCCGTACACCTTATCGAATATCCGCTCAATGGCTGCCTGGCTATACTCCTCCGCATAAAATTCCTCAATACCATGATCGGAGAGCTTGCACCCTACCGAGGCAAAAAAGTCATGACGGTTACGCAATGCGTCCATCAGATCACTGAATTTACGGATGGTAACACCGGATACTTCAGATAACTTCTCCAGGTAAGCACGATAAACGGCCGCATTTTCCACCGCCATCGCCTTATCGGGGCGCCAGGTGGGGAGTACTTTTATGTCGAAGCCTTCCTTCTTCAGGGTGAGGTGATGCTCCAGGCTATCAGCCGGATCATCGGTAGTACAGACCACCGTCACATCAAATCGCTTCATCAGGCCGCGGGCGGTATACGCCGGTGTGCGCAGCATCGCGCTACATTCATCGTAAATCTCCCTTGCTGTGCCCGGATTAAGTAACTTCTCCACACCAAAGCCGGACTTCAGCTCGAGGTGGGTCCAGTGGTACAACGGGTTGCGCATGGTGTAGGGCACCGTTTCGGCCCATTTTTCAAATTTCTCCCAGTCGCTGCGCTCCTTGCCGGTGCAGAACTTCTCATCGATCCCATTGGTACGCATCGCACGCCACTTGTAATGATCACCCTCAAGCCAGAGCTGACTCAGATTATCGAAGGTGTGGTCGTTTGCTATATATGCGGGATCTAAATGACAGTGATAGTCGATGATGGGTTGTTTTTTTGCATGTGCATGATACAGCTCTCTGGCTGCATCGGTTTGTAGCAAAAAGTCTTCATGAATAAAACTTTTCATAGGATATCAATTAGAAAATGAATAATCGCTGGTTTCCATTTTTACTGTTCTCGAGCACAACTTTTGTGGGAAAGAAACTTACGTTTCCACAGTTATATATATTATTTGAAATGAACGGAAAAAATTTCGTTTTATTTTCGCATAATCGCGTCCGGACATGCAGGAAAAGCCGTCGTTTCTTTTACCGGTTGCCCGTTAGGATCCCATGTGTACCTGTTTTTTTTTGTATTCACTGGGTGTCAAATTAAATTTCTTCTTGAAACATCTGGAGAAATATTTGGCATCGTTCATACCGACCATATAGGAGACCTCCTTGATGGTGTAATCAGCATTTTCAAGAAGGTATGCAGCGTGCTGCATCAGTATATCACGTACATATTCAATGGGAGCCAACCCTGTAAGACCTTTCATCTTTTTAAAGAATACGGTGCGACTCATTCCCATCTCCACTGCAAGGTCTTCGATGACAAAATCGTTGTTCCCCACATGCTCCTCAATGAAAGTGTTGATTGATTCTATGAACGCAATCTCTTTCATATTCACCGCGCTGTCGGTATCCTCCTTCCCCTTGAGGAGGGCTTTCGACTTTCCAATACCCCTGCTTCTATAGTATTTCTGCATTTCACCCCTTCGTTGCAGCAGATTCTTCACCCTCGCCTTGAAATAGGAGACACTGAAAGGTTTGGAAATGTACTCATCAGCCCCCTGATCAAATCCCTCCAGTTTGCTGTCGAGGGTTGTTTTCGCCGTCAGCAGTAAAAAGAGGATGTGGCTGGTATGAATGTTCTCCCTTACTTTTCTGAGTAACTCAATCCCGTCAACCTCCGGCATCATGATATCACTCACGATAAAATCGGGAATCAGCTCCAGTGCTTTTTCAAAACCCTCCTTCCCATTCGATGCTTCGTGCACATCATAATCGCTTTCGAGGATGGATCGCACAAATTGTCTGAGATCATCGTCATCCTCAACAATCAACACACAGGGATGATCACTGATATCTTCACCAAGTGTATGAATACGCTCCATATCTCCCGCTTCACCCCTAGGCTCGCTCAAGCGTACTATTCCGGGTGAATCATCAATGGTCACATCTGAACCAAAGTGAACGGTCCCCTTTTTAAAGAAAATTGTAAACGAACTGCCACTCTTCTCTTCACTTTCAACCCTGATCACGGCACGATGCCTGTCCGCCATCTCTTTGACGATGGATAACCCTATGCCGGTACTGGGTTTGCTTTTATCTTCATTAAACGATTCAAACCGTCTGAACAATCTTCCCTGTTTATCTTTAGAGATACCTATGCCGGTATCCTTGATTTGTAAAGCTACATCATTGTTTTCATAAAAGAGAGAGAGATGAATCGATTTTCCGGGAGGGGTATACTTGAAAGCGTTGGATAACAGATTCACGACCATTTTTTCCACCGCTTCGGCATCTGCCCAGATAATCTGATCACCCACCCTATTTTCAAAACGATAATCAATGGAATGAATTTCCGCATTCCTGATGTAATTGTCGAACAAATTTTTGATAAATGGTGCAATCTCAATTCTGCTGACAGTGAGCGGCATCTGTTCCATCTTCTGAAAGTCGAGGATCTGATTCACCATATTCAGGAGCCGGTTAGTGTTTTTCGATACAAGCGTGAGCTGTTTTTTTACAGGTTCCGGGGTGGTTTTGCTTTGCAACAGGTTCTCGATAGGGGAGACGATCATCGTCAAAGGAGTGCGAATCTCATGCGATATATTGGTGAAGAACCGGGTTTTGATCTCCGATTCCTGTTTCTCCAATATGATTTTATTGCGCATCCTGTAAAAAGTATACAAGATACTGAATGTGAAATACAATACCAAAACAGCCAGCAGGACGTAGAGAAGATAGGCCCACCCTGTAGCCCAGAAAGGGGGTAACACCTCGATAGACAGTGTTCGTTCATTAGCGACCCACACGCCGTCGCTGTTGGTCGATTTCACACGAAACAGGTATTTCCCCCGTGAGAGATTCGTATAGTTTGCTGATCGCTGATTACCGGAGTAGAACCACTCTTTATCAAATCCATCCAGCTTATAGGCATACAAAATATTCTCAGGGTCAATATAATCGAGTGCGGCAAAATCAATCCCTATGAAGTTCTGATTATGTTTCAGCACCAATTTGTCTAACAGGTTGATGTTTCGGGTGAGTGGCCCTTCGGACGAAATAGGCAGAATACGGTTAAACAACTTGAATTGAACAAGTGCCAGGTAAGGAGTGAAAGTATTGTTTTTCACACTCTCCGGGTCAAAAATCACCATTCCGTGAGAATAACCGAAAAGCATTCTTCCGTCATGCAACCGGAATCGGGAGTTTTCAGAAAAATTAAACCGTTTCATCAGCCGTTTGATCTCACTGAAATTCTCAAATGTCTGCTCCCTGTGGTTGAATTTGGTGAGTCCTCCCTCACTGCCAATCCATAAATTACCTCTGTTATCTTCCTGCAGGGAGAGAATGATGTTGGAAGGTAAACCGTGAGCAGCTCCGTAGGTTACAAAAGAAACAGGAAATCCGAGGCTGTCAGTCTCCTCAATTTTGCTTATTCCTCCACCAAAAGTACCGATAAAAGTTTCACCCGATTGTGTGGTGCAGATATCGATAATATCATTCGCTCCAATGGAACGCCGGTCGTTTTTATTTCTTACGTATAACCTGAATGCGATATCCTCGGGCTTCTCAAAATCAGCATCGAACATGATGAACCCGAGCGTGGTGCCCATGCAGATATTCCCATATTTGTCGGCCGTGATGATCCTTACCTGGTCTCCAAGGTGATAAGGATAGCTTGTGAGCTCATTCCGATGATTGATCACTCTACTCTCCTTATCCCCGTATAAAATCAGATTGACGCCACCGCCGAAAGTACCAATCCAGATGTTCCTGTTTTGATCTTCGAAAATAGAATAAACATTATTATCACTCAACGAGTAGCTGTCGTCGGGATCATTCCTGAAATGATGAATAACATAATTGTTGTCACCGTTTCTTCTTGTCAGCTTGTAAACACCTTCTCCTTTTGTTCCGATCCAGATATTATTTTCCGAGTCCTCCGTGATGCAATAGGCAATCCCGTTCAAGGGTGTTCCATTGCCTACAGCTCCCCTGTTGTTGAGGAAGCCCTTTTCAGTCATGTCGCCATCATAGAGATGAATCTTCCCGTCTTTCGTTGCCGCCCATATATTACTGTATGAATCCTCGAAAATGGGTCGGACGTCATTACTTATGGTAGAATTCACATTGTCGTTCAACTGTATCGACTTAAACTTGGTGTCGTCGTAAAAGATCACTTTCTCCAACCCATGCGAACGGGTACACATCCACAGGTTACCCTGCCTGTCGGAATAGGCGGCATGCATCATATTGGAGAACATCCATTTCGGCGAAAAGGGCTCATTGTAAAAGGGAATTAAAGCATCCTCGGTCTGATCATATATGGAGAAGCCGCCACCCCGGGGATGTACCCACAACCGTTCTTCCTTATCCTCGAAAATAAAGAAGTTAGGTGGAAAAACGCTTGTCTCAGTGCTTTCAATATAAGGTGTAAAGTGAATATACGTTTTACTGTATGGGTTAAATCTGGAGACACCCAGAAGGTCAGTCTCAAACCAGATATTTTTTGAATGATCGATATAGCAGGTATAAATCCTGTCGCTTTTCATATTTGGGAGTGTCTGACTATTGTAAAACTCCATGCTTCCATCATATTTGTTGTATATAACAAATCCGCTCAGTTTAGACACAATCACCATTTTTTCCGAAGATACCTCCCTGATCGTAATAATATCGGAACTGATTTCAGTGGCAAGCTGTGTGAACGTTCCGTTGTTTTGATCATATTTCCACACAATACCATTGTCTGAGCCAAACCATAACTCATCACCCGATTCAAAGACGGTAAAAAATGGAATTTTTTCTTTAAAATTACTTTTGGATAAGGGATGAAAAAAAAATAAAGACCCGGAGCCGCCAGAAGGTATTAATGTCAATCCACCATTGGTAAGGATCCAGGTATTAAGCGCATTGTCTTCATAAATTGAATTGACACCGTTGTCAGTCAGGTTATGCTTAAGCGTGTTGAACAGGGTTGTATTGTAAAGAGAGTCATTGATGGAGATACAGCCCTCTTCTTCCGATAACAGCCACACTCTGCCGCTTTTCATGGGTATTATCTGAGAAGCGGAGAAAGAGTGCTCCTTGAAATCTTCAATCGTGCTGGTTCCCAGAAAAGACTCTGTCTGCACATCAAACCGATAAGCCTGATTATCATACGAAAGGGTCCAGATATTGTTATATTTGTCCTCATAAAGATGGTCTATTCTACTACTGTTCGATTCTACCGTATTGCTCGACGGGAGATGATAGGTGGTAAAAGTGTAACCGTCAAATTTGCTTAATCCGTCCCAGGTGCTGAACCACATAAAGCCATTTCTGTCCTGCAGAATATCGGTGATGGTATGCTGAGGAAGCCCGTCTTCAGCCCCGTAATGCACAAAGTAGGCTTCGGGCTGCGCCCTGAGCATGAGTGCCCCGGATAGAAGCGTCAGTATGAACAAATATCCATGCTTCATTGATCGATGATTATTTTTTCTTCCCTGTCGGGATAGCGCGTGAAGTGGTGTTACTATGGGTTAAAAATCATTTATTCCACATCCTTTTTATATACAACAAATATACGATTATTTCCATCTTAAGGGATGCTGTAATTGTTATAAAACAATTTATCACCCCTTAAAAACCAATTTATCGCCTCTGTTTTAAAAGAAACGTATTACTATTGTAACATAAAATGAGCAGAACGATGAACTGCCTCTGCGGTTGGAACTGCAACGGATCTATTTTACACTTGATTGTTAACGATTTTCTCAACCTCCATCAATTGAACTGAGCTGAAATGTAAACAGGAAACCTTGAATAAATGAAGTTGGACCTGCTCTCTCTTTAAAAAATTATTTATCAAATAATTACTTAACTTAAACAAACATGACAAATATGAACGAATCAAGAATGAAACTGAAAGTAACAATCGGTTTACTACTTCTTTTGTTTTGTTCTTTGAGTATGATAGCTCAGGAAAGGACAATTCGTGGAGTGGTAAAGGACAATTGGGGTGACCCGATAATTGGAGCGAATGTTATGGTGAAAGGAACAAGCATTGGATCGGCTACCGATATGAATGGTAACTATTCGTTGTCTGCCCCCTCTTCCGCAACCACACTGCATGTTTCCTACATCGGGATGAAGGAGATTGAAGTCCCCATCACCGGCAGTATAGTGAACATCACGATGGAAGAAGATGTATCCAGCCTGGATGAAGTGGTGGTGATTGGGTATGGAACGGTGAAAAAAAGAGACTTAACCGGGTCGGTATCATCGGTAAGTGCGGAAACAATTTCAGCTGTGCCGGTGGCATCGGCCGTGGAGGCCATCACCGGTAAAATGGCCGGTGTGCAGGTGTTAACGACCGAAGGTTCTCCCGATGCAGAGATGAGAATTCGTGTACGCGGAGGTGGTTCTATCACGCAGAGCAACGATCCCCTGTTTATTGTGGATGGTTTCCCTGTTAGTACGATCTCCGACATACCGCCTACCGACATCGAGTCGATCGACGTACTGAAAGATGCCTCCTCCACCGCCATCTACGGATCACGCGGTGCCAACGGGGTGGTGATCGTCACCACCAAGTCGGGGAAGGCAGGGAAACTGCGCCTGAGCTACAACGCCTACTTCGGTGTGAAGAAGATTGCAAAAACACTCGATGTGTTATCTCCATACGACTACGCCAGCTGGCAATATGAACTGGCCGCACTCAGGGGTGACGATGCCATCGAGAACTACAACTCCTTCTTCGGCAACTACCAGGATCTGGATCTCTATCGCAATGTGCCCTACAACGACTGGCAGGAGCTCACCTTCGGTCGTCCCGGCAGCTCCATGAACCACAGCCTGAGCCTCAACGGCGGGAGTGACAAGATGACCTACGCCTTCAACTTCTCCCATCTCTCCGACAAGGCGATCATGGAAGACTCCGATTACCGGCGTAACAGCATGAGCTTGAAGCTGAACAACAAGGCGACCGATCGCATCGCACTCGATTTCTCGGTGCGTTACACCGACACCAGGATCAACGGCGGGGGCGCCAACGATGCTACCAGCACGCTCGATACGGACAAGCGGCTTAAATACTCGGTAATCTATACCCCCATACCGCTGAAGAACCTCGATGCCTCGGCCGGCAGCGCCGACGATGACCTGGGTAACCTCTATAACCCGCTTGTGTCGATCACTGATAACGCACGTGAGAAGAGACAAAAGCGACTCAACATGGCGGGCAGTGCCACCTGGGAGGTGATTGACAACCTGAAGCTGCGCTCCGAGGTGGGTCTCGATCATCAGGACGACGGCGATCAGCGCTACTGGGGTCTGACCACCTATTATATCAAGAACTACCCTTCGGTCGACAACCAGGGCAAACCGGCCATCCGGCTGGTGAACAGGGAACGGCAGGCGATGAGAAACACCAATACGATCAACTACGATTTCAAGAAGCTGCTCGGTGAAGAGCACAGCCTCAACCTGATGGCAGGTCACGAATACATCATCCGTAAGGGGATCACCCTCACCGATGAGGTTCATGGCTTCCCCACAACCTTCACCGCCAAGGATGCATGGCGTCTCTCCTCACAGGGGATGCCCTACACCATCGACAACTACTACAATGAGGATGACAAGCTGCTCTCCTACTTCGGTCGTCTCAACTACGACTACATGAGCAAGTACCTGCTGAGTGCCACCTTCCGTGCCGATGCCTCCTCCAAGTTCAGCAAGGAGAACCGATGGGGTTTCTTTCCCTCTGCAGCCGCTGCCTGGCGTCTCTCCTCCGAGCCCTTCATGGAAGGCACCAAAGGCTGGCTGGAAGACCTGAAGCTGCGTGC
>CAYUQE010000060.1:0-11639 GCA_964446805.1 uncultured Proteiniphilum sp. | reverse complement strand
AAGGTGCAGGAGGTGATCAAGCTCACCTACCTCAACAACGATGCGGTGTTCGTCTCCATTCATTCACTGCACAAGGTCTCGAAATACAAGGGCAGAGAGGGTGAATCACCGCAGCTGAACAAACTGGGGTCGGGGGCCTGGGAGAGGGTCAAGGAGCGCACCAAGAGCAAGATCAAGGATATTGCCCGCGATCTGATAAAGCTCTATGCACAGCGTCAACAGGAGAAAGGGTACGCCTTCACGAAGGACACCTATCTGCAGACGGAGCTGGAAGCTTCGTTCATGTATGAGGATACGCCCGACCAGATCAAAGCCACCCGTGATGTGAAAGCGGATATGCAGAGTGAACAACCTATGGACCGCCTTATCTGTGGTGATGTGGGGTTTGGCAAGACCGAGATCGCCATTCGTGCAGCTTTCAAGGCTGCCACCGACGGCAAGCAGACAGCGGTGCTGGTGCCCACCACGGTGCTGGCCACACAGCATTATCACACTTTCAGCGACAGGCTTTCCAACTTCCCGGTGAAGGTGGACTATCTGAGTCGTGCACGCTCAGCTAAAGAGCAGAAAGTGATCCTCAATGACCTGAAGGAGGGGAAGATTGATATCCTTATAGGCACGCACCGCCTGGTGGGGAAAGATGTGGAGTTCAAAGATCTGGGTCTGCTGATTATTGATGAGGAGCAGAAGTTTGGCGTCACCGTGAAGGAGAAGCTGAAACAGATGAAGATCAATGTGGATACGCTCACCATGACTGCCACACCCATACCGCGCACACTGCAGTTCTCACTGATGGGCTCGCGTGATCTCTCCACCATCGGCACACCACCCCCCAACCGCTATCCGGTACAGACAGAGGTGCACACCTTCGATCTGGAGATCATCCGCGATGCCATTAACTTCGAGATGAGCCGCAACGGGCAGGTCTTCATCGTGAACAACCGCATACAGCATATTTACGAGCTGGAGACCATCATCCGGCGTGAGATCCCGGGCGTGCGTGTGGCTGTGGGACATGGACAGATGGATCCGAAGAAGCTGGAAGGTGTGATTGCCGATTTCATGAACCAGGAGCAGGATCTGCTGATCGCTACCACCATCATCGAGTCGGGCATAGATATGCCCAACGTGAACACCATCATCGTCCTTGATGCGCAGAACTTTGGCCTGAGCGACCTCCATCAGCTGCGTGGAAGGGTGGGGCGGAGCAATCGCAAAGCATTCTGTTATCTGCTGGCTCCTCCCTTATATAGCCTGAGTGCCGACTCCAGACGACGGCTGCAGGCAATTGAGAATTTCTCCGAGTTGGGCAGCGGCATCCATATAGCCATGCAAGATCTGGATATTAGAGGTGCCGGCAACCTGTTGGGTGCCGAGCAGAGCGGGTTTATTGCTGATCTGGGATATGAAGCCTACCGTAAGATCCTCACCGAGGCGGTGCAGGAGCTGCGTAAGGATGAGTTTGCCGAGCTCTATCAGGAGCAGCAGGAGGCCAGGGCCCAAGAGGAGAGTTATGTGGACGATGTGCTGGTGGAGAGCGACCTGGAGCTGATGTTTCCGGTGATGTACATTCCCAATGATGCGGAACGTGTGGCTATTTATCGCGAGCTGGACAACATGGCCACAGAGACGGATATCTTCGAATTCACCAAGCGACTGGAGGACCGGTTCGGGAAGATTCCCTCACAGGGGAGGGAGCTTATTCGCATCGTACGACTGCGCCGTCTTGCCAAAGCTCTCGGTATTGAGAAGGTGGTCTTGAAAAACAGTCAGATGACACTCAACCTGATCTCCGATCCCCGATCACCCTATTATCAATCTGCTTCCTTCGACAAGCTTCTCTTCTTCGTACAGCAGCATGTGCGACACTGCCAGCTGCGGGAGGTGGGGAAAAAACGCTCCGTGATCATCCGCCATATCGACAGGGTGGAGACAGCAGTAGCTACCTTAGAGGAGATCCTTCGCGGCAGTACCGCGGAGACACCACCAATAGTGTGAAATGTTGTCTATATGAACAGACCCTCCATTGAGAGATATCTCTCTCCGGTATCGTAGTTGAAGGTGAGAATGCGTTTCCTTGTAGTAAGCTCAGCAACCTTTGCGGCTACTGCCGCCAGTGACGCCCCCGTGGAGATGCCGCCGAGGATGCTCTCCTCCCGTGCCAGCCGACGTGCATAATCGTACGCCTCCTCTTTGGTTACCTTGATCATGCTGTCCAACACCGTCAGATCGAGCGTCTCGGGGATGAACCCCGCGCCTATACCTTGTATGGCATGAGGACCCGATCGACCTTCGGTGATGATGGGTGAGTCAACAGGTTCCACGCCGATCACCTGTATGGATGGAAATCTCTTCTTCAACTCTCTGCCAACGCCGGTGATGTGTCCGCCCGTACCAATGCCGGTGATCAGGTAATCCAGCCCTTCAGGAAAATCGACCAGTATCTCCTGCGCTGTCTTCTCGGCATGTACCAGCGGGTTGGCCTCATTCTTGAATTGTTGAGGTATCCAGGAGCCGGCAATCTCTTGCTGCAGCTCTTCCGCTTTCGCGATAGCTCCCTTCATCCCTTTTTCACGGGGTGTGAGCACCAGCTCCGCACCATAGATGGCCACGAGACGTCTTCTCTCCACCGACATCGACTCAGGCATCACGATAATCACCCTGTATCCTTTTGCCGCTCCCACAAATGAGAGGCCTACACCTGTATTGCCCGATGTGGGTTCAATGATGGTATCACCCGGGTGCAGCAATCCCTTCTTTTCAGCCTCCTCCACCATCGCAAGTGCGATACGGTCCTTGATACTTCCCGCGGGATTCTGTTTCTCCAGCTTTATCCATACTTCCTGATCCGGAAAAAGGCGGCTTAACCGCACATGCGGTGTGTTGCCTATGGTCTCTACTATATTGTTGTACTTCATTTTGTTTGATTTAACGATTTCAATATTTCCCGTTTTCCATCTCTTCAGGAAGATGATTCCCTTATGAATCCATTCCATTATCGATACCATGTATTATCACATGCTTCACCCTCAGATGACAAAATCGTGCGGGTGGACAAAATCCTTTACTGTTCTTATTTTCACATCCACAGAGTTATATACCAGCGAGAAAGGGATCACGCTTTGTGTAAGCCACGCACCCCCGCCAATGGTGGAGTTATGGCCGATCACCGTCTCACCTCCCAGGATGGTCGCATTGGCGTAGATGACCACGTCATCTTCCACCGTTGGATGGCGTTTCACATTGGAAAGTTTCTTCTCCACATAGAGTGCGCCCAGCGTGACACCCTGATAGATCTTCACGTTGTTGCCTATCTCTGCCGTTTCACCGATGACGATGCCTGTACCGTGATCCATGAACAGGTTCTTCCCTATTTTTGCGGCAGGATGAATGTCGATACCCACCCTGGCGTGCGCATGCTCGGAGAAGAGCCTGGATATAAGTGGCAAGCCGAGCTGATAGATCTCATGCGCAATACGATAAGCACAGAGCGCATAGAAACCCGGGTAGGTGATGATCACCTCCTCCAATGTCTTGGCTGCTGGGTCAAATTTAAGGTAACATGCTGCATCTTTATACAATCGCTCCTGCAAGGAGGGAAACTGTTGAAAGAATGCTTCCGTTTTTTCATCGGCAGCCTTCTGGTTATGCAGTGATGCTATGTTGGCATGCAGTTTCTCGGCAGCTCTCAGCAACCCATCCTGTATGTTCATCGATTCCGGGCAGTCACATATAGGGAACATCAGTGAGATCAGTGATTCTATCACCTCCTCCAGGTCGCATTTATTGATGGGGATATTGATGGGTTGGGGAGTAAACTGTCTAATTAATTCATTGGTCTTGTCCGTCATAAGATTGAATACTATTGTTGAAAGCGGTCATCTGATTGTTGTTTGTTCATTGCGGGGTTGAATGGTGCTTATTCTTTCAATCAGTTCATCCCCCAGTGCTTTTTTTACTTCAATATGTCTGAGTGTTTCCATCACGAACGGGTTCTTCTCAAAGGCACCACGTACATACTCGAAATCCATGGCCCTGTCCTGAATATTTCCATCGGCACCGAAACCGGTTTTGAAGGAGAGCGAGAACTCTTTTTTGGCATCTCTGTAGATCATCTCGTCGAGGGTAACAACGCTTTCTTTCCATTTTTGCACAATGGCAATCACGTCCGTAGCAGTGATTGTGTCGGCTTGCAGTCCGTAAAAAGATTGAATCTTGTCCCATGCCCAGCTCCATTCATTGATGTAATAATCCTGATGCAGATTGGCAAAGACAAGATTGATCTCTTTCAGCTTGGTGATTTCACCCGATTCAATCTTGCACAACAGGTTGTCTATCTCCGACTTGGGAGCAATCAATCCCGAGATGTCAACCCATTCACCCACACCGGGAGTGGTCTTCGGATCGAGGCGTTCCCTGATCTCCTCATTGCATTTAAAAACTGTATGCTCCAGACGTTTTATGATTGAGTTCCCCAGAAACTTATGAATGATGATTTCATACAATTGTAGCCCCCTGATAAGTGATGAGTTGGTGATGATACAACTTTGATAGGTATAGATCTCCGATGTCTCTCCTGCTGTGGCCTGCAGGTTCTTAAGTATCTCCACCCCCGCAAACACTTTCTGAATGGTATAGGGACTGAGAAGGTTGAAATTGATGCAGTCGAGTTTGTCAGGATCTTTCCGTCGGTCTCTTTCAGGCCATTTCTTTGCATCCCTGATGGTGCCGACGCTGCGCAGGTTTACTCCCGGAGCGATATGTGTGCCATTGTCCTTCTCCACCAGATAGGAAAAGGGGAGGTTGGAAGTGTCGGCATGCTGGTAGTGTCGTCCCAGAATAAGAGAGAAGGCCCCCACTTTGGCGGGCCACAACACGTATGAGTTACTGGTTGTCTTGGCTCCTCTCTCGATGATGCCCTGATGGATGGGTCCCAGCTTATACATATGGTTGCTCTGGTTAGATCCCGAGCCTGCATTCATGAAGGAGAACATACCGGCGATAAGCAGTGTAGACTTGTGATGGGTAACAGTGTAGGGGCCTGCAAAAAGTGCACATGCCTCCCCGTTCTCTCCCTGACAATTACTGAAGAAGAGTGAGTCGGATGCCGAGTAACCATGATCGATATGACATGCCTGTCCGATGAAACAGCGCGAGATGATGGAGCCGCCGTCGACGGTTGATCCGGAGGAGATGATAAAATCTTCTGCAATCACATTCCGTCCGATATAGACGGGATCATGCACATTGCTGTTGATGCTCCCGTTTTTTAGTTTCATTGCACCGGCAATCTTACAGTGAGGGCCGATCCGCACATTCTTGATGTAACCCACGTTCACGATCATGCAGTCATGCTCGATGATGCCTCTGTCGGAGGCATGCTTGTCGCAGTAAAAGTCGATGATCGCTTTCATCTGCGCTATCAGCGCGGGGCGATGACGATAGAGTGAGTAGATGTAGGCAAACTGGGCCGAGAGTTTGTCATTGATATGCACCTCCCTGCCCCCTGTTTCGTTGAGCACGTTCACTTGTACACCATTTCCGAAAGTGGTCATCCCATCCACGAGCAGCACATCCACATTCTGGATGAAACAATCATCACCGATGGTATAGTTGGCGATGTAGTTCTGCACATTCTCAATCACCACATTGTCGCCAATGGTACAGTTATGGATGACTGCACAGTTGATCCCCGCATGTTTCTTTAACCCCCCGGGGAGTGCAAACTCCGATTCGAATATGCCCATTTCGATTTTCCCGGAAAACAGGGTGTTTCGCACATAGACGGGATCAAAACCGTGCTTCACCGATACAGCTCCCCAATCGCTGCAACTACATCCATTTTGTGTGAGCTGGTCTATCTCTTGCACTGTCAGGCTTCTGTGTGTATGCATGATGATGTGTGTAATAATGGAGTGTGATAACAGGGTTATAGTAAAAGCGAGAATCCTACAAGGGAATCTCGCTTTCTTACGTTGTTTAGATTGATTTTAAAGCATCAAAGATCAATTTCTCAAGCTCCTCGGCCAGCTCAGGATTATCCTTTACAGCCGCTTTGGCTGCATCCCGTCCCTGTCCCAACTTGGTGTCGTTATAACTGTACCAAGAGCCGCTTTTCTTGATGATGTTAAGCTCGGAGCCCAGGTCGATGATCTCACCTGTGCGGGAGATACCTTCACCATACATGATGTCGAATTCAGCCTTACGGAAGGGGGGTGCCACTTTGTTTTTTACCACTCTCACACGGGTAGGTCTCCCTATCTGCTGTTCACCATCCTTTATCGGTGATCCGTTACCCCTGATATCGAGCCGTACCGATGCATAGAACTTCAATGCATTTCCTCCGGTGGTTGTCTCAGGATTACCGAACATGACACCTATCTTTTCGCGTAACTGGTTGATGAAGACACAGGTGGTGTTGGTCTTGCTTATAGCGGAGGTGAGTTTTCTGAGTGCTTGTGACATCAGGCGTGCCTGCAGTCCTACGTTGGAGTCTCCCATGTCTCCTTCAATCTCTTTCTTGGGCGTGAGTGCAGCCACAGAGTCAATCACCACGATATCAACCGCTGAAGAGCGTATAAGCTGCTCGGCGATCTCCAGTGCTTCTTCTCCGCTACTGGGCTGTGAGATCAGCAGCTCGTCGGTATTGACGCCCAGCTTCTCGGCGTAAAAACGGTCGAAAGCATGCTCGGCGTCAATAAATGCAGCTACACCACCCGCCTTTTGTGCTTCGGCAATGGCATGGATGGCCAGGGTGGTCTTACCCGATGATTCCGGACCGTAGATCTCAATGACACGACCACGTGGGTAACCGCCCACGCCCAGTGCCACATTCAGACTGATGGAACCTGAAGAGATGACAGATACGTCAACCACCTGCTCATCGCCCATTTTCATGATAGATCCTTTGCCGTAGGTCTTCTCAATTTTGTCCATTGCTGCACGCAGCGCTTTCAGCTTTTCACTATTGTTTGCATCTTTCTCTTTCTCTTTCTCTTTTCCTTTTGCCGGTTCTTTGGTCGGTTCCTTCACCTGATCTTGCTCTTGTTCCATAATGCTCTATTTGTTTTCTTAATTATTCTTACTATGTGCCATTCCCGAAGATGCTCTCATTATGGCCTTTATGGCCGGGATGCATCTGCCTGTCAGCCGTGCCATTTGCTGGTGGTCCGTTTCAGCTGATCCCCAAAATTTGCGCAGCATGGTTCTTTGTGTCCACACCCCGTCCTTCAATAACATGGCTGATGATACCCTGCTCATCTACCAGGAAGGTGGTGCGCACTGTCCCCATGAACTTCTTCCCCATCATCGTTTTCTCTCTCCATACACCGAATTCCTCTGCCAGCTTCTTGTCACTGTCTACAATCAACAGAAACGGGAGGGAGTATTTCTCGATGAATTTTTTATGCGACGCTTCACTGTCGACGCTCACACCCACGATCTCATAACCCGCTCCCCGCAATTCGGCATAGCCGTCGCGCAGGCTGCATGCCTGTGCGGTGCATCCGGGGGTATTATCTTTCGGATAGAAATAGAGGGCCAGCTTTTTACCGGCGAAGTCACTCGCTTTTATATGATTTCCGTTCTGATCGACACCTAATTTTTCAGGTATTGGATCACCAATATGTAATGCCATTGATTTTTAAAAATGGTTTAGTTTTCAAAGATATGAAAAAAAACAGAGGATGAGAAAAGTATAATCGCCTATTTTTTATACCAGTCGATATATACCCCCCGGGAGTGATTCCACCATATTCTTCATCTCCATTTCGAGCAATATCAGAAAAAGCGCTGTCACCGGAATATTGAGTTCAATGGCAAGGCTGTTCACCTGCATGGCCCCCCTTTTGCTCAGGAGATTGCATAGTTGCTCCTCTTCGTTGCTGAGTGCAGGGAATAATTCCTTCTGTATGGGGGGCGCCGGTTCCGTCTCCTCCTCCCAGCCCATAGCCGTGATGAAGTGTTCCGTATTACGGAGCAACACTGCTTTATTGTCGGAGATCAACTGATTGCAGCCTAACGACATCTTGTCATGGATACGCCCCGGCAGTGCGAACACATCACGGAAGTAGGAGTTGGCGATGTCAGCGGTGGTGAGTGACCCTCCCTTTATTCCTGATTCGATCACTACCACTGCGTCGGACATGCCTGCGACGATACGGTTTCGTTTGACGAAATTGTGCTTGTCAGGGTTGGTCTCGCTGGGAAACTCGGTGAGCAGTGCCCCCGACTTCAGCATCTCCACCGCTGTCTGGCGGTGCATTGAGGGGTAGATGCGGTCAAGACCATGACCCAGCACCGCAATGGTGGAAAGATCATTTTGCAGTGCTGCCCTGTGGGCGCATATATCCACACCGTATGCCAGTCCGCTGATGATGACGATATCCGGCAGTTTTGCCGAGATCTCCTTGATGAACTCCCTGCAGCACTCCTCCCCATATCTTGTAGCGTTACGTGTGCCGACAATGCTGATCACTTTTTCCCGGTTCAGGTCGGCGTTACCTTTTGCATAAAGGAGCAGCGGTGCGTCGATACATTGTGTGAGTCGTTGCGGATAACTGCTGTCGGTGAAGAAGTGGAGTTGAAGGTTGTTTTTGGTGACGAAGGCCAGTTCTCTCTCGGCACGTCTCATCACCTCAGGGTTGCGTATCTCTTCAATAGCTCTTCGTGAGAGGCGGGGGATGGCCTCCAGCTTGCGGCTGGTCTCTTTAAACACAGCCTCCTCGTCACCCACAACCTGCATCAGATTACGGGCATGCATCACACCCACCCCTTTTATCAGTGTGAGTGCTATCCGGTAAATAGATTTGTCGTTCATGATAGTAAGCTATCAGCTATCAGCAATGACTTTTCACTTTTCATTGCTCACATTCCAACTCCGAAATGATCAGAGGTAATCTTTGAAAGCTTCATCGAACAGCTTTGGACCCGATAGTTTGCCGTTTACCAGGTTCACCACCTCTATCTTTGCTTTGGCACAGGTAACATTATCCGACAGGCGGATGATCTCCTGATGGAAGATGTACTTCACCCCCGATTTCTCGATGTGTGCAATGGTACATCTGAACTGATCCATTCCGATCAGCGGCACCTTATAACGTATCTCCACACGGGAGACCACGGCATCGAAGCCATTAAGATGCAATTGATAAAAATTCAATCCCACCTTCTCCAGGAAATCGTGACGGGTTACTTCGAAATAGTGCTGATAGTGGGCATTGTTCACATGTCCCTGTGCATCGCACTCGTAGTCCCTTACCTTGAGTAGTGTCTCAAAAATAGGTTGTGTCACTTTTCCTGCAAGTTAAAGAATGTTCTCTCTCTTTTCCCTCAACCACTCACGCGCATTGGCAAAAGCCTCCATCCAGGGTGTCATCTCATGCTTGCGGCTGGCAAACGGGTAGAAGGGGCTCTGCCAGGGGAAGATCGTCCGCTCAAGGTGCGGCATCATCGCCAGGTGGCGCCCATTGCGGGAGCAGACGGCAGCGGTTGCATAGTCGGAGCCGTTGGGGTTGCCGGGATACTCATCGTATACATATCGCGCAGCAATGTTGTAGGTCGACTCCGACTCGGGCAGGACGAAGCGCCCTTCACCATGAGCCACCCAGATTCCCATTTTTGTGCCCTCGAGCGATTTGAACATCACCGACTCGTTCTTTGGGATCGCTACACTCACAAAGGCTGACTCGAACTTGCGGGAGAGATTATGCGCCATCTTAGGATGGTCCTCACCCTTTTCGGGGTAGATCAGTCCCAGCTCCATCAGCAGCTGACAGCCATTGCAGATGCCCAGACTGAGCGTATCTTCCCTGGCGAAGAAGTTCTCGAGTGCGCTTTTCGCCTGTGCGTTATAGCGGAAGCCGCCGGCCCATCCCTTGGCGGAACCCAGTACATCGGAGTTGGAGAAGCCGCCGCAGAAGACGGCAAACTGCACATCCTCCAGTGTCTCGCGTCCCGAGGTGAGATCGGTCATGTGTACATCCTTCACGTCAAAACCGGCGAGATATAGTGCATAGGCCATCTCGCGTTCACCATTGGTGCCTTTCTCGCGAATGATCGCGGCAGTGAGTCCTGTACGCTCTTTCCTGTCAGGGTTGAGCCCCAGCTCTTCCATCCTGCCGGTGAAGGAGGGGCTGAAGTCGAATTGTAACGGCTGCTGCTTATAGTTGGCGAATCGTTGTGCTGCAGATACCTCACCACTCTGTTTCCTGTCGAGAAGGTAGGAGCTGTGGTACCATACATCACGCAGCTGATCGATGTCGAACACCTGCCGGAATTCATCCTTGGCAATGATCAGCCTGCGTTCCTCGATGGGGCGTGCCACGATGGCAAATCCCACGCCGTAATCGTCAAGGATCTTCTCCACCAGACGGTGATGCTTCACCTGAATGATTACCCCCGGGTTCTCCGAGAAGAGGATCTTGATCAGGTCGGCATGGCGGATCTTGTCGAAGTGCGCTTCCAGTCCTCCCTGTGGGTTGGCGAAGCACATCTCCAGCATGGTGGTGATCATCCCTCCGGCGGAGATATCATGTCCGGCGAGGATCAACCCGCGGCTGGTGAGCTCCTGGATGGCAGCGAAAGCATTCTTGAAATATTCGGAATCGGTCACTGTGGGCGCTTCATCACCCACCTTGCTCATCGTCTGTGCGAAGGCCGATCCACCCAGTTTAAAGGTGTCGTAAGAGAAATCGATGTAGTAGAGGTAGGTGCCTTTAATGTAAGCCAGTACAGGCGATGCGATCCTGCGGATATTCTTCACCTCGGCAGCAGCGGAGATGATGACGGTTCCGGGAGAGAAGACCTTCTCATCACCATATTTCTGTGTCATCGAGAGCGAATCTTTTCCTGTGGGGATGTTGATGCCCAGGTCGCAGGCGAAATCGGAGCATGCTTCCACCGCCTTGTAGAGACGGGCATCCTCGCCCGGGTTGCGGCAGGGCCACATCCAGTTGGCACTGAGAGATACACTCTGCAGTCCCTCCGCCAGTGGTGCGAAGACAATGTTGGTGAGTGCTTCGGCGATGGCCATCACCGATCCAGCGGCAGGGTCAATCATCGCCACCTGCGGGGCATGTCCGAGAGATGTAGCCATCCCCGCATATCCCCTGTAGTCGAGCGCGATCGCTCCGCAGTCGCTCAGCGGCAGCTGTATCTCGCCCTGGCACTGCTGCCGGGCAATCTTACCCGTTACGGAGCGGTCCACCTTGTTGGTGAGCCAGTCCTTGCAGGCTACCGCCTCCAGCTTCAGCACGTTCTCGATATAGGTTCCAAGCTGTTCGGGGTCGTAGACCGGAGCAGTGTACTCTTCTTCTATGGTATTGTCTTCCATGATGGTGACAGGCGGTTTCCCGAAGAAATCCTCCAGCTTCATATCGATGGGGTTGACACCCTCGCTGTTGCGGAAGGTAAACTTCATATCGCCGGTCGTTTCACCCACCACGTACATGGGAGAGCGTTCGCGTGAGGCGATCCGCTCGATCCGTTCAATATCTTCTTTTTTCACCAGCAGTCCCATCCGTTCCTGGCTCTCGTTGCCGATGATCTCTTTCGCTGAGAGTGTCTGGTCGCCGACAGGCAGCCTGTCGATCTCGATCACACCGCCGGTCTGCTCCACCAGTTCGGAGAGACAGTTCAGG
>CAYUQE010000059.1:8589-11669 GCA_964446805.1 uncultured Proteiniphilum sp. | reverse complement strand
AACCTCGACTATGGCGATCAGGACTTTTCAAAAATTGTGGAACTAAAATAAAAAAGATATCAAATGGTTAATTTTTCACTCGAAGGAAAGATAGCGCTCGTCACGGGCGCATCCTACGGCATCGGTTTCGCGATAGCCACGGCACTGGCTGAGGCAGGTGCCACCATCGTTTTCAATGATATCAGGCAGGAGCTGGTGGACAAAGGTGTGGCCAGCTATGGTGAGATCGGTATCAAGGCACATGGATATGTATGTGACGTCACCAATGAAGAGGAGGTGAATGGTTTCATCGCACAGGTGACGCAGGAGGTGGGTGTGATCGATATCCTGGTAAACAATGCCGGCATCATCAAGCGGATACCGATGCACGAGATGAGCGCGGCCGAGTTCAGGCAGGTGATCGATATCGACCTGAACGGTCCGTTTATCGTCTCCAAAGCGGTCATCCCCCACATGATCAAGAAGGGACATGGCAAGATCATCAACATCTGCTCCATGATGAGCGAACTGGGACGGGAGACCGTTGCGGCCTACGCCGCCGCCAAAGGAGGGTTGAAGATGCTCACCAAGAATATCTGTTCCGAATATGGTGCGTACAATATCCAGTGCAACGGCCTCGGCCCGGGATATATTGCCACGCCACAGACAGCTCCCCTGAGGGAGAAGCAGGCCGATGGCTCACCCCATCCCTTCGACGCCTTCATCATCTCCAAGACACCGGCAGCACGCTGGGGCACACCTGACGATCTGAAGGGTCCGGCGCTGTTCCTTGCATCGGACGCATCGAACTTCGTGAACGGACATATCCTCTACGTGGATGGCGGCATCCTCGCTTATATTGGTAAACAACCGTGATAAATAATGTTGATCTTATGAAAACAGGTTATTGGCTGCTGCTCGCTGTTGCGCTCCTTCTCTTCGGATGCACGACAGCAAAAAGTGAGATGACACTCCATATTGAGAATGCCGGTACCACTGACCGGGAAAACGAGATGGTGGAAGTGGCGTGGGAGAAGGTACAACAACAACTTTCACTGACGGCTGATCAAACCATCCTCATCACCGATGATGATGGGCAGCAGTTGCCCTACCAGCTGGTGACCAACGGCACTGCAACCACTGAGACAGTTATCTTCCCCGTCACACTGAAAGCGGGTGAGAAGAGAACCTACCGCATCACGACAGGAGTCCCCCGCCCTTTCCAGCCGCTGGTTTACGGCAGGCTGGTGCCGGAGCGGAAGGATGACTTCACCTGGGAGAACAACCGTACCGCCTTCAGGGTATATGGTCCTGCTCTCAAGGCTACGGGTGAGATCAGCAACGGGATAGATTTCTGGGCAAAGAAGACCGACTCGCTGATCATCGATAAATGGTATAAGAATGACTTGTCGGGTATGGCCTCCTACCACCAGGATCACGGCGAAGGACTCGACTTCTACAAGGTGGGCAGAACGCTTGGGCTGGGTATGACAGCACCCGTCGACCACGACACCCTTTGTCTTGGACACAATTTTGTGACCGCTGAGATCCTGGATAACGGCCCGCTTCGGTTCACCTTCAAACTCACCTACGACCCTTATCCAGCCGGAGAGTACGAGGTCACTGAAACAAGGATTATCTCGCTCGATGCCTATAGCCTGTTCAATAAAGTGACCCACATTTTCGAAACTGATGCAACCGAATTAACTGTGGCAACCGGCATCGTGATGCCGGAGGAAAATCCGGAAGAAAGTGCCGCGACCACCACCTTTGGCGACCATAGCGGCATCATTGCCTATGAAACACCCGCTGATGCTGCCAATGGTATTATCTTTACCGCGGCTATTCATCCTGATGGGTTCGATAGTGTAAAAGTGATCAACGGTCATTTTACCGGGATAAACAGCTATCAGCCCGGGGAACCCTATACCTACCATGCCGGTGGGGGATGGAGTAAGGCCGGGTTCGACAATTTCGATGCCTGGGTGACCTTCATCAAGAATGAGAAAGAGAAGATGGATCAACCACTTACAATAATGATTGACGAATGATGCACAAAGTAGTCACTTTTGGCGAGATCATGCTGCGACTTGCCACACCCGGATATCAAAGATTCATTCAGTCCGACAGCCTGGGGGCCACCTTTGGTGGTGGTGAGGCCAACGTGGCCGTCTCCCTGGCCAACTACGGCATCCCTGTGGATTTTGTCACCCGGCTTCCCGACAACGATATCGCCGAATGGTGCCTCGCCAACCTCCGTAAGTACAATGTGGGAACAAGCCACATACTACGCGGCGGTGAACGGGTGGGGATCTACTTCCTCGAAACCGGCGCCGTGGCCCGTCCCTCGAAGGTGGTCTACGACAGGGCTCATGCCTCCATCGCCGAAGTGGAAAAAGGGATGTTCAACTGGAGAGAGATTCTCAGGGATGCCACCTGGTTCCACTGGACAGGCATCACGCCGGCACTCTCGCAGGGCGCAGCCGATGCTTGTCTTGAAGCGATCAGAACAGCCAATGAGATGGGTGTGACCGTCTCCTGTGATCTCAATTACCGGAAGAACCTGTGGAACTACGGCAAGAAAGCATCGGAGATCATGCCGGCACTGGTGGCCGGCTGTGATGTGATTCTCGGTAATGAAGAGGATGCGGAAAAAGTGTTCGGCATCAAGCCGGAAGGATTCAGCGTGACACATACCGGCGGAGAGGTGGATGCCGCTCAGTTTGCGTCGGTCTGCCGACAGCTGACGCAGCAGTTCCCCCGTGCCAAAAAGGTAATTATCACCCTGCGTGGCTCCATCAACGCCAACCACAACACCTGGGGGGGATGCCTCTGGTCCGACAGGCTCTACCAGTCACGCCGTTACGATATCACCCATATCGTCGACAGGGTGGGTGGCGGCGACTCGTTTATGGGTGGGTTGATCTATGGATTACTCACCTATGGTGACGATGACCAGCAGGCACTCGACTTCGCAGTGGCGGCCTCCTGCCTGAAACATACCATCTATGGTGATTTTAATCTTGTCACGGTTGCCGAGGTGGAAACGCTGATGAATGGCGACGGCTCGGGCCGTGTCGTCAGATGAATCGGTGATGCGC
>CAYUQE010000059.1:0-8489 GCA_964446805.1 uncultured Proteiniphilum sp. | reverse complement strand
GCTTACAGCTAATAGCTAAAAAACATGTCCAAATTTTCAAGACTCAACGTTTATCAGACAATCGAGGAGACCGGTATCGTACCCGTCTTCTACCATCCCGATGCCGAGGTGGCCAAGAAAGTGGTGAAAGCTTGCTACGACGGTGGCATCAGGGTCTTCGAGTTCACCAACCGGGGTGATTTTGCCCATGAGGTGTTCAGCGAGCTGGTGAAGTGGGTCGACGCAGCATGTCCGGAGATGATACTGGGTATCGGCTCCATCGTTGATGCCCCTACCGCGTCACTTTATATCCAGCTGGGTGCACACTTCATAGTGGGGCCATTGCTCAACCCCGATATCTTCAAGGTGTGCAACCGCCGACAGATAGCCTACTCACCCGGTTGCGCCACCACCAGCGAGATCGGTCTGGCACAGGAGCTGGGTGCTGAGATCGTGAAGCTGTTCCCGGGCGGTACTGTGGGAGGCCCCTCGTTCGTGAAAAACATCAAAGGGCCTATGCCCTGGACCAAGATCATGGTTACCGGCGGGGTGGAGCCAACGAAGGAGAGCCTCACAGCCTGGTTCACCGCCGGCGTCACCGCCGTGGGCATGGGATCGAACCTCTTCCCCAAGGAGGTATTGAACAACGGGGAATGGGAAAAAATAACGGAGTTGTGCAGCATGAGCCTTTCCATCATCCGGGATCTACAATAGCATATTCACATCATATCAGTTAATCATATCATGAGTAATCTACAACAAGGAAAAGGAAAAATGACCAATTACCGCTGGACGATCGTCTCCATGCTGTTCTTGGCAACCACCGTCAACTACCTCGACAGGCAGGTACTATCGCTTACATGGGCCGACTTTATCGCACCCGAGTTTGGCTGGACAAACAGTGACTATGGAACCATCACCGGCCTGTTCTCCCTGTTTTATGCCGTCTCCATGCTATTTGCCGGAAAGTTCATCGACTGGATAGACACGAAGAAAGGGTTTCTCTGGGCCATCGGCGTCTGGTCCTTCGGTGCAGTCTTGCACGCTTTCTGCGGGATCGCCACCGCAGGGATCACTGCGGGTGTGTGGACAACCAGCTTCAGCGGTGCCCGCGAAGCAATCAGTACGGTGGGAGACATCTCAATGGTTGTCAATGTAAGTGTGACACTGTTCGTCTTTGCCCGCCTGGTGCTGGCATTGGGTGAAGCGGGTAACTTCCCTGCAGCCATCAAGGCGACGGCCGAATACTTCCCAAAGAAAGACAGGGCTTATGCCACCAGCATTTTCAACTCGGGCGCCCAGATAGGTGCCTTGCTCGCACCCCTGACCATTCCCTTTATTGCCAAGGCGTGGGGCTGGGAGATGGCTTTTATCGTCATCGGTGCATTGGGTTTCATCTGGATGGGATTTTGGGTGTTCCTCTATCACAAACCGGAGAAGAACAAGCGGGTCAATGCGTTGGAGCTGGCCTACATCAACCAGGATGAGGCTGCCGATGAGGCTGCCGGAGCAGCGACAGCAGTCGAGAATGCAGGTAAAAAGATCTCCTTCAAACAGGCATTCAGGTACAAACAGACTTGGGCCTTCGCTGTAGGCAAGTTCCTGACCGACGGTGTGTGGTGGTTTCTCCTGTTCTGGATACCGGCCTACCTCAGCTCCGTTTACCAACTGGATTCCACCCATAGTGCACCGCATGTCTTCGTGGTCTATGCCATCTCCATGATATCGGTCTTTGCTGCCGGTTATTTCCCTGCCTGGTTCATGAAGAGGTGGAACCTTAATCCGTATGACGGACGCATGAAGGCAATGCTTCTTTTTGCGTTTTTCCCGGTGTTGCTTCTGCTGGCACAGCCCCTGGGTGGCATATCGGTATGGATACCGGTGATCATTATCGGTATCGCGGCAGCGGCACACCAGTCATGGTCGGCAAATATCTTTACCACTGTGAGCGACATGTTCCCAAAACATGCCGTGGGTACCATCACCGGCATCGGCGGTATGGCAGGGGGAATAGGCTCTCTGTTGATCAATCAGAGTTCGGGCATTCTTTTCGATTATACCGACACAACCAAGTTGAAGTTTATGGGATTTGAAGGGATTGAATCGGGCTATTTCATCATCTTCTGTTTCTGTGCGTTCGCCTATCTGCTGGGGTGGACCATCATGAAGTCGCTGGTGCCGAAGTATAAGCTGATCACGGACTTGTAATAAGATCGATTAAACACACCAAAAGAGGTATCCATCGATTTGCAAGAGAATTAAGTCAAGTGAACTTCGTCTGATTTATACACGGATGAATAGAGTATAAAGCCGCCTCCTTCATAGGAAACGGCTTTTGCTATATCCTCTCTCCGTCTGAAACGGAGGTAACCACAGAAACCCGGAGAAATATCAGACAATACTTACGATCAATGGCCCCTTCTGATTGAGTTACGCGCCAGCTTACCCCAGGGTTTGAGCAAGTCGTCCGTCCAGTTGCCTTCCGCCTTGGCGCGCGGCAGCAGCATGGAGCAGGTTTCATTCTTGTCGGAGACCGACCAGGCCACCCAGCTTATTTGGCGGCTCTCCATCCACTCCACCCAGGTCTCCCACTCCTCCGTGCCGAGACGACCGTCACCGCTCGCTTCAGAGCCGCCACACTCCGACACGAAGATGGGTATACCCGCTGCGATGGCATCGTCGGTGCGATCACGCAGCCAGGCCTCGTGGGTGGCTGCATAGAAGTGCATGGTGTACATGATGTTGCTTACATTCCGGATGGGATCCTCCGCCACGAGATGCAGGTCCTGGTCCCAGTGGGGACTGCCCACGAGGATAATGTTGTCGGGGTCGATGGCACGAATCACACCGATCACCTCCTCCGAGTAGGCTTTCACCTCTTCCCATGTAAAGTAGTCGGGCTCGTTCCATATCTCGTAGATTACATTCGGGTGCTCCCCGTACTTGCTTGCCATCTCGGCAAAGAACGCTTTCGCCCCCTCGATGTATTTGTTGTGGGCATGAAAGTCGATGATCACATAGATGCCATTGTCGATGGCCGCCTCGATCACCGGCGTGATGCATTGCAGCGCAAATGCGGGATTCTCCCGGTAGTTGTCCTCAATCTCCAGCCCCATGGCGGCGCGTACCACCGTGCATTGCCAGTCTTCCGCCAGCCACTTCACGGCTCCCTCGTTGTAGAAGCGGGGCCAGAGGTTGTGCCATCCCAGGCTGGCACCGCGCAGCACCAGCGGCTCACCCTGCTCGTTGCTGAGCTGTGTGCCTATCACCTGCAACTGTCCGTTAAGTGCCACGACACTGCTGTCGGCCTCCGTCTCTTTATTGTTTCCCTGCGGACCGCTGCCACAGGAGATTACTGCCGTTAACAACAGCAGCATGGTAAGTATCATCCTATTACTTTTCATATCTCTGACTATTAAATCATGAATTCTCTTTGATCCGTTCTATCAGCTCCAGACACATCCGCCCGTTGTGGTAGGGACATTTCCAGAAGCCTGCCTTATCATTTACCCGGTCTTTCTTCCCGTCGGGCGAGACCGACCAGTACCACTCACCATTTTCGTTGTCAACCAGCTGCTGTTTGATAAATTGCCAGCTGTTGCGGGCTTTGATGAGCCACTCCTCCTCTCCCGACAGCTGCCAGGCATTGAAGAAGCCGACCACCGCCTCCGCCTGTGGCCACCAGTCACACCGTTCGTCGCGATGACCGCTGACCCGGTCACTTTCATTGATCAGCCCACCGCTCTCATTCAGCCCCTCCGTGGCGGCAGCGGCAATCTGCAACGTTACAGGCTTCAGCTTACGGAGCATCGCCTCATCGCCCAGCACATGGGCCGCCTCCTCGAGCAGCCAGGAGGCTTCGATGTCGTGCCCGTAGGAGTGGAGCGTCGATTTGCAGCGCCACTCCTCGTCGAAGAAGAGGTTGAGGTGACCGCTCACCGGGTCGATGATCTTCTCAAGGAAGAGGTCTATCAGGTTCCGTAGCTGATATGCCAGCGTGGCATCCTTCCAGACGCGGTAGAGCTGGGTGTATGCCTCCAGGAGATGGAGGTGGGTGTTCATCGTCTTCTTCTCGTTGGCATCCTTCTCACTCAGCCGCAGATCTTCCAGCAGCACCCAGTCGTGACTGTAGGCCTCCAGGTAACCGTTCTTCACGCTGTCGAAACTGTGCTGCTCGATGAGCCGGAACAGTGCCGTCGCCCTGTGGAGTGCTTCCTCGTCGCCGCTCGCCCGGTAGTACTCCGTGAGTGCGTACATGAAGAACGCCTGGCTGTAGATCTGCTTCTTCGTGTCGGCAGGAGTGCCATCGGCATGCAGCATCCAGTAGGTACCGCCATCACGCTCATCAAAAAAATGTGCATAGATATATGCGGCTGCCCGCCGCGCTTCGGCGAGATATTCCTCCGACTGTAGCCGCAATGCTGCCGATGAGAAGGTCCATAGGATGCGGGCATGAAGGATTCCGCCTTTCGGGGCATCCACCATCAGTGCGTTCATCCCGGTCATCCGCCCATAGTATCCTCCCCGCTCGTGGTCCTTCATCCTGTTCATCCAGAAGGGAAGGATATTGCCGGTCAGCTCGTGGTGCAGCTCTTTTTTCAAATCGATTGGTTCCATCGTTCTTTCATTGCTTAGAGCGTCACTTCCACCTCACAGACGCTGCCGGCAGGCATAAGTGGAACCAGGTTGCCCGCAAGCGGTTCACCATTCAGGGTGATGGTGCTCACTCCCTTCATCCTTCTCGCCGGGTTCATCACGGTGATATGGTAGGTAGCCCCTCGAAACCGGCGGGTCACGTGATACTGCTCCCACTCGGGCGGAATGCAGGGGTCGATGATCAGGCCGTCGTAGGCGGTACGTATGCCGAGGATATACTGGCTGATGGCATAAAAGTTCCATGCCGCGGTGCCGGTAAGCCAGGAGTTCTTGGCCTCTCCCGGGCGGAAGGCATCCTTGCCTGCGATCATCTGTGCATAGACGTAAGGCTCCACCTTGTGCAGGTCGCTGATCGCCTCGCTGTAGGCGGGACAGATCTTGCGGAAGTATTCCCAGGCTTGATCGCCACGTCCCAGCACTGTCTCGCCGATGATGATCCAGGGGTTGTTGTGGCAGAAGACACCCGCATTCTCCTTGTAGCCGGGGGGGTAGCTGGAGATCTCGCCATAATCGATATAATAGTACGAATAGGGAGGATTATTGAGCACGATACCCTGTTCGCAGTCGAGCCGCTCCTTCACCGCATCGAGTGCCTTCCGGGTCATCCCCTCCTCCTGTCCGATACCTGCCATGCTGCACCATCCGTTGGACTCGATAAAGATCTGCCCCTCT
This sequence comes from uncultured Proteiniphilum sp., assembly GCA_964446805.1. Lineage (GTDB taxonomy): Bacteria > Bacteroidota > Bacteroidia > Bacteroidales > Dysgonomonadaceae > Proteiniphilum. Next base: position 3,182 of record CAYUQE010000059.1, on the reverse strand, counting down.
ATGTTCTCCTTTGAACCGATCTTGTGGCCGAAATAGTCGTAGGCACGCAGGAACCACTCGCCATCCCAGCCATGCTGCTTGATCGCTTCCACCATCTGATCCACATGTCCCAGCACCCGTGCTGCCTCCTCCTGGTTGCCAATGCGGGTGCAAAGCTCCGCATAATCACGTCCGGAGACCACAAAGAGGCCGGCGATCATCAGGCTCTCCGCCTTTGATCCCTCGCTCCTGTTCTCGGTGGTCTGGAAGCTCTCATTGGGATCGCTGGAGAAGCAGTTGAGGTTGAGGCAGTCGTTCCAGTCGGCACGCCCGATGAGGGGAAGCCCATGTGGTCCCAGGTGGTGGATCACATGATCGAACGAGACGGTCAGGTGGTGGAAGAGGGGCACCTCGGAGCCCTGCACATTGTCGAACGGCACCGCCGCATCGAGGATACCGAAGTCGCCTGTCTCCTTGATATAGGCAGTGGTGCCGAGGATAAGCCAGAGCGGGTCGTCGTTGAAGCCACCGCCTATCTCGTTGTTTCCTTTCCTGGTGAGGGGCTGGTACTGGTGGTAGCAGGAGCCGTCGGGGAACTGCGTGGAGGCGATGTCGATGATCCGCTCACGGGCGCGCCCGGGAATCTGGTGTACGAAGCCGAGCAGGTCCTGGTTGGAGTCGCGGAAGCCCATGCCGCGACCGATGCCGCTCTCGAAGTAGGATGCCGAGCGGGAGAAGCAGAAGGTGATCATGCACTGGTACTGGTTCCAGATGTTCACCATCCGGTCCAGCTTCTCCTCCCCTGTCTTCACGCTGAAGTTACCCAACAGCTGATCCCAGTAGGCACGAAGTTCGTCAAAGGCGCTCTCCGCCTTCTCCACGCTGTTGAAGCGGGCGATGGTCGCCTTTGCCTTGCTTTTGTTGATGAGGCCCTTGCTCTCCCATTTCTCCTGGGGCTCATTTTCCTCATAACCCAGCAGGAAAATCAGCTCTCGCTGCTCGCCGGGCCCGAGTTCAATCGCCAGGTAGTGGGAGGCGATGGGCGACCAGCCATGTGCCACCGTGTTGCGGGGCTTACCCTCCCTCACTGTTTGTGGTTCATCGAAGCCGTTGTAAAGGCCGAAGAATGATTCACGGTCGCTGTCGAAGCCCTGTATGGGCTGGTTCACCGAGTAGTAGGCGTAGTGGTTGCGTCGCTCCCTGTATTCGGTCTTGTGGTAGATCACCGACTCTTCCACCTCCACCTCGCCGGTGGAGAAGTTGCGCTGGAAGTTCTCCATATCGGTCGCCGCATTCCAGAGGCACCACTCCGCGAAAGAGAAGAGCTGTAGCATTTTTGTTTCATTACTTTTGTTGCGCAGCGTCATCTTCTGCACCTCCGCCTGCGTGTGCAGGGGCACAAAGAAAAGCAGTTCCGCCTCGAGGTCGTTTTTCTGTCCTGTGATCCGGGTGTAGCCCATGCCGTGGCGGCACTCGTAGCTGTCGAGTGCTGTTTTGCAGGGTTTCCAGCCGGGACTCCAGAGGGTCTCCCCCTCCTTTATGTAGAAGTAGCGTCCACCGCTGTCCATCGGCACGTTGTTGTAGCGATAGCGGGTGAGACGGCGGAACCGGGCATCCTTGTAAAACGAGTAGCCTCCTGCCGTGTTCGATATCAGGCTAAAAAAATCCTCATTCCCCAGGTAGTTGATCCAGGGCCACGGTGTGCGGGGGTTGGTGATCACATATTCCCGCCGCGTATCATCGAAGAAACCATATTGCATAATCCAGTTCTTTTAATGTTTCACAAGCGTTTCATTTATCTTTGCTGCAGCTCTTTTCATCTCCAGCTGTTCGTAGTTCTCCCTCACCTTCTTGTCGGAGAGCGGGTAGAAGTACATGCCTATGAATGCCAACAGACAGCAGAAAGCCGGCAGTAGGGAGATCATAAACTGTTCACCGCGAATCGTCTCGGCACTCTGTTGCACCGCATTGGGCATATACTTGAAGTAGGCCAGCATCCAGCCACTTAGGGCAGCACCCAGTGCCCAGCCGAGCTTCTGCGACATGGAGGAGGAGGAGAAGATCAGCCCGCTGGTACGTCGACCGGTCTGAAGTTCCTGGTGATCGACAATATCAGAGAACATCGACCAGAGCAGGGGCAGCACATAACCGGCAAAGAGGGAGATAGCGAACTGCAGGATCAGTATCCAGGCGATGCTGTTGGGGATATAGAAGAAGGCACTGCTCAGGATGCCCGCCATCAGGATGGCGATCATGTAGGTTCTGCGCTTACCGTAACGTGCCGAGAGGGAGGGTGCCAGCATCACTCCCAGCAGGTTGGCCGCCTGCCCCACCAGGAAGTAGATGGTGGTCATATCCCAACCGGTGCCTGTCATACGGTAGCCTGCCTGCACATAATCACGGAAGTAGTAGATGGCCACGCTGTCGCGGATGGCGTTGAAGAGGAGTGCCGCCAGTCCCGTGGCTACCAGTATCCACCAGGGTGCATTCTTGAACAGGTTCTTCAGGTCCTGCCGTACGGAAGCATTCTCGTCACTTTCAATCTGTACAACTCTCTCTTTGGTCCAGGAGAAACAGAGCAGGAAGAGCACCACGCAGATCACGCCGATGGCCCCCACGCCCATCACCCATCCTATCGGGTGGGTGCTGACCGATGTCTCTGCCAGGGCTGTAGTCGCTACATCACCGCCGAAATGCTTTGCGAAGAAGTCGATCAGCGGCTGCAGGAGCATGAAGGTGACGAAGCTGCCGATGAACGCGAACGACATGCGGTAGGAGGAGAGGGTGTTGCGCTCGCGAGGATCGGAGGAGATCACTCCCAGCAGGGAGGCGTAGGGCACGTTGATGAGCGAGTAGACCACCATCATCAGCGAGTAGGTCACATAGGCGTAGACCAGCTTGCCCGTCTCTCCGAAGTCAGGGGTAAAGAAGGTGATGACACCCATCACCGCAAAGGGGATGGCAAACCAGAGCAGATAGGGGCGATACTTGCCCCAGCGTGATTTGGTGCGGTCGCTCATGATGCCTACGAAGAGGTCAAAAAACGAGTCCCATAGGCGCGCTACCAGAAACATGGTGCCGGCAGCGGCGGCAGTGATACCGAACACATCGGTATAGAAGAAAAGGGAGTACATCCCGAAGATCTTCCAGAACATGGAAGAGGCGGCATCGCCGAAGCCGTAGCCAATTTTTTCTTTTAAGGT
>CAYUQE010000058.1:0-12475 GCA_964446805.1 uncultured Proteiniphilum sp. | reverse complement strand
TGGCCAACAGCATCGAAGAGTGTGATCTGATGGTGAAAGCTACCCGCAAATATAAACGTATCGTGCAGGTGGGACAATGGCAGCGCAGCGATCCTCACTGGGACGAAGCGGCAGCCTATGTACAAAGCGGCAAGCTGGGAACTGTACGCACCGTCAAGGTGTGGGCTTATCAAACCAGCAAATGGACACTGCCGGTAGTGCCCGATAGCACTCCTCCGGCCGGCGTAGATTATGATATGTGGCTTGGACCGGCACCCTTGAGGAACTTCAATGAAAACAGATTCCACTATAACTTCCGCTTCTTCTGGGATTATGCAGGGGGATTAACGGCCGACTGGGGCGTGCACCTGCTCGATTATGCCATGAAAGGAATGAATGTGGGACTACCCTCCTACGTCTACGGTGCCGGAGGAAAATTCGGTTATCCCGATGATGCGATGGAGACCCCCGACACCCTGATGACCACCTTCCGCTATCCCGACTTCAATATCATCTGGGACCATGCCTGCGGCATTGGAAATGGACTCTTCGGCCTGCGTGAAGGTGTTGCCTTCTATGGCGAAAATGGCACACTGATACTTACCCGCAGCGGATGGGAGGTGGTGCCAGAGCACGCCATCAACAGCCGTTCGTTTCCCTATTGTTATCCATGTGACAGTGAAAAGAAACCTAACAGCCCCCGCATGGAAGCGGTGGAAAAAAGAGGCGGTACCGGCAAGGGATTGTACCTGCATGCTGGTAATCTGCTCGACTGCATCAGGACGAGGAGGTTGCCCAACTGTGACATCGCTATTGGCGCTGAAGTGGCCAAGCTGAGTCATATGGCCAATATCTCCAGTCGTGTTGGTGAAGCACTCCACTGGGATAACGAAACAGGTACGTTTGATCACCTGGAGGCCAACCGGCTCATCAAAGCCCATTACCGTGATCCCTGGAAGTTACCTGTGCTCTGAACGTGCTGACCTCCTCCTCTTCCTCCGGTGAGTCTCTCAAACGACAATACAGGCAGAAAATAGCTTGCTATCTTCTGCCTGTATCTTTCGCCCTAACGTCCGCAGATGGTTGCTAAAAGGACTCAAAGTGATGCCTGGCGTGGCAATGAGCTCATTTAGAACTTATACACCCACTCGGCAAAGGCGTTCACCCATCCCTGAAGGAAGGCGCGTGTTTCGTCGCTTTTCAGGTTGTCCTGCTCGTCGAAAAGACCCCAGCTGTTGCCGATATAAGCTTCCGGCTGCTGCATCATATAGATGTTCAGGAAAACCATCGGCTGGCGGAGTGCCAGGTTGGCACCTTCACCGCCCAGGGGACTCACCGAACTGCTCACGATGGCACCCGGTTTGCCTCCCCATTTGCTTTGTCCGTAGGGACGTGATGCCACATCAAGTGCATTTTTCATCACACCTGAGAAGGTTCTGTTGTATTCGGGCGTGACAAATAGATAACCATCGGCAGCATCGATCTTCTCACGGAAGGCAACCCACTCTGCTGGAGGATTCTCATCCAGGTCTTCGTTATAATGTGCCAGTGAACCTATCTCCAGTATCTCCAGCTCCAACGTGTCGGGAGCTAATCGAATCAACTCATTTGCCAGTTTCCTGTTCACCGATTCCTTGCGCAGGCTGCCCACCAGCACTGCAATCTTCTTTTTACTCATCGTCTTGTTATTATTATTCGTTTTGTTGTTGGTTTATGGGGATGAGAGACCCCTCTCATTTGTAGTATAACGTTTTTGATTCGGTTTTGTTTGATCACAAATATTGATGACTCATTTAGGTGAGGTTTCCTTTTTTCAGTGATTCAGTCACCAGCTCTTTCAACAGCTCTGCAATCTTCTTTGGCCCTTTTCCAATGATTGCCAGGGTATCGTAAACCTTGTCCGATGTGATCTCCGCCTCACGCCAGCTGGTACCGCTGCTGCGGGCATTCAGCAACACCGGCATGATCTTGTCTACCGATGCCGCGAAGATGGCGTTTGGTGTTTCCTCCTTTTCAAACTCCAGCCATAGATCATAGTACTTCTTCCCCTGATCGTAGGGCAGCATGGCGAAGATCTTTTTTGCAGCCTGATTCTCCCTGCTGAATTTCTCCCTGTTGGCCTCCTCATCGAACATGAAGGTGTCTCCCGCATCAATCTCAACCAGATCATGAATGGTGATCATCCTGATGATGTGTAGCAGATCCAGCTCCTCCCTGTTGTCGGCATATTCAAAGAGCAACAATGCCACTAAAGTGGTATGCCATGTATGTTCGGCAGTATTCTCCCTACGGGAATCATCGACTAGATAGTTCCTGCGGATCACATTTTTTAGTTTGTCCGCCTCTAAAATAAAAGCAATCTGCTGCTTCAACCTTCTATCCATAAAATCTGTTTTTGGTTTTTTTCTGTTAAAATATACCCATTAAACAGATTTGGGGAGAAAACGTTTACGAGCCTACTTAATTTTTCTTTTAGGAATGGCTGATCTCTCTGATGAGCGCGATATCTTATTTTCATCCATCAGGTTACGCATGTGATAATGAAAGGTAGTGTCAGGTTTAGTTATGATCATGTAAAAGTCATGATCGGGAGGAACAATAACAGGCATATTGTCAAGTGGTGCCATGAGCGTTTTTTTCTCTGTTATCTCATTCTTTTTCAGGAACTCTTGCCATATTGGTGAGGGTATTGTGTCACCGGGATTGAAACGAAGGGTATCAATACGTTCTATATTGAAAGGAGGCAAAAGCAGAGGGATCGTATCCCAGGGCAGCCTACTATTCTCTTTTTGCTGTGACATTAAATTCCCTGCAAAAAAAACAACCAGTGTGGAGATAATAATGAATCGTTTCATAGCGTGTGATTTAGATGTTATCTGATACGGGTGAAAAAACGCTTCATCAGATCGGCACACTCAGCGGCCAGCACACCCGCTGTGACACTCGTCTTCGGGTGAAGAAGATGAGCAGAGACCCTGCTGTATCCCCTTTTTTCATCAGCTGTGCCATATACAATACGGGCTATCTGCGCCCAGCGTGCTGCCCCCGCACACATGGGACAAGGCTCCACGGTGACGTAGAGCGTGCAGTCGGTCAGATACTTCCCCCCGAGCACATTGGCCGCTGCCGTCACTGCCTGCATCTCGGCATGTGCCGTCACATCGTTTAACATCTCCGTCAGATTGTGTGCACGGGCAATGATGCGCTGGTCGCTAACAATCACTGCACCCACAGGTACTTCCCCCGCATCGAAAGCGTTGTGTGCTTCCTGCAGTGCCTGACGCATGAAATATTCGTCGTCTAACATTTTTCGGATCCTTTTTCTTTAACCTTGATTGTTTACAGCCATTACAGCTTATCGCCTCATCTCGTTCTCTTCGAAGAGTGTGGGATAATCCTGGTCCATATTTTTCAGTACATGATTGAGAACGGTCTCACGAAACCAGCGGGAACGGTTGGTGATCTTGTATTTCTTCAGATAGAACTGAATCAGGTCATACTCTTCATCACTGAGCATGAACTCTGCCTTTTTAATGCGCGGTTTAGGTCTTACCTGCAGTTTATATCTCTTTGTTCTCATTGAATAACCATTCAAAGTGTGGGGCAAAGAAGTGTGGGGTTCAATCTGAAAGCACCGCTTTCCCTTTGCTGGCACAAAAAAACGAAATATTTTCACCAAAACGAAGTAATTCGCATGTAAATTTGTATTTTTACGACGATTATGGGGTATTTATACCAATAATAAGATGGCTGATCATAACGAGCTGGGATGGAAAGGTGAAGATGCTGCAGTGAAATTTCTCGCGTCGAAAGGACATCGAATCATCGAGAGAAACTGGACATTCGGGGGGTATGAAGTGGATATCGTGACCGAACATGAGGCGTTTATCGTGTTCGTAGAGGTGAAAACCCGCACATCGGACGAGTGGGGTAATCCCGAAGATTTCGTCACCAAACAGCGTATGCGACGCATGATTGCAGCTGCAAATCATTATCTCATCCTACACGGGATCGATAAGCCCACGCGGTTTGATATTGTCTCCATCCTCTGGAACGAAGCCCATTACAAGCTGGAGCACATTGAGGATGCCTTCATGGCGTTCATGTAACCACTACATCGATGAATATTGAAGAGCTATTCAACTATTGTCTCTCGGTGAAGGGTGCCGAGGCAACCACTCCCTTCGACGAGGTGACTATCGTCATGAAGGTGATGGGGAAGATGTTTGCTCTGATACCCACAGATGTGGAGCGGTTCAGCATTTCGTTGAAATGTGATCCGGAAAAAGCAGTAAGGCTACGTGAGCAGTACAGCTGCGTGGAGAGTGCATTTCATATGAATAAGATGTACTGGAACAGGATCTGGCTCGATGGTGACATGCCGGAGAATGAGATCAAAAAATGGATCGATCACTCCGTGGAGGAGGTGATCAGGAAATTACCCAAAAAACAACAAGCATACTATGATGGAACTGTTAAATAATGCACGTAAGATAGTCTATCTGGAGGAGGTTGAATCGACCAATCTTTATCTCCGCCAGCTGGTCAGAGAAGAACAAACTGAAGAGGGATCGGTGGTGATTGCTGACTATCAGACCGGTGGACGCGGACAGATGGGGAACAGCTGGCACGCAGCTAGAGGTGAGAACCTCCTGCTAAGCCTGCTTCTTTATCCAAAGGGTGTGAAAGCCAACGAGCAGTTCATCATCTCTCGCATCGCCTCTCTGGCAGTGAAAAACATGCTCGATCAGTTCACCGACGACATCCGCATCAAGTGGCCCAACGATATCTACTGGAAAGATAAGAAGATTGCCGGGATGCTTATCGAAAGCGATATTCAGGGTAAGGAAATCCTCCACTCAATCATCGGCATAGGTGTGAATCTCAATCAGCAGCTCTTTCCTCCCGCGCTGCCTAATCCTGTCTCACTCCGACAGATCACCGGAATAGCACATGACAGGGACCAAATAGTGGAGAGCTTTATGAGGGAGTTCTTCCTTCTTTATCGTGAGTTTCAACATGAGGGTACTGGAAACATCGAAGATGAATATATGCGCGATCTCTACCGGGTGAGCGATTATTACTGGTTTGAAGATAGTAGTGGCAGGTTCATGGCAATGATTGAGGACGTACTTCCCTCGGGACACCTGGTTCTGAGAACGCTAGAGAGCGACGAGGAACGACGCTATGCTTTCAAGGAAGTTGCTTTTGTGGATTGATGGGAGCTGAGAAATTAAAAATTAAAAGCTGATCGCTGACTGCTGATCGCTTGCTGCTGATAACTAACAAACAAAAACATATGCATTTTACACGAATTTTACTGAAACTGAGTGGTGAGTCGCTGATGGGCGGCAAGCAGTACGGCATAGATGAAGGGCGACTGCGTGAATATGCCGATCAGATACGCGAGGTGGCACAACAGGGAGTTGAGATCGCTGTCGTGATCGGCGGAGGCAATATCTTCCGCGGATTGAGCGGCGCCTCCAAAGGTTTTGATCGCGTGAAGGGCGACCAGATGGGGATGCTGGCAACGGTGATCAACAGTCTTGCGCTCAGCTCCGCACTTGCTGCCGCGGGACAGAAAAATCGCGTTTTCACCGCTGTTCGTATGGAGCCGGTGGGTGAGTTCTATTCCAAGTGGAAAGCGATCGAATCGATGGAGAAGGGTGAGATTGCCATCATCGCTGCTGGCACGGGCAATCCTTTTTTCACCACCGATACCGCTTCTGCACTGCGGGGTATAGAGATTGAAGCAGATGCCATGTTCAAGGGTACCCGCGTTGATGGTGTCTACACCGCCGATCCTGAGAAAGACCCTACGGCCACAAAGTACAAAACCATCACCTTCGATGAGGTGTATGCACGCAATCTCAAAGTGATGGATCTCACCGCAACAACCCTGTGCAAGGAAAATAATCTACCTGTCGTGGTGTTTGATATGGACAACTACGGTAACCTGAAGAAGGTGATCGATGGTGAAGATATAGGTACATTGGTACATTTGTAGGGGACATTTAAAATATTTTCACTATTTTTGTTCAAATCATTATTTACGAGTTTATGGAAACAACGACAATCAGAAATGAAGCCGAGGAGAAAATGCAGATGACCCTCGAGTTTTTGGGAGAGACATTTTCACGTATACGTGCCGGACGTGCCAATGCACATATCCTCGACGGTATACGTGTGGACTATTACGGTAGTCACGTTCCTTTGGCAAATGTAGCTACGGTTACCACACCCGATGCAAAGACAATCATGGTGCAGCCGTGGGAAAAGCAGATGTTGAAAGTGGTAGAGAAGGCAATTCAGGATTCTGACGTGGGCATCACTCCCGAGAACAATGGAGAGGTGATACGTCTGGGAATACCACCGCTGACGGAGGAACGCAGAAAACAACTGGTGAAACAGACCAAGCATGAGGCCGAAGAGGCGAAGATAAGCATCCGCAATGCACGTCGTGAAGGTATTGATGAGGTGAAGAAGGCGGTGAAGGATGGTCTTGCCGAGGATATGGGTAAAGATGGCGAGAATGAACTGCAGAAACTGCACGATAAATATATCAAGAAAGTGGATGACATGTTCCTGATCAAAGAGAAGGAGATCCTCACCGTTTAATGGCGATGGGGGGAGATGAATGCAACCTTAAAGAGGTGAAAGGGTTAGTCATCAGAAATACGGGTAACACCTATCTTGTACGTGATGATGAGGGTGTCGATCACCTCTGCAAGGCCAAAGGTAACCTCCGGCTCCAGGGTATCCGAAGCACCAGCCCCATTGTGGTGGGCGACGTGGTACTGATGGATGTGAACCCTGATGGCACTGCCTTCATTACCGCAATTGAGGTACGCAGAAACTACATCGTCCGCAAGGCGTCCAACCTCTCCAAACATGCACACATCCTTGCCGCAAATATCGATCAGGCGCTGCTCTGCATCACCATCCGTTATCCGGAGACGACAACGGTCTTTATCGACCGCTTCCTGGCCACTGCTGAGGCCTACTCCGTGCCGGTAACGCTCCTCTTCAATAAAATAGACATCTATGATGAGGAGGATATTGAATACCTGGAAGGGTTGATAAACCTCTACAGCGTGATCGGTTATCCCTGCCTGAAAACCTCCATGGTCACAGGTGAGGGAATAGAGCAGCTGGCTTCGCTGACAACCGGTAAGATTGTCCTGTTGGCAGGCCACTCAGGTGTGGGCAAGTCGAGTATCGTCAACGCGCTGCAGGTAAAAGCCGCTCAGAGAGTGAAGGAGATCTCCCTGTATCATCACAAGGGAATGCACACTACCACCTTCTCCGAGATGATCGAGCTGGATAATGGCGGGTTTATCATCGACACGCCGGGCATCAAAGGCTTCGGCACCATCGACATGGTCATCGCGGAAGTATCGCACTATTTCCCGGAGATATTCAAGATTTCTGAGAAATGCAAGTACAACAACTGCCTCCACCTTAACGAACCGGATTGTGCCGTACTGAAAGCAGTGGAGGAGCATTTCATCAGCGAAAGCCGCTATCACTCTTATCGTAACATCCTGGAAGACATTAGTGACGATAAATATCGTTTGTAACCATGCAACTCAACACGACGCTGATTACTCTCATTGAGATACTCTACCTCCTCACCGTAGTGAGTGTCGTGGTGGTGGTTATTTCTGAAAACAGGAACCCCATCAAATCAGTGGCATGGATCCTGGCAGTACTCTTACTCCCTGTTGTGGGCATTATCTGGTATGCTTTCTTCGGCCAGGATTCCACCAAGAAATATGTGATCTCAAGACGGATGTACAGCAAGCTGAAGAAGCGACCGCTCGACGAGATGGAGACACCTGTGGAGATCTCCTACCCCGATGAATATACCAACCTGGTGAACCTGCTCAGCAAAATGGATTATACCCCCCTACTGGGAGGGAACGATGTGAAACTGTTCACCAGCGGCAAGGATAAATTCGACCATCTCTTTGCAGATATTGAAAAGGCGGAGAAACACATTCACATCGAGTATTACGTACTGGAGGATGATGAGCTGGGAAGAAAGCTGCAACAAGCGCTCATCAGAAAGGCTGCAGAAGGGCTGGAGATACGCATTATCTACGACAGCTTCGGTTCCCGTAAAACAAAGCAATCATTTTTCGAGGAATTCCGTAAGGCAGGTATTGAAACCGAACCGTTTCTGAAGCTCACGTTGCCCCTGCTCACCTCCCGGCTCAACTACCGGAATCACCGCAAGTTGATCGTGATCGATGGACAGATAGGTTACGTGGGAGGAATGAATATTGCCGACCGTTATCTCGATGGTCTTGAATGGGGGCCATGGCGCGATACCCATGCCCGCATGGTGGGAAAGGGGGTGCAGGGGCTACAGTCTGTCTTTCTCATTGACTGGTATTTCGTCTCACAGACACTGATCACCTCTCGCAACTATTTTCCGCAGCTCGGCAACTTCGGTGATTGCTCCATGCAGATAGTGAACAGCGGCCCCCTGAGCGTGGAGAATGAGGTGTCGCATGGCATCATGCAGGCTATCTACGGCGCAAAAAAATCAATCTTTATCCAGACACCCTATTTCCTTCCTCCCGATGCAATGGCCGATGCGCTGCAGGCTGCCGCCATTCGGGGTGTGGATGTGCGTCTGATGATATCCAGACGCTCCGACGTGGCCATTGTACAGCTGGCATCAAACTCTTTCATCCGCGATATGCTCAAGACAGGTGTCAAGGTCTATCTCTATCAGACAGGATTCCTGCATTCCAAGCTGATGATCTTCGACGATTCGCTCACCCTGATCGGTTCGGCCAATTTTGACAATCGCAGCTTTGAGCAGAACTTTGAGGTGGAGGCATTCATTTATGATGGTACGGTGGCTGCTGAAGCCAACGATATCTTTACCGAGGACCAACGCAATGCCGAGCAGCTTTCACTGCGTGAGTGGATGAAACGGTCGAGAGTGAAGCGGTTTGCTGAATCGCTGATGCGGCTCTTTGCACCATTGTTGTGAAATAGCAATAAGCTTATAGCCTATAGCTTACCACTGACTGCTTAAAACTGAAAATATGGAACGAATTTTTATCGTGGGATATATGGGCTCGGGAAAAACCACCGTGGGAAAACGGTTGGCGAAGTCGCTATCGCTCACTTTCATCGATCTGGATGCCTATATACAGAACAGATACCGCAAAGCGATCTCCGATCTATTCACGGAGAGGGGTGAGGAGGAGTTCCGGAAGATTGAACGGGAGGCGGTGCGCGAGGTGGCCCAGTTCGAGGATGTGGTGATCTCAACGGGTGGGGGAGCACCCTGCTTTTTCGATAATATGGAGGTGATGAACAGGGCGGGCACCACCATCTATATTCAGGCAGATCCTGAGGAGCTTGCCTCACGGTTGCTGACATCCAAAAATGTACGTCCTCTCATCGCCGGTAAACCCATTGAAGAACTCATCCCCTTCATCACGCAACATTTGGCACAAAGAGAACGTTATTACAATATGGCACAGATCATTCACCATACTGTGCGAATGATTTCCAAAGAAGAGGTTCATCTGACGGTGAATGCGCTGGAGGAACAATTGAAAAACAGAAAAAAATAAATCATGTACGATTCCCAAAAAAGCACCTCCTTTTTCGTGAGGGAACTGCTGCTGAAAACAGAGCGACAAAAAATCTCCACCGTGATTGGTATCCCGAAGGAGAATCAGGAAACGGAGAAACGGCTGGCACTGACACCCGAAACGGTCTCACTGCTTGTCTCTTTGGGCTACAGGGTGTTGATGGAGACGGGAGCGGGACTCACCATCAACTACTCCGACAGTTATTATGCCGAATCGGGTGCTGAGATTGTGGAGACAGCCGAAGAGGTTTTTCAGGCAAACCTGATCCTGAAGATCACCCCCCCCACACTCCGGGAGGTGGAGATGATGCGCCCGAGGACAACACTCTATTCTTTTCTCTATCTGCATCAACTCTCTACTCCGCTACTGGAAAGAATGTCGGAAAAACGTATCAACGCGCTCGCGTATGAACTACTTTATGATAATTCGGGTGTCTCACCTTTTGTGACATCCATCTCTGAAATTGAGGGTGCTTCCTCCATCACACTGGCAGCCGAACTGCTGAGCAACGCACACGGAGGGAAAGGAATCCTGCTGGGTGGTGTGCCGGGCATTTCGCCTACCGAGGTAGTCATCATTGGTGCGGGTGTGGCCGGCACAATGGCAGCCCGCGCAGCCTTGGCACTGGGTGCGTCGGTAAAGGTGTTCGATGACGATATCTTGAAGCTGCGCACCATACGCCACGAGCTGGGGAGTCCGCTCTTTACCTCCACACTGCAGCCCAATGTGCTCAGGAATGTATTTCGTTCGGCCGATGTGGTGATCGGTGCCATGCAATACATCAACAAAACGCAATTTTATCGGATCTCGGCCGACCTGATAGGGGAGATGAAGAAGGGATCACTGATCATTGACCTGCGGATGGCTCAGGGGGGCTGTTTTGAGACCACCATGGAGGCTTGTCTGCCTGATCATCCTGCCGTTTTTGAAAGATTTGGGGTGCTTCATTTTTGTGAGATGAGCCTCAGTTCACGCGTTGCACGATCCGCTTCTATCGCCCTGAGTAACATTTTTATTGCTATGTTCACCGCCATGAGCGATTGCGGTGGTGTGGCCCATTTTGCCCGATTCGACCGCGGCTTCGCTTCCGGCTTCTATATGTATGCCGGGAAAATGGTCAACTCCTATGTGGCCAACCATTTCAACTTCCCCGTGTCGGATATAGGGCTCTTTCTGCAGGGGTACTGAGAGCGCATGCTGTATGAGGCGTTTATTTCTGGTGTGTCATTTTTAACTTCCTCTGCAACAGCATATACCAAACGAACAGGATCATCCCTTTGAATAGGGAGGTGATGGAAATGGCCCACCATACACCGGTGACACCCATTTGTGTTCCCAGGATGATCGCGATAGGAATACGCAATGTATTGAAGATAATACTGATAATGGCGGGTGGGGTAGTACGGCCCAGGCCATTGAACATCCCCTGTGTGGTCAGCTCCAGCATCATGAAGAGTTGAGAAAATCCCAGCACCAGTAAATATTGGCCTCCCGCTTCGTAAGCTGCTTTCTCGGGCACAAACAGCGAGAAGATGGCCTCACCCCAATAGACAAATGCCAATGTGACGCCGATTCCCAGGGAACCCATCATCCATAGGGTGTACTTGAATGCATTGTTCGCCCTGCCAATTTTCCTTGCTGCATAGTTCTGCGCCACAAAGCTCCCCAGTGCGGTGGAGAAGCCGTTGGAGGTGTTCCAGGTGATTCCCTCAATCTGTCCTCCGGTGGTCTGGCTGGTGATACCTAGATGGCCCCCGTATACCGAAGCGAAACGTGCCAGATTCATGTTGATAAATGCAAAATAGATGTTCATCGCGGCCACAGGCAGCCCCAGCTTCAGAATATTCAGGGTGTAGGTGCTACGCGGCCTGATGAGAAAGTGAAATTTGCCCAACGGACCGTTGCTCCTCTTCAGGTGGGCGATAAAAAGCAAGAGCACCACACCCTGCGACAGAACGGTCGCTAGTGCCGCACCCTTCACACCCATCGCTGGAAATGAGCCTGCTCCGAAAATAAAGAGCGGATCCAGCACAATATTTGTCACCAGACCGGTTGCGTTGAAATAAAACGGGATATCACTGCGGCCGGAACCGATATATATACCCGAAAAGTTGAGGATCAGAAACATGATCGGCAGCCCAAGTGCAATCATCCGTAAATAACCCGCCGCTTCCAGGGCTATACCGCTCTCCAGCTTATAAAACGATACATAGGGATGGGGAAAAAGAAAGAAGAGCAACCCGAAAAAAAGACCCAGGAGGATGGCGAGGGTAGTGGTATGGGAAGCATAGAAAGAAGCCTTGTCCAGACGCCGTGAGCCAATCGACTGGCCAATGGAGATCTCGGCACTTACCTTGGAGATGAGCGCTACGGAATTCATCATCCACATCAGCATACCCACGGAGCCGATGGCGGCCACCGATTTACTGCCCAGGCGCCCTATCCAGATGATATCAACCAGGTTGTAGGTCATCTGGATAAAACTGATTGCCATCAGCGGAAGTGCCAAGGTGATCAGCCGACGGAATATGCCTCCCTGCGTCAGATCGCGTATTGCCGGCGTATGTAAACGTTGATCCTCCACGTGTCCGTTTTTTTTGGAAAAAAAAAGGAAGTAACCTGTGTTGTTACTTCCTTTGAGAGCGGAAGACGGGACTCAAACCCGCGACCCTCAGCTTGGAAGGCTAATGCTCTATCAACTGAGCTACTTCCGCAATTTAATGGGTGATTTTGGACATTAGATTGATGATTTTCGATTCAAGCACCCAATCCGAACTACCTACTCTGAACTCCCAAATCTTATATCCCAAATCAATTGTATGGTGGGCAGTGATGGATTCGAACCACCGAAGGCGTAAGCCAGCTGAGTTACAGTC
>CAYUQE010000057.1:10314-12490 GCA_964446805.1 uncultured Proteiniphilum sp. | reverse complement strand
AGTCTCCTCACCTCCGCATTCTACTTCCTTCTCTCACCCATTAACGAAGC
The DNA here is from genome assembly GCA_964446805.1 of uncultured Proteiniphilum sp. Classification (GTDB taxonomy): domain Bacteria; phylum Bacteroidota; class Bacteroidia; order Bacteroidales; family Dysgonomonadaceae; genus Proteiniphilum. The sequence goes on along the minus strand of CAYUQE010000057.1, from coordinate 12,440 downwards.
GCACTCGGAGCTGCTCTCCCGTACCAGCCCCACCATCTACGACGTGATCATCGCCCTCTTTGGTGGTCTGGCAGGTATTGTGGCGATGAGCAGCCGCCTGAAGGGCAATGTGATCCCCGGTGTGGCCATTGCCACCGCTCTGATGCCACCTATCTGTACAGCCGGCTACGGTCTTGCCACGCTACAGTTTAACTTCTTCTTCGGCGCACTGTTCCTCTTCACCATCAACACCGTCTTTATAGCTTTTGCCTCACTGATGGTCTGTCAGTTCCTCAAGTTCCCGATCCGCTCGATTGTTGATCCGGCGAGAAAAAAACATGTAAACCGTGTCATCTCCTCGATCATCCTGCTCACGCTTGCACCCAGCATCATCTTCGGTGTGAACCTGGTGAAGAACGAGGAGTTCGCACAGAACGCAGAAAACTTTATCAGCGAGGTGACCCTTCTCGGGGGTAACTACCTGCAACGTGACCATATAAACCCACCGGCCCGCACGGTGGAGCTGATCTACTCCGGTTACGGACTCGGTGACACCTCCATCGTGTTGATCATGGAGAAGGCACTCAAACATCGTCTTGACACCTCCAGGATCATGATCAGTCAGGGGTTCGATGCCAATCTGATGCGTGAGAACGTCCGTAAGTACCAGACCGAGTCGGAGCGTCTTAACAGCAAGCTGGCCGCCACCACCTTCGCCCTGCGGCAGACCGAGGGTAGGGTGGACAGCATCCGCAATATTCCCCTTTTCGGTGAGAAGATACTGGGAGAGATCAAACCTCTTTATCCTCAGATTCAAACCTGCTCTTATTCAGAAACCTATCTCTTCACTACGGTCAATGACACCACACGGCATTCGGAGATGGTGCCATTGGTGGTCTTCACAGTTCCCCGCAACGGACTGCGCATATCAGACAGGAACAAGATTGAAGAATGGCTTAAAAGCCGTCTCAACAATCCGCGTGCGAAGATGGTCATAGAGGAGGTGCGCAGCTGACAGCTGCCGCACAGGATGGTCATTCTATTCAGTTATACACGGGATTAAAGGTATATCTGCTCCGGTGAATAAACTATTCCCTATTTTCTGCTGTTATAGATGAAAGGAATGTGTAGTTGTGATCAGTTACTACACTTTACCTTGATATTACCAATAAAGATAAACGTATGAACAACCTGGAAACATCCTACATGGGCCTCAGGCTCAGCAGCCCCCTCATCCTGGGCGCCTCCGAACTCACCTCCAACCCCGATATGCTCAAGAAGGCAGAAGAGCAGGGTGTCGCCGCAGTAGTGTATAAGTCCCTCTTCGAGGAGCAGATACAGATGGAGAACCTGCATCACGACGAGAAATTAAGTCAGTACAACGATATCCACGCCGAGATGATCACCCTCCATCCCGATGTGGAGCGTTCCGATATCGAATATTACCTCCAGAAAATACGCAAGGTGAAGGAGAGCCTCACCATCCCGGTGATCGCCAGCCTGAACGCCGTGAACGAGTCCAGCTGGTTCCGCTACGCGAAGCTTATCGAGGAGACCGGCGTGGATGGTATCGAGCTAAACCTCTACCAGATCCCCACACGGTTCGACCTTGACGCTGCCTCCATCGAGCAGCAGCAGGTCCGCATTGTCGCGGGTATAAAAGAACAACTCACTATACCCGTGAGTGTGAAGTTGAGCTCCGACTACACCAACATCCTCCATTTCGCGAAAAGGCTCGATGATGCCGGTGTGGACGGGATGGTGCTCTTCAACGCCTTCTTCCAGCCCGACATCGATATCCGCAAGGAGAGTCACAAGCGTGCCTTCAACCTCAGCCGCAAGGGAGAGTATAAGAAATCGCTCCGTTATGCCGGCATGCTCTTCGGTCGTGTGAACGCCGACGTGTGCAGCAGCCGCGGCATCTTCACCGGTGAGGATGTGATCAAGCTCCTTCTCACGGGAGCCTCCTGCGTGCAGGTGGTGAGTGCTGTCTACAAGCATGGCATCGAACGGGTCGGTGAGATCAACCGTGAGATCTCGGAGTGGATGGAGAAGAAAGCATACAGCAGCATCAGCCAGTTCAGGGGCAAACTCTCCGACAGCGTGCTCAACAAGAACGACACCCTGCTCATCTACAAGAGGGCACA
>CAYUQE010000057.1:6030-10214 GCA_964446805.1 uncultured Proteiniphilum sp. | reverse complement strand
ACCACGGCTGAGTATGACCTGAACGACGACGGTACCATCCGTGTCAACAACCAGGGATATAACTACGTGAAGAAGGAGTGGAAGCAGGCCATCGGCAAGGCTAAGTTTGTCGGGGAGGAGAATGTGGCAATGCTGAAGGTATCCTTCTTCGGACCTTTCTACGGAGGCTACAACGTGATCGCGCTCGATGAGAACTACCAGTATGCCCTCATTGTCGGGAAGAACCTCAACTACCTTTGGATCCTCGCCCGCGGAACTACCATCCCCGACGATGTAAGGGAGCGCTACCTGCAGATAGCTCAGGAGATAGGCTACGACACCTCAGCGCTTATCTGGGTGGAGCATGACAGATAACATTATATCGGTCATTCTGAACCAGCAATGTAAGAGGGTGAATTTTCTCATGAATCTGTTGAAAAAGAGGTATGGATTCTTCATTGATCTCAACTGGCATCCTTTTGAACGAGAGGTAATGGTATAATACCGGTCAATCCGCTTCATTCCGGTTTTTCTTTTCTTAAACCGAAGAAAGCGGTCGAGCCAATCTTTCTTATAGATTCTGAATGCTCTGTTCGTGCTTTCATGGGTATCAAACGCCAACCTCTTATCCCGGGGATAATCGAGCAGTATGTCAAAGGCATTTCTTTCGTCCATTTCTTTCATGATAGGTGATGTCTGTCAACGATTATCGGTGAGGATTCGTTCAATGAAAGCACCCGCAAATGTACATCTTTCCTTGATAATTTCAATGTCTTGTAGCAGAATTGAAGGTGGCCGTTTTCTGTGGTTGTTTCATCTCACAGGAACGGTGTGTCCGTTTTTGAAAAACGCAATTCAACCAGGGCTCCCCCTTCCGGTTTGTTGGAGATGCTGATCGGAGCATCATGGAAATCGGCGATGATCTTCACGATGTACAACCCCAGACCTCTGTTGTTGTCGGTGTGTTCATCGGTAGTAGCGAAGGGTTGAAACAGGTTGTGGAACGATTTCTCGGTGAAGCCAGCGCCATCGTCTGCGAACGAGAGGTAAAGTTGCCCTTTCTCCTCACGGCATTCAATAACAATTGATCTGTTCTCTGGTGTATGCTCGATCGCGTTCCTGAAGAGATGAGTGATGCAAATGGTCATCAGTTCATAGTTGGCTGAAATAGTAGAACTGGTCGCATGCCAGATCAGGTTTACCCGGATGTTTTTTTTGTGGACCCGTTCTTGGTTATTGAGTAGCATCTCCTCCATAACACCCTTGAGCTCAATCATCTCTTTTTTGTATGCATCGGGGAAGGTACGCATCCGGGTAATGATCAGACTCGATTGGGCAAAATCATTCAGTCGGTGTGCCGATTCACTCAGTTTTTGTATCAGGGTGAAATATTCAGAGGAAACCATTTGTTCTTTCAAGAAATCGGCAAAGCCAATTACTCCATTCAGGGGAGTGTTGATTTCATGACTGATCAGTCGTATGAACACATCCTTCGATTCATCCAGTTGCTGAAGCGTACGATATGCTTCCTCCAGTTTGCTGTTCGACTCTTCAAGTTCTTTTGTACGCTCTTTGACTTTTTCATGCAGCAATTCATTCATCTGCTTCAACGCTGCTCTTTTTTCCCGTAGTTCAATATGCGTATCGATTCTTGCAAGCAGTTCGTCAGCGTGAAAGGGTTTTGTGACATAGTCCTGACCTCCCCTACTGAATCCCTCCACAATTTGATGTGTCTCGCTATTGGCGGTGAGAAAAATTACTGGTAGTTCGTTGAACCGTTCACTCAAGCGTATTTTCCTGCACACCTCAAAACCATTGATCCCCGGCATGTTGACATCCAATAGGAGCAGGTCAAACGCCGCTTCATTACCTTTAAGAATATCCAATGCTTGTTGCCCGTCGATGGCATATCCTGCATTGAAACCGTTTTCACGAAGGATGCTGCCGATCACCCGGATGTTCTCCACATTGTCATCCACAACCAGGATCCTCTTCTTCTTCCCCTCTGTTGTTTTCATCCCATCTCCCCCTACAGTTCCTCGTTAAGCATCCGTTTAAATTCTCTAAGTGTCCGGGTCAGTTTTTCCACTTCAAACTGCTCCGCATACTCCATGATCCTGTTGCCGGTATCAATCAGCTTTTTGTTTTCGAACTGCCGACCGGCCTCCGTCAATCTCCTGCCAAAATCCTCCATGTCATCCATCAGCTGCGTGCCCATAACCTGATGGTATAAGGGTATCAAGAGATCCTTGGCATATTGCTTGAGTGCATCAGACCATTCCGGTGCTTTCGCAGACATCGTTTCTGACTCGGACAATACCGTTTGAGATGGTTGACTCGTGTTGTGAAGATATTGAAGAAGTATCTCAAAAAGCTTCTCTAATGAGATCGGCTTAATGAGGTTGTCATTGAATGTGTAAAGGGAATCACTTCCGCTTTTGCCGAGTCTCATTGTTGCCGACACCCCGATGCAGATGATGTCTGCCGTCAATGGATTCCCCTTTAATGCTTTGCAGGATTCCATCCCATCCATCATCGGCATCCGTTTGTCCATCAGGATTATATCAGGGAGCTCTTCAGTAGCGATCCGAACTGCATCCAGGCCATTGTCAGCTTCCAGCAAGCGGGCACCGGTATGTTTCAGTGTATCGCGCAGCAGCCTCCGGTTGTCTTCAATGTCGTCCACGATCAGAATCGTGCTCTCCTCAAACCGTATCTCTGCGTAATCATAGAAGCTTTTTTCTGTCTTCACCGGGATACAATCAGCTTTTGTGATATCCTTAAGAAGGAGTGTAAACACTGAGCCTTCGTTGAGTTTGCTCTTCACGCTGATCTCTCCACCCATTGCCTCAGCCATTCTGCGGCTGATGGTAAGTCCCAGGCCTGTGCCGCCAAAAGATTTATGCGCCTGTCCCTTTTGCTGTACGAAGGGTTCAAAGATTGCCTCCAGCTGGTCGTCCGATATTCCCATTCCCGTATCCCCGATGCTGATTTTCAGGTCGACTGTTTTCTCCTCTTTCTCCTCGTGATGGATCCCCACGGAGATACCCCCTCTAAAGGTAAACTTGATGGCATTCCCCACAAGATTAAAAAGAATCTGCCGTAATCGTGTCTCATCCAGCAACAGAGGCATGTCATCTACTATGTCTGACTCTATGGTCAGTTGCAGGTTTTTCTCTGCGATATTAGGTTCAAATATGCTGCACACGTCCGTTACAACCTGGAAAACGTTTATCGCCTCTCTTTCCACAACCATCTTGTCCGCTTCAATCTTCGACAGGTCGAGGATGTCGTTGATGATTTTCAACAGACTACGTCCGCTATTCCGAATGGAAGCGATCTGTGAACGTTTTTTATCATCTTTAATGGTATGGTATAGCAGCTCTGAGAATCCGATGATTGAATTGAGCGGAGTGCGGATCTCGTGGCTCATGTTGGCCAGGAAGATGCTTTTTGCCTTGTTTGCCTCCTCGGCTTCATGCACCGCCTCCTCAAGTCTCCGCTGAACCTCTCTCTCGGCAGTGATATCCAGCAGCGTTCCCATAAATTGAGTCACTTCTCCCTCCGTTGCAACGCCTTTGATATAATATTTGATCCATTTCAGATTCCCTTTATCCGTATAATGACGAAGGATGTGGGTGATGATATTTTCTCCATTCGCCATTGAGTAGGAACTATTTGCAAACTTCTCCCGATCTTCGGGATAGATACTATCCAGAAATTCCTTGAAGGAAAAGGGTCCTTTTTCAGGCGAGCGGTCAAAAATCTTGTAGGTTTCTTCCGACCATTTCACCTGATCATTCTGAGTATTAAATTCCCATACCCCCATCTGTGCAATTTTCTGACTGAGCATTAGCTTATCCTGATTGCTCTGGAGCTCATTCGTACGTTCTGCAATTCTGCGTTCAAGGCTGCTGTTCAGTTCCAATATCTTCTTTTCATTCTCCTTGCTTTTGGTGATGTCCCTCACGAAGCGAATGGCCATATTATCCATGAATGGGACAATCCTCACTTCAAAGGTGGAGAAGGTACCTTTGTAATCGGTGGAGAACTCGTGTGAGACAGGTTCTCTCCTTTGAAGGCACTCCTTCAGGTAGGTAAGGTTCAATGCTGCTATCTCTGGTGGAAATACGTCACTTAATTTTTTTCCAATAAAGTTTTCTTTGGGTTCAATGTACCCATCCGGATTTGTGGTATATGCCTCC
>CAYUQE010000057.1:727-5930 GCA_964446805.1 uncultured Proteiniphilum sp. | reverse complement strand
ATGGGACTGTCATAGAAAATGTTGGCGAAACGTTTTTCACTTTCAATCAGCCGTCTTTCATTCAGTTTTCGTGCGGTGATATCTTCGGTAATAAGGATGATTCCGCCCACTTCCTTTTCAGCATTGAACCAGGGTCTCACTTCCCATTTAAGGAATAACACCGACCCATTCTGTCTTACGAACTTATCATCGTCATTCCTGATAGACTCCCCGTTTAATCCTCTCCGGTGGATCTCCTTCCACTCCTCTGAAATATCGGGTACGATGTCATAGTGGATGGCACCGATAATTTCATCGAGTGAAACCTTGTTATCATCCAGCCATCTCCGGCTCGCAGCAATATATCTCATCTCCCTGTCAAACATGGCAAGGGCGGCAGGAGCGTGTTGAATGAAGATATTCAGCATCTCTTCACTCTCCATCAGCTTTTTCTCTGTCTTTATTCTTTGTTCTTTCTCCTGTAGCAACCGGTAATTGGTTTCATGATGGGTGATGTCTAATAATGAAATCAGAAAGTATGGCTGCTGATGATTGGCATACTTTACCGGCCCCCCGCTGACCTGAAGTACCAGTGTGACGTTACTGGCTGACTTGAGGATAACTTTCAATTTTTCCTGAAAGATTTTCTCGCCTTTCATGATCCTTGCAAAAGGCCATTGTGTGGGTGAGAGAAAGTGCCCGTTGAGGTCGTACACATCCAGTTCACTTTTCATTCTTTCAAATGTCCATTCCCCTATATCGTCCACTAAAGATTTAAAACACTCTTCAAATCTGTGATTCGTATACACCACTTTGCCTTCCCTGTTTATTATCAGGATGGCGTCATTCAGATTGTCGAGGGTGGCCTGGAAAAATTCCAGCTGGGTTTTGGATGCATCGTCCATAATGGGGTATCGCTATGATGTTTGGTTAAGTGGACTACTACCCATCATGAAGCTTTAACTGATCGTTTCCAATGGGCAGCATAAATATAGCACAATTTGGCTAAATCGCTCTCATTTAAAGAGAAAAAACAATCTTGTAGGTGCTGATGGATGCACTTTCCCGCACACTATTCCGAATGGCCCGATCCACCCGGTACCTCTCTGAAAGATTATACCGGTAGTTATTGTGACTGCTTCATCTGAATCACCTCACTACCTGCCAGCAGGAAGGCACCGCTGCCGTATACTTCCCAGCTATCCTCGTTGAAGTTCTTACGGGGGTCGGCGCCGATGGGTTGTACCCATCCCACGCGGCCCTCTTCGTTCACACAGCTATTCAACGCTACCCAGCACTTCTCAATTGCCGGTGTGTAGGTGCGGTGGTCAAGCAGATTGTTGTTAACCCCCCAGGCGAGGGCATAACAGAAGAACCCGGACCCGCTCACCTCCCCACCGGGGTAGGAGGCGGGGTCGAGCAGGCTGGCCCTCCAGAGGCCGTCGGCCTGCTGAAGTGAGAGGATGCGTGCTGCCATCTCTTTGTAGAGCTGTTCGTAAAAGGGGCGTTGCGGATAATCGGACGGCAGCTCCTTCAGTATCCGCACCAGCCCTCCCATGACCCAACCGTTGCCACGCGACCAAAAGATCCGCTTCCCGTTGGCTTCGTACCGGTCGTTGTCATCACCCTTGATCACGTAATTCAGGTCGCGCGCGAAAAGTTTCTCTTCCCGGTTGTAGAGCAGGTTATAACACTCCATGAAATAAAGGTCGTTGTACGCGTAATACTGAGGGTCGTTCAGGGTGCTGCCCAGTTTCACCAGCACGGGTGGAGCCATGAAGAGGGCATCGCACCACCACCATTTGATCACCTCGATGCCGCGGTGGGGATAGGGGTTCGAAAATAGATGGCTGAGTGTGTCGATGGTGGGCTGTATCATCTCCTGTCGCTGCTCGATCCGATAGAGATCGATGTAGGTCTGGCTGATCGCAATGTCATCGGCATGAAACCACCGCCTGTGGGGACGCCACTGTGTGGAGTCATTTCCCATCGCCATCATCGCGTCATAGATCGTCTGCGATTGTGTGGTCTCCCATGCGGCGAACAGCCCGGCATAAAAAGCACCGTTCGTCCAGTCGTTTGGGGCATGGCGGGGATGGTTTATCTGCCACTCCGCAACCTTGTTCATTGTTTTCCTGATCCTCTCTGGATGGAGAACCGGGTCGGCCTTCACGGCATAAACTGTAAAGGATAACAGAAAGGCAGCTGTAAGCAACGAATGAAACTTGTTCATGATCAGTTGGTATATTATATAGATTTATCGTGTGATAGCCTTGGTCCTGTTCTCTTTTGGAGTTCAGCTTCGGGGTGACATGAATGACAAAATTAGCAAAAATTTGGATTAACCAAAAAACTTAAATCAAGTTGATTCATTTACCGGTAATATTACTAACACTCTGTTGAATGGTGAAACGCTGGGAGAGGCACATCGCATAGTGGTAAAAAGAGCGGCAGCAGTATGCAGCGTTGCCGGTGCCTGGTTGGAAGATTTGTAGCAAGATCTTAATGGTAAATAGATAAAAAATTAAAAATATTGCCTTTCTTTGCAACTTATTTTTATTATTGATGACCCAAACTAATAATGTATATAGAATGAAAAAACTTTTTGTTGCTCTCTTTCTTCTTTTACTCGTACTTTCGGTTGATGCACAACCGGCACGGCAGGTAGTACAGGTGATTGTGACTCCTGATCATGCCGACTGGACCTATGAAAAGGGGCAGCAGCCCCAGTTTACCATTGCTGTGCTAACAAATTATGTGCCCCTGGAGAATGTGACAGTCCAATATCGTATCGGTCCTGAAAAGATGGCACCGTGGAAGGAAGGTTCCGTAACATTGAAGGACGGCAAGGCTGTTGTCAAGGCAGGCCGTTCAATGGATGCAGGATTTTTGAATTGCCAGGCTTCAGTAGTTGTGGACGGCAAAACCTATTCATCGTATGCCACTGCCGGTTTTTCACCGGAGACGATTCAGCCAACCACTACGCTACCGGCAGACTTCCTGCAATTCTGGACTGGTGCGAAAGAAGAACTGTCGAAAATCCCTATAAAACCAGTGATGACGCTTATGCCGGAACTTTGTACCGACAAGGTGGATGTGTATCATGTAAGCATCAATAACGTGAAAGGGAAGATTTACGGTGTGCTCTGTAAACCCAAAGCGGAAGGAAAGTATCCAGCGATACTGAATGTGCCGGGTGCAGGTGTTCGTCCTTATAAAGGATACATGCCGAATACGGACAAAGGAGTAATTACATTTCAAATAGGAATCCATGGTATCCCGTTGAATCTCGATCAAGTTGTATATAACGACCTGAAAGATGGTGCGCTGGAAGGTTATCAGAAAGTCAACTTCGACGACAAAGAACAAAACTATTATAAACGGGTCTATCTTGGATGTGTGAGGGCCATTGATTTTATCGAGTCGTTGGAGTGTTACGACGGTACTCTTGCCGTTACCGGAAACAGTCAGGGGGGAGCCCTTTCAATAGTCACGGCGGCTCTTGATAATCGAGTCGACTACCTTGCGGCAGTCTATCCTGCACTGTGTGACCTGACAGGCTACCTGCACGGTCGTGCGGGAGGATGGCCTCATCTGTTTCTTGATGAGTTTACCAACAAGGCTGATAAAGTAGAGAACTCAAAATATTATGATGTTGTCAACTTTGCACGTTTCGTAAAGGTGCCCGGCTGGTATACATGGGGATACAATGACAATGTTTGTCCGCCCACCTCGATGTATGCTGCCTACAATGTCATTGAAGCGCCTAAAGAGTTGCATGTTTTCCAGGAGACCCAGCACTGGCTATTCCCTGAACAGGATCAATGGCGCAACGACTGGCTTTATCAACAACTGAAAAAATAAAGGTCACTGCATATAATAAGGAGTATCTTATAAACTGATATCAGCTATGTATAAAAAAATAATGTTACTTGTATTGCTTTTTCCGGCATTCATCTCCTATGGACAGCGGAGTGAAGTGGAAGGAATGAAATATCTGGACGAACATCGCCGTCCGCAGTTCCGTGAAAATATACTTATTCCCGATGTGAACGGTTATCTGGTACTGAAATCCGACTTTCATACTCATACTGTTTTTTCCGACGGAAGGGTCTGGCCAGCTATCCGGAACCAGGAAGTATGGGAAGAAGGACTGGATGCCTATGCCATTACTGATCATATTGAGTATACCCCTTTCAGCAAGGATGTAAAAGTAGATTTCAATAGAGGATATGAACTGGTGAAGGAGGAGGCCAGAAAGCAAAACCTTCTCCTGGTAAAAGGCTCAGAGATCACGAGGCAGACACCTCCCGGCCACTTCAATGCCCTCTTTATTGAGGATGCTTCCGGTTTTATTGCCGACAGAGCTACCAACGAATATGACAGGGAAGCAGTGATGAAGGCGGCAGCACAAGATGCCTTTATATTCTGGAACCACCCGGGATGGAAGCCTACTATTGAGGGGTCCTATGAGTGGCTGGATATTATTGAAGATCTATACGTGCACAAAGCACTCCATGGGATTGAAGTGGTAAATGGTTTCGGTATTCATCTTAAAGCACTCGACTGGTGTATTGACAAAGGGCTTACTGTGATGGGCTCTTCAGATATTCATAACCTGGTGGCACATGACTACGACCTGCAGCAAAGACATGTGCACCGCTCCATGACCTTGGTGATGGCAACAGAACGCACACCCGAGGCACTCCGTGAAGCGTTGGATGCCGGCCGGACAGTTGCATGGGCTAGTAAGTATCTGTTGGGAAAAGAGGAGCATGTGCGTTCACTGTTTGAGGCTTCAGTCAACCTGGCTCCTTCTCACTTTACCGAAGTAAATGCAAAAGGAGAGGCCACACATTTTTATCAGATCAGCAACAATAGCGATCTCTATTTTGAGCTGGAGCTGAAAGAGGGAAAGGGTACCAGGCGCATAGTGCTGAATCCCCGATCCTCACAACAGATTTCAGCACCTGCGGGAACTACCTCTCTCACCTATGAAGTAGTAACAACTTACATCAGAAGTGACAGACATCTCTCAGTTGTTTTCACTTTATAATCGTATGTTTTTGCTCAGAAACTGATCTCCACATCAAGCTGCCGTCCCTCTTCGGCCGCTTTTTTGTCCAGTCCCGATCCTATTGCCAGGCCAATTGGAATGCCAATCGGCATTCCAATACCCATGAATGCCATATTTCCGAGGCTGAGACCGAAGACAACTCCAAGA
>CAYUQE010000057.1:0-717 GCA_964446805.1 uncultured Proteiniphilum sp. | reverse complement strand
ATAATATTGTAATCCAAAATATCAGACTGATTTGAGGCCGAAGACAACACCTAGAGGGACTCCAAATGCAGCGATACCCAGGGCCAGCCAGATATTCCGATAGTGATTCTTCGGTACCAGCTTCAGCTCTTTCTCGATCAGTCTCAGTATATCAGATTGTGTCTTTTGGAGCTGTTTTTTCCATTGTTCTTCTGATTCCGTTGCCATGTCAATCAGGTCGATATTGGTGTTGATGGAGTGAACAACCTCATCGGGGAGATCTCTTTTTCTCAATTCCGATAATAACTTCTCAAATTGCACATAGATATCGGTTAACCGTTTATTACGGTCTAAACCGTCTCTCATTTTTAATACATTGATTTCCATTTTTTCGATGTGATTTATTGTAGTTATACCGTGATCTCTTCTTCTAGCAACAGTTTACGCCGGGAATCTTATTCGTTTCCCTCTTTGCCGATTCTCCCCAGGTGGGTGTTGCCGAAGCTGTCATCATATTTCAAACCATAGCCCAGCACCCGGTCGAGGGAGCTGTGTGCGAAGAGGATGATGGCTGCCAGCTGCCAGTAGATGCCACCCAGGGTGAGGCCGTAGAGGGCGACGACGACTGCCACGAAACGGTGGTGTATCAGGTTGTAGGTGATCGCCCCCACCTTTGGGTTGATGGCATAGCCGATCATCCCGATGTCGGGCGCGAACAGCAACAGGGGGAACCACCAC
>CAYUQE010000056.1:0-12554 GCA_964446805.1 uncultured Proteiniphilum sp. | reverse complement strand
GCGGTAACGTCAAAGCCGAGCAGTACTAATTGCCCGTAAGCTTTTTTTCGACGAAAACGGAACAATAGGGTTTGACAATTACGAGTTAGTCTTTATGAACTCATCGTGAACGGATATTTATTTTGCGACCTTGCTTTTGTTATCATCATGTCAATTTTTTATAAGCTGTAAGCTGCAAGTTATAAGCGATAAGCTTTGAGCTATAAGCCAGGAGACAGCCAACCGTATTATGGTGGTTATAGCGTTGGGGTCCCACCTCTTCCCATTCCGAACAGAGAAGTTAAGCCCGATAGCGCCGATGGTACTGCACACAAGTGGGAGAGTAGGTAGCCGCCGTTCTTTATAGAAGCCCTCAGGAGAAATCCTGGGGGCTTTTTGTTGTGCCCGGGGGGATCGTTTTTTGGAGGTGCTCCTGAAACGTGTATAAAGCGTGAAAAGCCCCTAATTGGCTGGAGTGGCGGTTAATAGAGAGCAGCGTGGGGATTGATCCGTGACCGAATTGTTCACTTTGCTCTTTAATTGATTTGCGTTTGTTTTTTTTAATGTGTAATATTGTATCCAGTTAGTGTTTCATGCAGACTGGTTGGATATATGAATTGCAAAAAATAAAGTGAGCGTATGCGTAAATATCTTTTTCTTCTAAGTACGATCCTGTCCTTTTTTACACTATCCTCCGTTGGAATGAAACCACCACAAAGGAACAGTCCTCACTTGACTTTGCAGGTGGAAAATATAGCCGAAAGGAATCTTAGCCATGCCATGGAACTGGTTGATAATACATTAAAGGCTCATTTCTCGGCGGATGGAATGGTGATGTCCCGTTATTATCATCCATTTACCGATACGCGGTCGGAGGAAGTGGGGAGTGTATGGATGTATACCAGTGCTATTGAAGCAGTGAACGTGATCCTTCATGCGCTTCAGGCAGAAAAGGAAACGGGCGATGCATCACGCTATGAGAATCATTACATCCGCTATGCGGAGATCCTGGATACATTGTATGACAATGCCGATTATTATCTCGGTACATTCACCCTCACCTCTTACACCCAAACCAAAGAATGGACTGTATATGGTGTCAACCGGGGTGCATCAAAAGGTAATGCCAAAGTGGATGGGATTGAGAATGTGTATGACGACCAGATGTGGCTGGTGCGGGAGTTACTGGAATCTTACAAACTTACCGGCAAGAAGTCGTATCTGGAGAAAGCGGAATACCTGACCGAATACGTGCTGGATGGATGGGATGCGACTATTGATGATAACGGGAACGAAAACGGCGGCATCACCTGGGGTCCCGGTTATGTTACCAAACATGCCTGCAGTAACGGACCTATGGTGAGTCCCCTTGTTTGGCTTCATGAACACTATCAGGATAAAAATGATGAGATTGAGCATCGTTTTATAGATCCTTCAGATAAGAAGAGCAGGAGAACGGTAAAGAGCAGGAAAAGTGACTATTATCTATCCTTTGCCAGGAAAATTTATGAATGGCAAAAAAAGGCACTGCTGCGTAGTGATGGTGTCTATGATGATATGATGGGTGGATGTACATTTGGTAGTCCGCAGACAGAAACAATTGATGGCATTTCATACCGTCAAGGAATCAAATGCCACGATAGGGTAGGTCCGGCCATAAGCTACAACAGTGGTACAATGCTGTCAGGGGCAGCAGATCTCTACAGGGTTACGGGAGATGAAATGTATTCACATGAAGGAACAGAATTGTCTGATGCAAGCTTCACCTACTTTGCGACGGAGAGTACAATGCTTCCGGGTTATTTTACCTATGATATAAGCGGTTTCAGAAACTGGTTCAATGGGGTGCTTATGCGGGGATATGTTGATTTCTACCCCTACTGCAAACCTGTGGCAACCTATATCGATACTTTTCAGCAGAACCTGGATTATGGCTACCAGCACTTTCTCCATAAAGGCTTTCTACCCACCAACCTACTGGCAGGATGGAGTCACGACAATAGCGACAACAGGACGGAAGGGATGTTTAACTTTTCTTTCGCGGCGGAGTATGCTTTGTTATCCCGATATGAACTGACTAAATAAGAAGAGTTCAATACCCATTGATTTGTGGAGCAGCTCTTTTTGAGAGCTATCAAGTGTCAACGCCAACGAATATGAGAAGATTATCAATTGCAGTTCTCTCCCTCTTGTCCATGCAACTATATGCACAGGGAGTGTATGACGTCCACACCACTTTTCAGACATCCCGTGAATGGCGACCTGCCATCGATGTGAGAGCGGATGCAGTGATGGTGTACGGCGTGGGGGGAAATCCTTCAGACCTGTCGGAGCGTATCCCTTTCGAGGAGCGTGTGCGCACCTGGAGAGAGAAGGGTTATAACACCCACTACATGACCGGCATCGCATGGGGTGAATACCAGGATTACTTTAGCGGTGAATGGGACGGGACGATACACCTCGATGAAGGACAGGTACAACAGAACGGTGACACCATCTGGCATAGTCGTGGGGTGCCATATATCGTTCCAACGAAAAACTTCCTTCACTACCTCAAGGAGAGGCATATTAAGAGGGCCATCGACGCGGGTATTACATCCATCTTCCTGGAAGAACCTGAGTTTTGGGCTAGAGCAGGCTATAGCGATGCCTTCAAGCGTGAGTGGGAGCAGTTTTACGGTTTCCCCTGGCGTGCGCAACACCTGTCACCGGAAAATACCTATCTCTCCAACAAGCTGAAATACCATCTTTACTTCAAGGCACTCGACGAGGTTTTTTCCTATGCAAAAGCCTACGGTAAACGCAAGGGTATGGATGTGAAATGTTTTGTCCCCACCCATTCGTTGGTCAACTACTCCCAATGGATGATCGTGAGTCCTGAGGCCAGCCTCGCCTCGCTTTCTTCTGTCGACGGGTATATTGCACAGGTATGGACAGGCACCGCACGTGAGCCCAACTATTTCAACGGGATAATGAAAGAGCGGGTATTTGAGACCGCGTTTCTGGAATATGGCTCCATGGAGTCGATGACCGCCCCCACAGGGAGAACGATTTTTTTTCTTACCGATCCTATTGAGGACTGGCCTCGCGATTGGATCGATTACAAGAGAAACTACGAAGCTACCTTTGCCGCACAGCTGCTCTATCCCCGCATCAATAAGTATGAGGTTATGCCCTGGCCTGAAAGGATCTATGAAGGGTTGTACCGCAAAAGTCGCGACAGTGAGGAGAAAGCACCCATACCGAGAGATTACGCCACACAGATGCAGGTGATGATAAACACCCTTCAAGAGATGCCGCAGAGTGACAACCGCGTGGAGGGCCCTCACGGTGTGGGAGTGATGATGTCTAATTCACTCATGTTCCAGCGTTTTCCCGGGCACGAGGGATATGATGATCCTCAGCTGTCCAACTTTTATGGTCAGACACTCCCCCTGCTCAAAAGAGGGGTGCCGGTGGAGACGGTCCATATGGAGAACCTCATCTACCCCGAGACCCTCAAAGATATACACCTACTGGTGCTTTCCTACTCCGGGATGAAGCCCACTACTCCAGAGTCACATGAGTACATCACCGAATGGGTGAAAAATGGGGGGATACTTCTCTATTGTGGGAGAGATAACGATCCCTTTCAGGGCGTTCCTGAATGGTGGAACAGTGGAAAGGATAAGTATCCCACTGCTGCCGGTCATCTGTTCACGCAATTGGGACTGAAGGGCTCGTCTCTTGAGGGCGAATACAACGTGGGCAAGGGGAAGGTATGTATCTTGCGAAAAGACCCTAAGGAGTTCGTGCTTTATGAGAAGGGTGATAGTGCGTTTATTAGCCTGCTGCAGAGACTCTATCAAGAGGCTTCCGGAGAAAAGCTCCAATTGAAGCATCACTTCACGCTCAACAGAGGTCCCTACAAAATTATTTCCGTCCTGGAAGAGTCCGTTGACGCATTACCCGTTGTCGTGAAAGGTTGTTTTATCGATCTTTTTGATCCTGAGATACCTGTATGCAGGGAGAAGATCGTCAATCCCGGCGAACAGGCATTGCTTTACGACATTGGCACCCTCAAAGAGCATAAGGAACCCAGGGTACTTGCCACGGCGGCACGTGTGAGTGAGGTAAGGATGACCGGAAATAGCTATGGCTTTATTGCCAAAAGCCCTTTACAGACGACCAACGTGATGCGTATACTCCTGCCACAAGAGCCAGATGATTGCAGGGTGACAGGCAGCAGTGGTGAACATGCAGATCATACAGTCTCATGGGACGCTGAGAGCAACACCCTCTTTCTCTCGTTTGAGAACAACCCTGCCGGTGTAAACGTCACCTTGCACTGGTAACGCCGATAATAAACAGCAATAATCATTACTGAGTGATGAGAAAGATCGTCTTGTGCCGCTACCTGCGTTTATGATAACAGCATGAGCGATTCATCGCAGAGGGTGATCTTCTCCAGCCCTTTGTCATACACGATATAGGTGTTCTCTATTCCCACCGGACCAATGCCGGGAAGCACGAACTTGGGCTCCAGGGCTATCGCCATACCCGATACGAGAATCTCCTTTGAGCGGGGTGTCATCACTGGTGGCTCGTTGATCTCAAGCCCTACACCGTGACCGATAAATTTCGCCTGCTGGCTGGTGCCCATGAAATAGCGTTGCATTCCCTTCGCCTGCACCATCTCCTCCGCCAGGAGGTAGATGTCGGCACAGAAAGTGCCGGTGCGGCTGCTCTGCTCTATTGCACGTACGATGTCGATGGAGAGCTGATGCGCCTCCAGGGCGCTATCGGGAGCCTCCTCGATGGCATAGGTGCGGCTCATGTCGTCCATCCATGGACGGTAGTTGCCTGCCATATCCACCATCAGTGTCATCCCCGGCAGCATCTTCGTGCCGTTGGCGCCCAGTGGTAACAATGGTGAGGTGCCGGCACCCCCCAGTGCGTAGTCGTAAGGAGAGACCACCTGGGCATTGTCGCCGGCAAGCATGCTGCCCATAAAGATATCCATGTTCTCACCGAATGACCGGAAGATGCCCACCGAACCATGGCGACGCATCTCCCGCTCGATCTCGATCTGCAGTTCCAGGTCGGTCATCCCCCTGCGGTACAATGACGGGATCAGCTCATACACTTTGGTATGAATCCGGGCGCTTTCACGTATCTGATTCAGTTCATATTCCGATTTCACCGCACGTAATCGCCGTAACTCTCCCGAGACATTGATCACTTCAGGCATCTCCAGTGCTGCCTGCAGACGCATGACGCTGCTGTAGCTGAGCAGGTCGCTCTCTATCAGAACACGTTTAGGTAAAGACAGATCAGCCTCACGAAGCATATCAGGAATCTGTTCCGGCTTACGGATCTGTTGCACTCTCTCATCAGTGATGCCGGCAGGACGTTTCACAAACAGTACCGGATCACCTTCCGGAAACAGCAACAAGTATCCGTCAAAGATAAAACCGCAAAGCCAAAACTGGTTGACTGATGATGTGATGATGCATGCATCGGCATTTGCGTCGGTGATCTTCTGTTGCAGCTTTCTCAGCCTTACCTCTGTTTCTACCTTAAGTTGATTGTTCATTGATTGATTGCGCTTTGGTCATTCCATATCTCCCAAGCCGCGAGAGCCTGTCTGCGGAGCATCTCCTCCCCGTTTTTGGTTGCGGCACCCTGTGCTTTTCCTTGTTGAAGGAAGAGCGTCTCCTGCGGGTTATATATCAGGTCATACAACAGATGATGCGGTGTGAGAGAATGATAGGGTATGGCAGGTGATTCATTTACATTTGGAAAAGTACCCACAGGTGATGCGTTCACGATGAGCGTATGGTCGGTGATGATCTCCCGTGATAATTCATCGTAACTGAACCTGTTGACACCAGGTGAGCGGGAAACCTGTTTCCATTCAATTCCCAGATCGGTGAGTGCCTGGCCTACCGCTTTCGATGCACCCCCTGAACCCAGTATCAGTGCTTTTCTGTGCATCGTTTCCTTCAGAAGAGGTGTGAGAGAGGTTTTGAAACCAATGTAATCGGTGTTGTAGCCACTCAGTCTGAAGAAATACATATCGCCTGGTTTCCGTTCCACCCTGATCACATTGACAGCGCCAATTTTTTCAGCTTCAGGCGCGACAACATCGAGAAAAGGAATTACTCTCTCCTTATAGGGGATGGTCACATTTAACCCTTTCAGCTGCTGGTTGAAGAGAATCACCTGTCGGATCTCCAGGATATCGCCGATCTCAAAGTTCAGATACTCCGCATCGATATGCTCTTTCTCAAATTTCTCAGTGAAGAACCGCGATGAATAGGAGTGCCCTAGAGGAAATCCGATAAGTCCGTAGGTGTCCATGCTTTTATTTTTCTGCAATATACAAGGTTGTGATGCCCAGGGTGTAGCGTCTCAAACGGATGTTTCTGAACCCGTTCTTTTTCAATATCAGCATCATCTCTCTTCCCTGCGGAAACGCGGCAATAGATTCTGGCAGATACTTGTAGGCCCGCTGTTCGGTGTCGAAGAGTCCCGACAGCAAGGGCATCACATACTTGGTATAGGTGCCGTGCAGCTCTTTCACCGGTGATCTGTGGGGAGTGGTCAGTTCCAGAAACAGGAAAACACCTCCGGGTTTGAGCACACGCAACACTTCCTGAAAGCTTGTGTCAATATCTTCGAAATTACGTACGCCGAAAGAGATGGTGACTGCATCGAAACTGTTATCGGCAAAGGTCATGGCAGCACAGTCCTGATACTCAAACTGAATGATGTCGGCCAGACCTTTCCTGTCAACTTTCGTTCTGCCCACCTCCATCATACCCTCTGATATATCTACTGCAGTGATCGTCGCCGGATGCAGTATCTTGTGTGCTAGGATAGCGAAATCACCCGTGCCGGTGGCTATATCCAGTAGGTGGGCTGGCTTGTATGTTCTCAGTTCTTTCAGTGCATCTCTGCGCCAGTAGTCGTCGATTCCCAACGAAAGAGTCCCATTCAGCCGGTCGTAACTGGGCGCAATGTGATTGAACATCTGCTTAACCTGCTCATTCTTCCTTTGCACCTTATTGTACGGGTTTACCTTTTCAACCTTGTAGCTCATCGGTGCAAGTATGCTGTTACGTTTTTCTCTATGCGAGCTTCCAGATCACCGGCATCGGCTTTCACGAATTTCTCGCCAACAATATTTTCGTAGAGTTCAATATATCGATCCGACACATGAAGGCAATAATCAGCTGTCATCTCGGGCACCCGTTGTCCCTCTTGTCCCTGAAATCCGTTATCCATGAGCCACTTGCGCACGAACTCCTTCGATAGTTGTTTTTGTTCTTCTCCTTTCTCAAGACGTTCCTGGTAGCCCTCACTGTAAAAATAACGGGATGAGTCGGGCGTGTGGATCTCATCAATCAGATAGATCAGGCCGTCCTTCTTTCCGAATTCATATTTCGTATCCACGAGGATCAGTCCCTTCTCGGCAGCCATCTCGGTGCCCCGTTTGAAGAGGGCGTAGGTATATTGTTCCAGCTGTTCATATTCTTCCCTGTTCACCAGGCCCTGGGCGATGATCTCCTCTTTCGAGATGTTCTCGTCGTGCCCCTCGTCGGCTTTGGTGGTGGGGGTGATCAGCGGTGTCTCGAACTTCTGATTCTCGCGCAGTCCTTCAGGCAGGGGAAGCCCACATAGCGTGCGCGCCCCTTTTGTATATTCACGCCAGGCACTGCCAGTGATATACCCACGGATCACCATCTCCACCTTAAAGGGTTCACAGCGTACACCCACCGTGACCATAGGGTCGGGTGATGCCTGCTTCCAGTTGGGGACGATATCTGAGGTGGCATCGAGAAAGCGGGAGGCGATCTGGTTCAGCACCTGTCCCTTGTAGGGTATTCCCTTGGGTAGTACCACATCAAATGCAGATATTCTGTCGGTGGCGATCATGACCAGTGTCTCTTCTCCAATGCTATATACATCGCGTACCTTGCCATGATAGAGGTGCGTTTGTCCCGGAAAGCGGTAATTTGTCTTTGTGAGTGTATCCATATCGTTGTTTGATTTGTTTGTTAGATGCGCGTTTTCTGTATGAATGATTTCACCGCCTATATTGTTCACCGGAAACCCTGCGTTAGTGCTCACGCTCTTCTTCCTCGTAAGCTTCCACAATCCTTTGTACCAGTTTGTGGCGGACGATATCCTTCTTGTTGAACTCTACCGTGGCAATCCCTTTGATATTGTGCAACAACTTCATTGAATGTATTAACCCCGACTGTTGTGAATGTGGCAGATCGATCTGCGTGATGTCACCTGTGATGATCATCTTGCCGTTGATGCCCAGCCGGGTGAGGAACATTTTTATCTGTGGCTTGGTGGTGTTCTGTGCCTCGTCAAGAATGATCACCGCATCATTGAGCGTACGTCCGCGCATAAATGCCAGCGGTGCAATCTGGATGACCTTACTCTCAATATATTCTTTCAGCTTCATCGGCGGGATCATATCCTCCAGTGCATCATAGAGTGGTTGCAGATAGGGATCGATCTTCTCTTTCATGTCTCCCGGCAGAAACCCAAGCTTTTCACCTGCTTCCACCGCGGGACGACTAAGGATGATCTTGCGTATCTGTTTCGTTTTCAATGCACGCACAGCCAGGGCTATGGCTGTATATGTCTTTCCTGAACCGGCTGGACCGATGGCAAAAACCATGTCATTCACATCGAATGCATCCACCAGTTTCTTCTGATTGGCAGTACGGGCCAGTATCGGTTTACCATTCATGCCGTGAATGATGAGATTGTCCACATTGATAATCGCAGGTGCTTTACCTTTCACAATATCCAGGATATCTTCCTCTTTCAGCACATTCATCTCAATACTGAACTTCTCCAGTGCATGGATGTTATCCTCAAAGATGATGAGCTCCTCCTCCTCGCCAATCACCTTGATCACGTTGCCCCTGGCTACGATGCGCAGCTTTGGAAAGAGCGTCTTCAGTAACTGCGTATTGCTATTGTTGATACCAAAAAAAACCAACGGATCAACATTCTCCAGGATGATAATACGTTCAATCATGCGATACTTTATTGAAGTTCAATGCATATTGACGGGTTACATGCTCGTGTCCCTCGATATAATTGATGAAGGCATTGTTCACAAGCCTGTTACCTCCCGGTGTGGGGTAGTTGCCCGAGAAATACCAGTCGCCATTATGGTGGGGGCATGCTTTATGCAGATCTTCAATGCTTTGAAATACGATCTGCACTTCTGCTTTGATATCTTTCGATGTGAGCATCTGCGCTATTTTAGCTGAGATCTCCTCGTCACTGAAAGGTGCATATATCTCTTTCACATGATTGATGATCTCCTCTTTGTTTTTACTTTTCTGTGCCACTGATTTTTTGTAGACTGATTCGATGATATGCTGCAAACCCCGCTCTTTCAGTAGCTCTATCGCTGCCTTGAATGCAATGAATTCGCTCATGCGCGACATGTCTATGCCATAACAGTCGGGATATCGTATTTGTGGCGAGGAGGAAACGATGACAATTTTCTTTGGGTCAAGCCGGTCGAGTATCTTGATGATACTCTGTTTAAGTGTGGTTCCACGTACAATGCTGTCATCAATAATCACCAGGTTGTCCACCCCTCGCCGTAGCGATCCGTACGTTACATCGTAGACATGAGCGGCCAGATCATTTCTGGCATTACCCTGCGCAATGAAAGTGCGCAGTTTGATATCTTTGATAGCCACCTTTTCAGCCCGTATACGTTTTGAGAGAATAGCGTCAATCTCCTCTTTACTTAAACTGTCTCTTTTCTCGAGAATGATCTGTGCTTTCTGGTGGTTGAAATGATCCTCCAGCCCCTGCTGCATGCCGTAATAGGCAACCTCCGCAGTGTTGGGGATAAATGAGAAGACCGTATTGTCGAGGTCATCATCGATGGTTTCAATGATTTTAGGCACCAGCAGCTCACCCAACTTTTTCCGTTCCCGGTAGATGTCGTAGTCAGACCCACGGGAAAAGTAAATACGTTCAAAGGAGCAGGGAGTGATCTTCTCCTTCTTCTCCTGTATCTGGTGTAACGAGATGGCACCATTGCGTTTCACCACAAACGCTTCTCCCGGCTGCAGCTCATGCACCTCTTCTTTCTTCAGATTGAACGCCGTTTGGATGACCGGTCGCTCCGAGGCTACAACAGCCACTTCATCGTCGTAGTAATAAAACGCAGACCGTATACCCCATGGATCACGGAATGCAAACGCATCACCACTGCCAATGAGCCCACAGAGGGCATAACCGCCGTCCCATATTTTGGAGGCTCTCTTTAAAAGAAAGGGGATGTCCAGCTTCTCCTCAATCTGATGGCTTAGCTGCTGCCCGCTCAGGTGGCTGTCCTGCAGATGATCGTACTGGTATTGCACTTCCCTGTCGAGATAATGACCAATCGATTCCAGCATGACAAACGTATCGGCAAATTCACGAGGGTGTTGTCCCTCAGCGACAAGCTGGTGAAACATCTCATCTACATTGGTCATGTTGAAATTGCCGGCCAGTGCCAGGCTTCTTGAAGCCCAGTTGTTTCTTCGCAACAGTGGATGGACATAAGTAAGTCCGCTCTTGCCGGTGGTGCTGTAACGCAGGTGACCTATAAAGAGCTCTGAGGCAAAAGGTACCGCACTTTTCACAAAATGAATATCCTTCAGCTGCTCTTCACTGAACTGCCGAAAGGAGGCGTGAACTTTAGAGAATATCTCTGCAATGGCACCCGATCCTTCAGCCCTCTCCCTGAAAATATACTCATTGCCGGGAGAGGCTTCCAGCTTTACTGCGCCCAATCCGGCACCTTCCTGCCCGCGATTATGTTGTTTTTCCATGAGCAGGTAGAGCTTATCCAGCCCATATTGCCATGATCCATATTTTTGATAATAGTAGTCGAGTGGTTTGAGAAGGCGGATTACTGCGATACCGCACTCATGCTTGATGATGTCAGTCATTGATAAACCTTTCTGGAATTTTGATACAAATTTACGCTTATTTGTGGAGATTCTATCAGTTTTGGGCGTATAATCTTACTAATACATGACCAACAACAAAAGTGGAGCGCTTCACCCTTGTGGATCAGGAAGTGGAGATGATTTAAAAGATTGTCCTATCTTTGTGCGATAAAGAAGGATCAAGTATGAAATGGGAACAGTTACTATCAGCCACAAGGTTCGGCATGGAGCAGTACGAGGAGGTGAAGAAGCATGAACGGACAGAGTATCAGCGTGATTATGACAGGCTTATTTTTTCATCTCCCTTCCGCCGATTGCAAAACAAGACGCAGGTATTCCCCCTCCCGGGGAGTGTGTTTGTGCATAACAGGCTGACACACAGTCTTGAGGTGGCCAGTGTGGGCCGTTCACTGGGTGAGCATATTTCGCGCCAACTACGCGAAAAACATCCCGCCTCCGAGGCGCACTTCGAAGAAATCGGGGCGATCGTCTCGGCAGCCTGTCTGGCACATGATCTCGGAAACCCGCCTTTTGGACATTCCGGAGAAAAAGCCATTTCCACATTTTTTTCAGAAGGCAAGGGAGCCTATTTGAAAAATGGGGTGGAGGAGGAGGGAGGACGGTGGGCCGATTTCACCTCATTTGAGGGAAATGCCAATGCTATACGTCTGTTGATGCATCAATTCCGGGGTAGACGCAAGGGTGGTTTTGCGATGACCTACTCCACGCTTGCCTCAGTGGTGAAGTATCCCTATGCTTCCGAATTGAGTGGTGGAAAGAACAAATTCGGTTTTTTCGCCTCCGAGGAGAACGATTACCAACGGATTGCCTCTACACTGGGTATCACGCAACTCAACGAACACCCCTTGCAGTTTGTACGTTATCCGTTGGTTTATCTGGTGGAAGCTGCCGATGATATCTGTTATCAGGTGATGGATATTGAGGATGCACATAAACTACATGTGATCACCTCCGAAAAGGCGATGGAGCTGCTGCTGGGTTTTTTCGACAGTGAACAACGCCAACGACGTGAGAGGACACTCTCGCTGGTGCAGGATGTGAATGAACAGATCGCCTACCTGCGTGCCGGAGTGATCGGACTGTTGGTGGAAGAGTGTGCCGATACATTTATTGCGAACGAGGAGAGGATTCTTTCGGGTCTGTTTGCCGGTTCACTGATAAAGCATGTTTCCCCTGAAGTGGCAACAGCTTACAGTGCCTGTGCGGCGTATGCTTTTCAACATATCTACCGCTCAAAGGATGTGCTGGATATCGAATTGGCAGGCTATCGTATTATTGGCTTTCTGCTCGATGTGTTCACCGATGCCATCCGGAAGCCGGATCATGCATACTCGAAATTATTATTGGACAGAATACCCGAGCAGTATGAGACCGATGCATCCACCATGTACGGGAAAATACAGTCCATCATCGATTATGTTTCGGGAATGACCGATGTCTATGCACTCGATTTATATCGAAAAATCACCGGAATGGGGTTGCCTGTAGTTTGATTTTGCTTACAAATTGATTAAAACAGCTATTTTTTGTTTCGGTATAGGCGCTTAAGTCGCTGTTAATTTAGAAATAACTGCTACCTTTGTA
>CAYUQE010000055.1:0-12613 GCA_964446805.1 uncultured Proteiniphilum sp. | reverse complement strand
GCTGGTTGTAGATGGCATTGATAGCCTGCTTCGATCTTAATACCAGTGGGAACATTTTGGTGTCGGCATAGGTATTGTAGGGTTCAAACTGTGAGCGGCATATCTGCCAGGTGCGGAAAAGCTCCTGCGTATAATCTTCCGCGCTGCGAAAACGGTTCTCCGAGACGGCGGTGAGCTTATCTCCGGCATAATCCCACACCTCTTCGAACGTCGATTTGAGGTAAGGTTGTGCATTGTGCGGCGTGATGAGCGTCACAAATTTATCGTAGGGCTTCAGCAGCCTTGTCAGATTGGCTTTCTTGCCATAGGAAGGATGAAACCATTTCTCCTGATCACGCTGCATCACCTCACGCTTGTTGAACCGTTCGTTGATAATGCGTATATTGTTCATCAGGCATTTAGACCAGAGCCCCATGCCTGAGTTATAACGAAATGCAGCGATGTCGTTGGGCAAGCCGTCGGTGAAGAAACGCGTTTCTGGCAGGTGATTGATGATGAAGAAGTCATCGTTGAAATAGACAAACCGCTCGGCCAGACCGGGTATCTTATGCAGCCAGATCTCAATGAGGGATGAGTTGAATACAGGCAGATACTTTGTCGGGATATAGTCGGAATGATTCACCAGGGAGAGCTTGGGGTGGTCAGCGTTGAGCCATGCGGGCTTCTGGCCGCAGGTGACGAAATGAACCTTTCTCACCCAGGGTGCAAACTTCTCTACCCCTCTGAACCAGTATTTCAAGAACCCATAATCCCTGAAACGTGCTTCTGACACCTCGTTTTTTGCGTTGTTGATCTTGCCGGAATAGTTTGCAAAATCTGCTTTCCACTGTGGGTCGTCCATATCGACCCAGGTGATGACAAAATCGATTCCCATTATGCTGAATGATTAGTGATTATCTTCTCTTTCCGACAAGGTGATTACCGCCTGTTCCAGACGGCGTAGTGTCTCCTCCCTGCCAATCACATCGGTGATATGGAACATGTGGGGACCTTTTCCCTCGCCTACGATCGCCAGGCGGAAGGCATTCATGATGTTACCCGTGTGGAGCTGGTTCTGTTGAATCCATGCCATCACCATTTTCTCCTGGTTCTCCGCGGAGAAGTCGTCCATCTCACGAAGAAGCTGCATCAGCGCCCTCATCTGTTCTGGTGTCTCCGCCTTCCAGCGTTTATGTGCCGTTTTCTCGTCATAGCTTGTGGGTGCTATAAAGAAAAAGGAAGATTGATCCCACAATTCTTTCACGAAGTGTACCCTTTCTTTTACCAGTCCAATTACTTTGGTCACTTTTTCAATGGATGCACTCACTCCTTTTTCCTGCAGGATGGCTTCGAAGAGTGTTGCCAGTTCACTGTCGGGCGTGTGGAGGATATAATGATGGTTGTACCATTTTGCCTTCTCCACATCGAACTTGGCGCCGCTTTTGCTGCACCTGTCAAAAGAGAATGCCTGTACCAGCTCATCGAGAGAGAAGATCTCCTGTTCGGTGCCCGGGTTCCATCCCAGAAACGCGAGGAAGTTGATGATCGCCTGGGGCAGGTAGCCGCTCTCGCGGTAGCCTGATGAGAGATCACCGGTTACGGGATCCTTCCATTCCAGCGGGAACACTGGAAAGCCGAGACGGTCACCGTCACGCTTGCTCAGTTTGCCGTTACCCTCGGGTTTGAGCAGCAGTGGCAGGTGCGCGAAGCGAGGCATGCTCTCTTCCCATCCCAGGCTGCGATAGAGCCACACGTGGAGGGGTGCCGAGGGGAGCCACTCTTCACCACGAATCACGTGGGTGATCTCCATCAGGTGATCATCCACCACGTTGGCCAGATGATAGGTGGGCAGCTCATCTGCCGACTTGTAAATCACCTTGTCGTCGAGCACGGAGGAGTGGATCACCACCTCACCACGGATTAAATCGTTGACGGTGATATCCTTGTCAGGAGCAATCTTGATACGTACCACGTACTGTGATCCCCCGTCGATCAGTGATTGGGTCTCTTCCTGCGTCAGCGTGAGCGAGTTGCGCATCCTCTCTCTGGTGGAGGCATCATACTGGAAGTTGGCGATCTCACCTCTTTTGGCTTCCAGCTCTTCAGGGGTGTCGAAGGCGATGTATGCGGCGCCGCTGTCGAGCAGTTGCTTCACGTAACCCTTGTAGATCTCTCTCCGTTCTGATTGTCTGTAGGGGCCATAGGGACCTCCCTTTGCCGGACTCTCGTCGAAGGGCAGTCCCAGCCAGTCGAACGTTTCCTGAATGTACGCTTCTGCACCCGGCACAAAGCGGGTGGTGTCGGTGTCTTCAATGCGAAGAATGAAATCACCTCCAAGCTGTTTGGCATAGAGGTAGTTATATAATGCCGTGCGCACGCCGCCAATATGTAGCGGGCCTGTGGGGCTGGGCGCAAAACGGACTCTTCTCTTTTGATCCATTTCCATTCGTAATTTTGTCTCTTCAGGCAACAACATAGTCGGTGAGCACCGTTTATCGGTCTGTCGCCCTGGAAAAACATTGGTAATAATCTGCAAAGATAGGTAAAATCGGTATAATGAATATCATAAACAGAGCCGGGATTCATTCCCCATATGAAAGAGCAGATCGATAATGCTCAGATTGGGGATAAAGCCATGTCTTTCGGCAAAAACCTGGTAGTAGGGCTTTGTAGTGTAAGTTGATGTTTTTTTGGGATGAATGTGCTCACGCAGATCGGTGAGGTTGGCCGATGCACTCCCTCCGTATTCCGATGTATAGGATACTGCGGTCTCGATGCCGATAAGACGGGCTATAAGCTGGCGCAGCATTTCATTCCAATCGTACAGGAAATCGAATCTTCTTTCGTAAAAAGGGCGGAAATCATCTTCGTAATACTGAAAGAAGGGGGTCGAGTTGTATGCCGAGACAATGGCATTCCAGTGCAGGTGCTGCCAGTTGCCATGCGCTGCAATACGCGCATCCTTCATGCTGCAGTGCGTTGATGTCGGTTTCTCCACAGGGATGCTCAGCGATAGGATGCCGTTGGCACCGGCAATGATGCAGCGGTTACGGTACGATTGTTTCTGATAGTTGTCATGGATCTCTATCACGGCACTCTCGGCGCTGTGGAGCCTGCTGTAGTACTCTGCGGGAGCGAGATAGAACGACGACAGGAGCACCCCCGGCAATCTCTCCTGATGGTTCATGCCGGCACTTTCGCACTGCGAAACAATCTTTTCCAGCGTATCTTTCCTTCGAACCACCCTTTGTCCTTCTCCAGTGACAACCAGATGAGCATCGGCTTACCCACGATATGATCCTCCGGGACAAAACCCCATACACGTGAGTCGGCAGAGTTGTGCCGGTTATCGCCCATCATGAAGTAGTAATCGAACCGGAAGGTATATGAGTCGGCCTGCTCGCCATTGATATACACTTTGCCATCGCGATACGCGAGCGTGTTGCCTTCGTAGTTCTTGATGCAACGTTCATAAGCCGCCACCTTGTAATCGACGTCACCGTCGAAGGTGATGGTGGCTCCTTTGCGGGGTATCCAAAGGGGGCCGAACGTGTCGCGTGTCCATCCCGTCTCATAGGTGAGCGGGTAGTAATAGCTCATGCCGGGTTGCTCTTTCTCCCTGATGATGTCCCATATGAAAGGTTTCATCTTCAGCTGTTGTACCATCTCATCGGTCAGAGGGATACTGTAATAGATCCTGCCGTTATTGCCATCACGCGGCTGCAGGCCGGAGTGCACCAGGCTGATACTATCTGCACCGGTCAGATCCTGTGAGCGTGCCACCGTCTGGCCGTAACTGTCCTGTGTGAAATAATCGGCTTTGTTGATCCCCAGCTCCCTGAAGAGATCGGCCGAGATCGCCGTGCCATCGGTATGAATCAAGTAATTGTGTTGTGAAAGACGGGGATTGGGCAGGTAGGTGCCGTCGATGTAGAGTGAGTCGTTTCTCAGGGCGATAGTCTCCCCGGGAAGACCGATGCATCGTTTCACATAGTTCTCACGCCTGTCAACAGGCCTGAAGACAATCTCACCATAGGTGCGCTTGTCCGACCGCACGCCCTCGCTGCCGTTGGGGTTATGTTTCGCCAGCGTGTAAAAGTCCACACCCTGCATGTTCATCGCGACCGTGTCGCCGGTAGGGAAGTTAAAGACCACAATGTCGTTTCTCTGCACCTCCCCGACTCCCTTCAGACGACGATATTTCCATTGCGGCTTTTCGAAGTAGGATTTACCTCCCACCACCGGCATGGTATGCTGCGCTAGTGGGAAGGAGAGGGGTGTGATGGGTGCACGGGGTCCATAGCTCAGTTTGCTGACCGCCAGGAAGTCGCCCACCAGCAGCGATTTCTCCAGGGAGGAGGTGGGAATCTGGTAATTCTGAAAGAAGAAGGTGTTGATGAAGTAAACCGCGATCAGGGCAAAGAGGATGGCATCCACCCATTCCATGGTTTTGCGGAAAGCAGTGTTCTTCGATTTCTTCCAGAACGACCAGGGTACCAGCTTGGTGATGTAGATATCAAAGAAGAGAAGCATAAAGAGCACGAGCCATGGTGAGCCTGCCCAGAACGCGAACAACAGGGTAAGCACAACCCATACGGCAAACCAGCTCCATTGATGGCGCGTAGCACTCGAAAGTCGTTGTTTGAATGTCATGATCATTGATTGTTTGAACCGTCTTTTATAATATACCCAGCATATCCTGCATGGTCAGGAACCCTTTCTTACCTTTCGTGAACTCGGCAGCCAACACAGCTCCGAGAGCAAGTCCCTTGCGGTTTTTGGCATCGTGCGTGATACGGATGATGTCGGCATCCGATTCATAGACGATGGTGTGTGTGCCCGGCACCTCTCCTTCTCTAAAAGCCTTTATCTGCAGTTCATCGGGTGCATCGCTCTTGTTGAGGGTCCATTTGCTTTTTCTCTCTATCGACGCCAGGATGCCTTCTGCCAGAGTGATGGCTGTACCGCTGGGCGCATCCAGCTTGTGGATGTGATGTGTCTCTTCCAAGTGCACATCATAGCCGGGAAAGCGATTCATGATCGTTGCCAGGTAGTTGTTGAGGGCAGTGAAGATATATACCCCCAAACTGAAGTTGGAGGCGTAGAAGAATGTTTGCCCGTTATGGCTGCACGCTTCCCTGATCTCGTCAAGGTGTTCAAGCCATCCCGTCGTTCCCGATACTACCGCCACATTGGCCGCAAATGCACTCCTGTAATTATTCAATGCACTTTTGGGTGAGGTGAACTCGATCGCCACCTCCGCACTTTTAAATTGGGGAGAGTCAAATTTCTCCTCTTCATCCATGTCGATGGTGCACACGATCTCATGCCCTCTTTCCAGGGCTATCTGCTCAATCTCATGCCCCATCTTCCCGTATCCGATCAATGCTATCTTCATTCGATTATATTTTTTACTTCATTGTGTATGGAGTAGTCACATGGTAAAGATTCCCATGCTTGTTGCATACACTTTTTTCAGCTGTTTCAGCTCTTCCGGTTGCATATTCCTGTTGCAGAAAGCAAAAGTACAAAATAAATAGAAACTTCCTGTTAGAGCCATCCCTCTTTTTTGTACCACTTCACCGTTTGTTCCACACCCTCTTTCAATCTCCATTGTGGTGTGAAGCCGATATCCTTTTTCAGCGCTTCTGTATCACACGACCAGTTACGTTGTTTCATGATATGGTATTTATCTGTGTTGAAGGTGGCCGCCTTACCTACAAGTGCCGCTGCTTTCTCGCTGATATATGCCGCAGGCTTCACCAGCGAAAGAGGTATCTTCAACCGTATGACATGCTTTCTCTCAAGTGCCTGCTGTACGATGGCGTTGAACTCCCTGTCGGTATAGAGCTCTCCATCGGCAACGAAATATTCTTTTCTGCTGACTCCCTTTTCGACGAGCGTGAAGATCACATCCACCAGATCTTCGCTGTGGATGAATGACAGCACCTGCTTCTTGAAACCGGCACCTACATCCAGTCCGTTCTTTACCGCTTTCATCAGGATCAGGTAGTCCCTGTCGCGCGGACCATAGACCCCCGTAGGGCGTAAGATAAGATAGGGAAAACCGTCGATGCTTTTCAGATAGTTCTCGGCTTTCAGCTTACTCTGTCCATATGCTGTAGTGGGTTTGGGCAGCTGATCCGCTCCGATGGGTGTAAAGTTGCTTTCATCTCCCGGGCCCATGACGCCCAGAGAGCTCAGGAGAACGAAGGTGTCGGGGAGGGCCCCGGTCTCTGTGAGCGCTTCCACCAGATTACGGGTATATAGATAATTCACTTTGTCGAAATCTGACCGGTGAAGTGCCTTGGTGAGGCCGGCAATATGCACAATAGCCTGGAAGCGGCCGTAGGTGTCCGTGATTGTCCGTAGCTGCTCTTTCAACCGCTCCTTGTCGTTATATTGTAGGTCGATAAATCGAAGTCGTTCATCCCGAAGGTATTGCCTGCTGCTGCTCTCGCGGATGCCGGCCCACACCTCGTACCCCGAGGCGAGGGCTTTATCTGCCGCCGTGCTGCCGATAAATCCGCTGGCACCGGTGATGAGGATTCTTTTCTTTTGCATCATTCCTACTTTACGCATGCACAAAAATAGTGATTCCTTCATGATTTGATCAGCGGAATCAATATTTTTTATTACTTTGCATTAACTAAAGCATGATTTAATTGTTTTAACTGAAAACCGACATACATTATGAGTAAAAAAGTGACTGATGTTTCTTCTGCTACAAAACCGAAGAAGAAAGATATTTCCATTTCCATTATAGATTTTCTCACCGAGAACAACGACAAGCAGTTTAACTACAGGCAGATAGCTGCAGCACTGAATGTGCGTGGTGAAGAGGGACGACGCGTCCTGGTGAAGGTGCTCGATAAACTGCGTGATGAGGAGATGCTGCTGGAGACCTCACGGGGAAGGTATCGCATCAACAACCGCGGATTGATGCTGGACGGTCGTTTTGAAAGAAGAAGCAACGGAAAGAACTTTTTTGTGCCTGACGATGATGCCAACATTATTTACATACCCGAACGGAACAGTAAGCATGCCATGAATGGTGACCGCGTACGCGTACAGCTGCTGGCAAAGCGTAAACGCGCCGAAACAGAAGGAGCCGTGGTGGAGATTCTGGAACATACACAAAGCCGTTTCGTGGGCGTGCTGGATGTGCAGAAGCATTTCGCATTTCTGGTGATGGACAGTAAGTTTTTATCGAATGATATCTTTATCCCCAACGAGGATCTTAACGGTGCCAAGAATGGAGACAAGGTGGTTGTTGAGATTGTGGAATGGCCCGAGAAAGCCAACAACCCGGTAGGGAAAGTGATTGATATCCTTGGTAAACCGGGACAGAATGATACCGAGATGCATGCGATCCTGGCACAATACGACCTGCCTTACAAGTATCCCGAGGCGGTGGTGCAGTATGCGGAAAAGATTTCGGAGAGAATCGATGAAAAGGAGATAGCCAAGAGAGAGGATTTCCGTGATGTGTTTACCATCACCATCGACCCGAAAGATGCCAAGGACTTTGATGATGCGCTCTCACTGCGTCAGCTCTCTCCCAACCAATGGGAGGTGGGCGTTCATATTGCAGATGTAACCCATTACGTGAGGCCGGGCGACCCGGTGGACCGGGAAGCGGAGACACGTGCCACCTCCGTCTACCTTGTCGACAGAACCATTCCCATGCTGCCGGAAAGGTTGAGCAACGGGTTGTGTTCATTGCGTCCCCAGGAGGAGAAACTCTGTTTTTCGGTTATCTTCACCCTGAACGAGAAAGCAGAGATCAAAAAATCACGTATTGTACGCACGGTGATCAAGTCTGACAGCCGTCTTGCCTATGAGGATGCACAGACGGTGATTGAGACGGGGAAAGGTGATTTCTCATCGGAGATATTACAACTGAACGACTTTGCCAAACAGTTGCGTGAGAAACGTTTCAGCAATGGTGCGATCAACTTCGAACGTTATGAGGTGAAGTTCAACCTCGACGAGAAGGGAAAGCCACTGGGAGTCTATTTCAAAGAGTCGAAAGAGGCCAACCACCTCATTGAAGAGTTCATGCTGCTGGCCAACAAGGCCGTGGCTGAAGCTGTCGGGAGGGTTGACAAGGGTAAGAAAGCCAAAACGTTTGTTTACCGTATACACGATGTGCCCGATCCTGAAAAACTGGATACACTCAACACGTTCATTCTTCGTTTCGGACATAAGATAAAAACGGATGGTTCGAAGGTGGAGGTGGCGAAAAGTATCAATGCCCTGTTGGATAAGGTGCAGGGACGACCCGAAGAGAATCTGGTGGAGACGATCTCCATCCGCACGATGTCAAAAGCGGTCTACTCCACCAAGAACGTGGGGCACTACGGGCTGGCTTTCGACTATTACACCCATTTCACCTCACCCATACGCCGTTATCCCGATATGCTGGTACACCGGCTGCTGGAAAGTTATCTCGAGGGAGGTAAAAGCGTAGATCAGGGCTCACTGGAGGAAGAGTGCAAGCACTGCTCCCAGATGGAACAGGTTGCTTCCAACGCTGAACGTGACTCCGTCAAGTACAAGCAGGTGGAGTTCATGTCCGACAAAATAGGAAAAGTGTACGATGGAGTGATCTCCGGAGTGACCGAATGGGGTATCTATGTAGAAATCAACGAGAACAAGTGCGAGGGAATGGTCCCTATCCGTGAGATGGATGATGACTTTTACGAGCTGGATGAAAAGAACTTCCGCCTTGTGGGACGTCGCACCAAACGAGAATACCGTCTGGGACAGCCTGTGAGCATTCAGGTGGCACGGGCAAACCTCGACAGGAAACAGCTCGATTTTATTTTCGCCTGATCTTTTCTTCCTTGCGGGTATGACGGATGGCCCTGCGCCGCCCTATAAGGCGCAGGGCTATCCTTATGTATGCACCGCTGTCGGACCACTTTCCTGCAAGAAGTGCTTTCAGGGCTTTCTTCAGTGCTGCAAGAAGGCTGTAAGCCACTGCCTTATACCATAAGTAGTGAGGGTTCACCGCCTCCGTTAAGAAATAGACAAACTCAGCATAGAACCACTGTTGGCGGCTGACCGGACGCGACTCCCTGTCGTGACAGCCGGTGGCCGACTTTACCACTCCTAACCTGTAGCCCTTTTTCTGTACGCGGTGTACATAGTTGCGGTCTTCACCATAATGAGCGAATAGTGGTGCAAACATCCCCACCTCCTTGATGATGGTAACGGGTATCAACCACATGGCTGCATTGATAAACGGATATTCCGTTACTTCACAGGGCAGCTGCAGTGCCTCCTCCCTGTTTATTATGCCGGTATAGTCCCTGAAGCCGAAGTCGGTGGCATCATCTCTCCCGTTCAGATGTACGGGTGAAAGTATGGCGTAGTCGCTGTTATCCTCTGCGGCGGCAATCAGTCGTTCCAATGCATCACTTGCTATCCATGCGTCCTGATTGAGCAGAAACAGATAGTCGAAGCCTTCCTCAATGGCATACTGCATGCCGATGTTGTTGCCCCTGCCGAAGCCCAGGTTTTCGTGTGTCTCCACCAGCATCACCTCAGGGTATTCACGTTTGATGATCTCACAGGTGCCATCATCAGAACCATTGTCCACCACCAGTATGGTCGCCGGAATAGTGGATGCCTTCACCGAGGGAATGCACTGGTGAATCCATGGCTCAAAGTTATAGGAGACGATGATGACACATACAGCAGGCTTGTTGCTGGATAAGTTAGTCATGAGGATGGGTTGCTTTAATCAGACAGGTACGAAAAAAAGGAGGTGTCATGCTGTCAAGATCATTCTGATAGATCATCACACCCCGATTGCGGCGATAACGGAATCCCTGCGCTTCAAAAAAATGACTGAAACGTGTGTAATCTTCCTGATGATGATAGGTGCAGAGTGCCATCTTCAGTGGTTGCGACTGCAATAGCTGGTGCATCCCCCTCAGTACCGATGCTTCGGCTCCTTCCACATCAATTTTATAGAAGCCGGGAATTTCTTTCTGTTGAAAATAGCAGTCGAGTGAAATTTCTTCACTATTATTGTTGTCCGATACAAACTGAGCGATGATCTCAATCTTCTCTTTCCAAGGAGCAAAGGTGGCTTCCAATGCTTCAATCCACTCGCGGTCCTGTTCAAAAAGATAGATTCTTTTTGTCTTCTCTATATGCAGCAGTGAGAAATAGCCCTCGGCACACCCCACATCTGCGAGTATCTCCTCTTTTTCAATCTGAAAATCATTATCGGTATAGCAATGAGGGGCATTCTCGTCCTGCTCCATACGCAGGTTGTTAAACAAGCGCTGCACGGTATACCGGTTTTGTGAACGTTTGAAATAGAGTTTTTTACCGTGAGTGATCACATAGGGTAAACCGTTGGTCTCATCAATAAATACTTCAACCTCCCCGTGATTGTACTTCTCCTGAAAACTCCCGTAGAAGGTGGTCAGCGGATGCTCCTGTAGGTAGCTTACCGCTTCAGTGATCTCTTCATCGGCAGTGGGAAAACGGGAGAAATACTGCAGTATCTTCTTCCGCATCTTTTTTTTCTTGTGCGAGTGAAGCTGCTCCTTCCATCTTGATCTGACCTTGTAGGTCAACTTACGAATGATCTTGTTCATTCCTTCTCTTTTTTTTATTTGAAAACCATGCTCCAATTTCTCTGCTCATCTCGAGTTTAAAAAGATGACAGAGCAGCAGGTAGAGCAGCCCTGCCACCGCGGTGTTCACCAATATGAAGGAGAGCGGACTCTCCATATTCAGGGTGAGGAGATATCCTGCAGCCACACTCACTAAGGCAAAGGCTGCATAGGGAAGCGCATCCTTCATAAAGTCCCATAGTGAATAATGGATCAGTTTCCTCGATAGTACCAGAGAGATGACCAGTGTTATATAGGTATATACTACCCAGCTGGAGGCCAGCCCCATGATCCCGTAAGGGAACAGCAGCGCGATAAGGAGCACCAGGATCAACCTTCTGACGATCTCCACACCCAGGAAATAGTTCGCCTTCTCACGGGCGATGAACAATTCGTTCAGCACGAAGGCAAAGGGAGATACCATGCCGGCAAGAGATAACACCTGAAAATAGGGAACCGCCGGCAACCATTTATCTTTGAAGAGCAACAGGAAGGTGGGTTCTGCGATTACGATCATCAGTAGGCCTATGGGGAAAGAGAGGAAGGCAAGTGATTTCATCATCTTGCTTACCACCCTTTTTAATCGTTCGCTCTGATCGTTGATCTCCGGAAGGATGAGCATGGAGACGGAGCGGAAAGTGTTGGAGAGGATCCCGAAAGGGATCTCCTGGTACTTGCTGGCCTGACTGTAATAACCCACCTGTCTCATCGCATTGGGATAAAAGAAAGCGATGATGCTCGGGTAGATATTGTTGAAGATCGCGTTGATCAGCGAGGTAAGCACCAGCTTGTTACTGAGTCCCGTGAATGAACGAAGAATGGTCAAGCTGAAAATGCGCAACGGGATCCATCGTGAGTAGAGCCAGAGAAACAGTGACCGGAAAAATGCGAACAGCAATGTCTGCATCACCAGCGTCCAGACGCCATAGCCATTCAGCGCCATGATGATGGCGACGGTGGCAGCGATAAGCAATGCGGCCATGTTTACTTTGGTGAGACCCCTGAAATCGGCACTCTTCATCAACAGGGTTTGTTGAATGATTCCACCGGCGTTGAGTATCAGTGACAGGAACAATAAGCGTGAGACAAGTGCTATACGTGGATCATGGAATAGACCGGCAAGTAACGGTGCTACAGCAAAGAGGATCAGATACAACAGGATGCTGAGACCCATGTTAAAATAAAAGACAGTGCTGTATTCGGCTGGTGAGATGGTCTTCCTGTTCAGTAATGACCGGGTAAAGCCACCGTCAATCAACAGGTTGGAGAACGCGATAAAGAGTGCCAACGCTCCTATCAACCCATATTCCGACGGATCGAGAATGCGCATCAGCACAATGCTCGTCCCAAGGTTGATCAGCTGCTGCCCGAATTTATCAATGAAGCTCCAGAATAGAGAAATAGTAGTTGTATGTTTTAATGTGGAGTCTGCCATCAGCGGTTGATAATTGCCTGTTGTTGCTGCAAAAGTACACAACTTAATCCATATTTTAATTTTTTGCGGTGTCTAGTTTGCAGTCTGACTTGTTGATCAGGATGAGAACCGGATATCGGGAGGTATTGAAAAGAATGGAAAATAGGCCTGAATGATGTTAAAAATACTGATCCTGACACTATTTCAAAAAATATATCTATTTTTGTTGTAATTATGCACGTAATATTTTGAGCAGCAGCCAACAAGACGGTTGGCTATCATAGGGTAAAATAGATCGAGTCATCCCATTAATTACCTTATCATGAAAACTAAAATTAGCATTCTTTCCTTTCTTGCAATTGTTCTATGGGCCTGTGAAGAAGATATCATTGATGCAAATAAGCCAGTAACAAGCCGTTTCAGTATTGCAGGTGCAAAAGCGTGGTATGAATCCCATGCTCCCTTGGTGAAACCAAATGGTCTTTTGACGAAAAGTGGGAACGATGATGACCTGTCGGACTGGTAGTGATCCGACAGAGGCAGACGGGCGACAAATATGGTTTTAAGATGAAGATCGCACCCG
>CAYUQE010000054.1:5408-12841 GCA_964446805.1 uncultured Proteiniphilum sp. | reverse complement strand
GACGCAACACATCGGGAGCATGCTTGATGGTTTTCAGGAAGATCACCTTCTCCTGCTGGTAGATGGCGATCTTGGTGGAGGTTGATCCCGGGTTGATCACCAGGATGCGGGTATTGGTTGCCATAGGTCTATAATTGAGTGGTTTTTTTCTTTTCTTGTTATCTGATCACAGCTGCCAATGCCAGTGAGAGCAGCTTGCTACGGTCGTTGTCCGATCGCGAGGTGAGCACGATCGGCACGGAGCTACCCGTCACTACGGCCGCCGTGACAGCCCCGCCCAGGAAGTTGAGCGCCTTGTAGAACATATTGCCTGCCTCGATATCGGGCGCGAGGAGCAAATCACAGTCGCCCGCCACCTCACCTTCGATTCCCTTGATCCGGGCTGATTCACGACTGAAAGCGATATCGATGGCAAAGGGACCGTCCACCAGGCATCCGGGCAGCAGCCCGTTGCGGTTCATCTCTTTCAGTGCGGCGGCATGGATCGTTGCCTCCATCTTCGGGTTTACCTTCTCCACCGCTGCGGCTACCGCTACTTTTGGTATTGCCATACCCAGACGGTGACAGAGCTGCACCGCGTTGAGCAGGATCTGCCTCTTGGTCTCCAGATCGGGTGCGATGTTCATTGCGCCGTCAGTGAGGCCAAATAGCTTATGATAGTAGGGCGACTGGAAGAAAGCCACGTGACTCAGCAGCCCACCGGTGTTAATCCCTTTTTCCTTGTCGAGCACCGCCCTCAGCAGGTCGGCCGTGCCCACATGTCCTTTCATCAGCATGTCGGCACTCCCCTCTCTCACCTTTGCCACGGCAAGCTGTGCCGAGACGGCCGCACCGTCGCGGTTGTCCAGCAGCTCCATCCCATCGATCGACACCCCTGCACGGTGGGCCGCAGCAGTTATCCTGTCGCTGTCACCTATTAACAGGGGAGTTACAAACCCTTCTCTCATGGCGTGATAGAGCGAGATCAGTACATCCTCGTCCTCGGCGGCAGCCACCGCCACGGTACCTCTCACTCTCTCTTTGGCGCGTTGCACCAGCTCTGACAATTCGCGGATCGGCATATTAGCAATATTGAAACTTTTACCTTACAAAAGAACAAATAATTTCGCAAACTATGCATGGTTTTCACCATTTTTTTAGCAAATAGTAAACCGTCGAGGGAGAATCCCGATCTGATTAGACCTTCCTTTACATGACACTTCAGCTTTTTAATTCTTACTGAGCCACGATAATTTCACTAACGTTTTGTACAGGAATATTTTCAGATCTTTGCTCAATATTTCTGCAGCAGGTTCAACAGCTTGCGATCCAGCTGATGTCCGTGCCACTCTTCATATTCCACATCTTTCCTTCCTGAATCCAGCACGCCAAAGTCACCCCGGAAGTTCCACAAAGCCCAGCCGATCTGATGGCTTGTCAGGATCTGCAACAGGTCTTCAAACCAGGCCAGGAAGACATCATGGGGTGTCTCCCTGTAGCAACCACACTCGCCGCAGTGCACGCCCACACCACTCTTCACCAGCTCTGTCCAGGGGCGGTAAAACTCATCCAGCACCCCGCGGTCAAAACGCTGGCCGTCAATGATCCCGGGCCATACCGGCAGGGGTGCTTCATCCGGATTTTTCCATACCCAGCCGGCACGGTAGTGGGAGATATAATGGGGGTAATAGCCCCTGCAGCTCTGTCCCAGCGGTAGATCGGTCAATTCGGGGATCACCAGTGAACCGCCATCGTTGCCATCAGCGATCACCATCCTATCCGCATTGTGTTTCTTGATCACCTCCAGACACCCCATGGCGACCTTACGATAGATCTCACCGGGAATCGGCCTGACCGGTGAAAACTGATCGTTCATATCCTCCTTGAAGCAGGGCTCATTGACCAGGTCGAAGCTCAGCTTATCCGGCGAGACGTTCCTGAAACGCTTTGCCCACATGTCCCAGTGCTGATAGAAAGCATTCTGTGCCGCTTCATCTTTCCACAGGTTGAAGGGCTCATGAAAACCGGCGTTGATGCAAAAGCCGGGTGCACGATGCAGGTTGAGGCTCACATGCAGGTTGTACTTATGCGCGAGATAGACAATCTGTTCAACCGAATCAACCGCCTCCACCCTGAAATCAACCGTCTCCCCGGGTGCTATATCTCTTCCCGAGGAAGGGTCATAATTCAGGTAGCTGGGATAGGCCATGGGGATACGCACAAAATCGAACCCCCAGTCGGCCATCCATTTGAAATCCTGCTCACTAGCCGATATCAGGGCGGGATCATGCACATACCGTCGAGGAGTGAAATAGTTGAGTATATTAAATCCTCTCCATCGCGGCAGTTTGTTTGTAAACATTTTTTCATCAGGAGTCTCAAAAGCATTCAACGAGGGGTTGACCGCCAGCATGGCGGTCCCGAAAGCTGTTTTTCTTAAAAATTGACGTCGTTTCATACGATATTATTTTATCAATGTGTCCGGATGCCGCATACATTATTTTCATAGAATGAAAAGATGTATATGCTCGCTTTATATGTGATTACTCAAAATGATTAATCTCCTGATGTTGCTGTGATCGGACGAAGAGTTCAAAACCCATTCGGCTGTTATGATAGGGGCATGTCCAGAGATCGACTTTCGATCGTCCTGTTGCTGGTCTGTTGTCAGCATCTAACCCGCTATACCACCCGCCGTGTTCATCGTCGATCAGGTTCTCCTTCACAAAACTCCAGGTCTGTAGTGCAGCCGTAAGGTATTTCTCATCCTGTGTGATCTGCCAGGCATTGTAAAACGCCACAACCGACTCAGCCTGGGGCCACCAGTCAATCTTACGGATCAACTGCCCATCTATACTCTCGTAATTCATGTAACCCATCTCCTGGTTCCACCCTTCTGCCATTTGCGTATCCACAAGATTCAAAGCGACTGTTTTTATCTCATCCGACAGATCTTCGTCGCCAAGCGCTTCGGCAGCTTCGTACAACAGCCACGACAACTCAATATCATGACCATAGGAATCGATCTCCTCCAAGTTCTCCCACTCCATGGTCAGGAATAGTTTCTGGTGCCAGGTTTCTTTGTTGATTATTTTTTCGGTAAAAAGGTTGATCAATCCGCGCAGTTGTTTTTCCAGGACGGCATCCGGCCATACCTGATAGAGCAGTGAGTAGGCTTCGAGCACATGCAGGTGCGTATTCATGGTCTTGGGTGCAACACCCGTACCGTCATAACCATACCTCTCAGGCTTTGACCAATCCCTGTTGAAGGATTCAATGTATCCACCTTTCAGCGGGTCGAAGGCATATTTCTCCAACGATTGAAAGAGCGCAACAGCCTGGTTCAGACTCTCATCATTCCCGGTGGCCCTGTAATGTTCGGCTATACCATAGATGGCATATGCGATGCCATAGGTCTGTTTGGCACTGTTTCCCATGGTGCCGTCGGCGTTCACTGTCCAGTAGGAACCACACATCTCCTTATCGATAAAATGCCGGATGAAATAGTGCTGTGCACGGTCTGCCAGCACTTTGTACTCCTCCTCTCCGAACAGATGATAAGCCCTTGAGAAGGTCCACAAGATACGTGCATTCAACACACCTCCTTTGGGTGATTGAGGGATGGGTGTGCCATTGTTCCGTATCGCACCATAGAAGCCTCCGCCGGGATCAGGTGAATACTTAATCCAGAATGGAAGGATATTCCCACGTAAATCACGCAGGACCTCTTCAACCAACAGTTGTTCCGTTCCGACCTGTGCTCTGCCAGCTGCCATGAAAGGCAGCTGCATGGCAATCAGCAGGGAGAAGATAAAAATGGCAGGTCTCATCACCTATTGTTTAACAGTTGTTGTGCAGCCAGCACCAGGAACATGTAGTGCGAGGAGCCGCCACCCATCACATACTCCACTTGCTGCCAGAGGAAGGGGAATTCAAGCAGCTCCGGGAAATCGGGACGGATCAAAGCGGTGCCGGAGACCACCCCACCGGGGATGTATGACCAGTCCGCACGATTCAGGCCATATCCCACCGTGGCAGAGACGGCACCCACACCGGAGGCGAATGAAGCCGTATTGGAACCGGGGTGACATCCCAGGATGAAGTTGAGGGCGTTGTAGATGTACTCCGGGCCGAACAGGTCGGGATAGGCGGTGTGCAGGAAGTAGTGGGTGTAACCGAAACGCTGGATATCCCATCCGGCACCCCAGATGTTGGGACGATAGGGAACCCCGTAAGGTGTCTCAGCACCCTGTTCATCCAGCTGATCACGAAAGACCAGCAGGGCATCGCGCACCGCTTTGGTGAACCGGGCATCGTTCATCTTCTTCCCGGCACGGCCCAGGAACCAGCCTACCGTTCCAATATTTTGGGTGATATATTCCGTCTCCTGCAACAGGTAGTCTTTGTACTGATCCTCACCTGTGGTCAGGTAGAGTTCTACTGCTGCATGTAATTTGGCTGATTTCGACATTTCTGTCTCACTCGTCCTGTCAAACAATGCACGTGCTACATCGAGCGACTGCACACTCAATGTGTCGTTAAAGTCCTTCAGCACACGCGAGGAAGCGGCCAGTTGCGCAGCGGTGGTCAACTTACGACTGGGGTTCTCTTCGGTGAAGACCCAGCGATCATCTCCGTTCCCCGGGTTGTTATCGGTCATCGCTGCAGCATCGCCCAGCATCACATACTGACGGAGATCGTTGCAGATGATGCCGCGATACAAACGCCCCAAAGCACGGTATCCGCCCACCACGGACAATGCACCATGCTCAATCTGCTGCAGCAGATCAGGTTTGCCATCCGGCTGGTGGATCTCCACCACGCGGGAGAGCTGATCGATGGCGGTGGCGTCATAGTCTTTTCCGAACGACTCATAGGCCAGCGCCAGGATATAGGCCTCACCTGCCTGCGATTCCACGCGCAGGTCGAAATCACCCGCATCGTGCCAGCCACCGATATTCAAACCGGGTACAGGATCACCCGGGTTGAACTTCGTAAGGGTAGAGGCACCCTGCGCGTAGCCGTCGATATGATTGAGATCTACCGGAGCCATCTGTGCATCGTCCATGTGACAGAAATCATGCCACACCCTATACTTCTCATTCACCCGCACATGGCACATCTGCACTGGAAGGAAATACTCCAGCACCGGCTGCCATACACCGCGGTCGTAGACATCAGCCGCAATGCGGAACACCGACGACTCGGAATCACCATAGCCCACCTGGTAGAGCCCCTCTTCTTTCACCCCTGAGAAATCGAACTTCAGGTAGTTGTATCGCAGGAATTTGCCCCACTCGGTACCCAGATCCGTCACAACTTCCTTCCTGCCCTCTTCCGTAATCCGATAAAGTACCGGCTGCAACCGTTCCGTCTCCCTGTGATCCAGTTCAATAACGGCCACTTTCGGCTGATCGGGGTGGTACCCTACCTGCGATGTCTGAATCACGGGCTGGTAGCGCCACTCCTCCACCATGTTGGGTGTAATCACCCACTCAATAGCACCGTCGGTCCTGCCGGCAGGCACCTCGCTGCGGACGACGAACCAACCGTTGTTGTGGTTCATACGTCCGTCGTACAGTTTCAATTCGGCTCCCTTCGATTCAATGGTAAACCGGTTGTAGGGATCATCAGGGCGAATCGTGAATCGCTTTCCCACGGCGTAGGGCTCCGAGACGATATC
Source organism: uncultured Proteiniphilum sp. (assembly GCA_964446805.1). Taxonomy (GTDB): domain Bacteria; phylum Bacteroidota; class Bacteroidia; order Bacteroidales; family Dysgonomonadaceae; genus Proteiniphilum. The sequence continues at coordinate 7,179 of CAYUQE010000054.1, read as the reverse complement.
ATCGGCGATGACGGGACTGTACCCTGTTCCGCTCAATTGCTCCACCGAAGCCTTCCCGGAGGGGTTGAAATCACCCCGATGGGCATGATTGGAAGGCTCCTGCCGTGTGGGACCATTAGGCTGCAGCGGGAAGATCCCTGTCTGCCCATCCATGATCCAGGGCTTCCCGAAGAGTGTGCCGGGAAACAGCTCCAGGTTGAACCCCACCTTGCCGAGGAATTTTTCGGGCACAGGACGATCCAGATCAACCGTGACTATAACAGCTGAGCCTTCACCCCGTACTTTCACCCTGTAGTTGAACATGAAGTCAGGATATATCATCGGATTGAAGCCGGTCATGTGACGGGTAGAATCGGGAAAGGTCAGGTGGGCGATGATGGTGTTGGCAACGGTATCCGCCTCCCGACTGTTTTGTTTGGGAACTGGCTGCCATTGTCCCGGCGATGGCTCCAGGCGGATGTCTCCGTTGGTCGCCACCCGGTTGCCATGCATGATGAGCGATACCCCACCCTGGTGTCCCTCGGGGTAGATATCGTCATAGGCCATCACCTCGACACCTTTGTTGCGGAAATAACCGGATGCACCCAGCTTAAACTCCTGCGCTCTCATCGAGGTGAAGATCATCAGGCTGCAAAATCCCGACAGAAAGAAAATGATTGTTTTGTTCATCAGGCCATGTATTATATGTACACAAGTTTAAAATTCAAAAAATACTGAAACATTTAAACTAATAACTATTTAGTATCCCGGATTTTGATCTGATTGACTGATTGCATCGTTTTTGATGATATTGGATTCATTACAATCCCACCACTTCCCGGTTTTCTTTTCCAAAGCTTTAATGAATAGTTGTTGGAAAGTAATTCAGAAGAGACTAATTCCTCATCTGTAATATATCGCATGGCAAACAGACACATTGCCGGATAGAATTCATGAAAAAGTTCTAAGATCTGCTAAATCAATATTTTGCAAACTTACACAAAAAAAAAACATCACAAAAATCTGAGCCAAATGTTTATGCAAAAAAACATTCTCAGAGCCACCATCTTTTGTGGAAACATTGCAAATACTCATCAGTTAATATTGTTGAAAAGAGAGTATGTGTCGCCAGGGTGACACCCTGCCTCCCAGTCCCGGGGTATATTTGCATAGGAATCAAAGTAAGAAAATAAACGAATGATATGCAACGAATAATATTAACAAGTAAGAACAAAATCACCCTGTTAAGTGCCCTGCTGATCGCTCTCGCGTTTATCAGCAAGTGGACCGCAGGCAATGACACACTATTTACCGGTGCGCTGGCGGTTGCTTCTCTGCTGGGAGTGATGCCCATTGCCATTCAGGCATACCAGGCACTGCGTGTAAAAGTAGTAAGCATCGATGTGTTGGTGACCATAGCCGTGATTGGAGCGTTTCTGATTTAAAACTTCGAAGAATCGGCCATCGTCACTTTCATCTTCCTCTTCGGCGGTTACCTGGAACAGCGGACACTGAACAAGACCCGATCGGCCATTAAGGAGTTGACGGAGATGGCACCTGAGAGCGCATTGAAAGAGAATGACAACGGCGAATTTGAGGTGGTGAATGTGGAGGAGGTAGAGACAGGCGATCTGCTTCTCGTCAAGACAGGGGCGAAGGTTCCGGTAGACGGCACTGTCATATCAGGTAAGGGATATATCAATGAGGCAAGCATCACCGGCGAATCGGCCCCTGCAGGGAAAGATAGCAGTTTGAAAGTATTTGCAGGCACCATCCTCGAAAAAGGCACGAT
>CAYUQE010000054.1:3164-5308 GCA_964446805.1 uncultured Proteiniphilum sp. | reverse complement strand
AAAAACCTCGTGATGCTCTCCGGTGATAACCAGCGAACAGTAGATACAGTGAGTCGTGAGCTGGGATTAACGCAGGCCTTTGGAAACATGTTGCCGGAAGATAAGTCGAACTATGTAAAGCGTCTTAAAGAGAAGGGAGAGATCGTTGCTTTCGTGGGCGACGGGGTGAACGACAGCCCTTCACTGGCATTGGCAGATGTAGGTATCGCGATGGGAGGCGGCACAGATGTGGCAATAGAAACTTCCGATGTTGTCCTGATGCATTCCGATTTCAGCTGTCTGCCCCACGCATTGGGACTTACAAAAGCCATCGCACGCAACATGAAGCATATCATCGTGATCGCCGTGGGTGTTGTGCTCCTGCTGTTTGCCGGTCTCTTCCTCAGTAACCGGGTAAACATGTCGATCGGCACAGACGGATGGGATACCCGGTATTATCATCCGGGGTGAAAGCCTTGTAAATGGCAGAAGTGCCGGAATAGCAAAAAACCGATGCTCACAAATGAGTCATCGGTTTTTTCATGCACATTAATTTGGGTGAAACAGATCAATGATTGTGGTGTCCCCCACCAGCCAGGATATCGTGGACCGCTTCCACGGCATGTGTGTAGTCTACGTAGGCAGCAACGTATCGTCGTCCCTCTTCTACGGAACGATCTTTCACCGGGTAGAGGGCAGCCACTTTCTCATACTTCTCTGTCAACTGTGCGTTCACATGCCTGTTGAGAGCTGCCAGCAGTCCGTTAAAATCGCCGGTCTTAATTGCCTTATCGCTCATTATGGTGATATGCGCTGTTGTTCCGGCCGGCTTGAGCCCGGTAAACGAAGCCCCTTCCATCTCTCGGTGCAGGCGGACGAATGTCTCATAGAAGTGGGTCCTTACAATTTCATACAGCTCCGCATCCCCATCCTTCAGGCTCATCGTTTTATGGAACAGGGGAACTACCACCGCTTCATCATCCGGCAGGATCCATTTCTTTATCAACTCCACATTGTTTGTCTCCAACGCGCTGGCGGCATCAACCAGGGCAGGCCCATCGAATGAATCGCAATGAGCCGATGCGGGTTGCATGCCCAGGAGAGAGAAAATGGCGATCAGTGATAAAACGAACAGCGAACGCTGTAATCTTGTTGCTAACTTGTCAATTCTTTTCTTCATACTTTTTAATTTTTGGTTGTTGGGATTTTTCCGTTTATTTGTAACGCAAAGGTATCTGCCAACCATCGCAAAATATGTCACCCAGGCGACATCGCACATCATTTTGATTTATTTAACGAGGGCTGATGAGAGAGCGCCGGCAGTTCAATGATATGACATCCTATGGAAATGAAAATTCAGACAGCCAAATATCCCGTGCAGGGCTTTTCTCATGAACACCTGATTCACCTGTTAGAGAAATTTCAGGTTCCGATAGACAATCTCGATCTGCATCATCATCACGCCCATCATTCCAATCAGGAGCTGTCATACTGCCCTCTTTTCCGTGGAATGTCGCAGCGGGAGCATGATAATTTCCTCGACAGGAACGTGCGGGAGATCCTCACCTACAAGAAAGGGGAGATTGTTGTTCGCCAGGGCGATCCCATCCACTTCGTGATGCTGTTGATACAGGGCAGCGTCAGAACTGAGATGATCACCCTGGAGGGCAACGTGCTGGATATCGACATCCTGGAGGCAGTGATACCCCTCGCACCCTCATTCATCTACGGGGCCAAAAATTACTATCCGTTTGATGTGATAGCACTGGAGACCGCCATCTTCCTGAAGATTTCAAAGGTGGCCTGGCTGGATGAGATGGGCAACAACCAACAGCTGCTGACCAATTTTCTGACGATGAATGCCGATTTAACCCTCATCCTCACCAACAAGCTGCAGATGATCTCATTAAAAAGCCTGCGGAAAAAGCTGGCAACCTTCTTTCTGGAGAAGACTACCGTGGAGGATGGCAGATTCACGCTGAAACGTTCCCGTACGCAACTGGCGGAGTATTTCGGGGTACAACGACAGTCACTGGCCCGTTCCCTGAAAGAGATGGAAGATGAGGGAATCATCCAACTGAAAGGACGAAAGGTAAGCGTCCTCGACCGGAGCAGGCTTATCCGGGAGTAAGTCAGAGTAGCAGGACATGGAGCGGTGTGGAGGT
>CAYUQE010000054.1:0-3064 GCA_964446805.1 uncultured Proteiniphilum sp. | reverse complement strand
TCTGCAACAAGTCCAACAGCTTGCGATCCAACTGATGTCCGTGCCACGTTTTTACAGGTCACATTTTTCCTTCCTGAATCAAGCATCCCAAAGTCACCCACCGAAATTCCACAAAGCCCAACCTAACTGATGGCTGGTCAAAACGTTTGTCGTCAATTATATCAGGCTATACCGGCATGGGTGCATCATTGCAAAAAATTCTTTTGAGACAAATTTCACAAATCTTCAGTTTCTTATATCCACATAAAAAGATTTACGATTTGTATAGATATTTTTACGATTTGACACACAAATATGAGGATTTAATTTTATATTTGCCTGTTGTTGTCCTGATGTGAGGCCACAACGCTGATGAACCTTACCGATCACGCTTAACCGTTATATGACAAACACTTTGGAACTTTGCTGAACATGATACAGGTGTTTTTGCATTCTCTTTTTTACAACCTGAATGGCTAAATACATATTAAACGCTTTACTGATTCAACTATGAAACGGACAATCCTTTTTATCCTTATCGGTGTTGCAGTAGCCAGCTTTCCCATTGAGATGGCTGCCGCTCTGAATGAGTACCGGAACATGGAGGTTCACCTCAACTCCAGTCAGCAGAAAAAAGAGAAGAAGAAAGGAAAAAAAGGAGCAGTGACCACTCCTCCCCTGCAAGACCTGAAAGATATACCCCGGGTAACATTTACCGCTGCCGATCCCTGCGCTCCCGCCAACCAGGTCACCGAAGGGATGCCCTGGGAGGATACGAACCCGAAAGAGATCAAGCTAACGGGTGGCGTTGAACCGATGATTCCTGAAACGCTGCCCTCTATCACTCATTTATCAGCGTTCGACTACAAAGCCGCCCTGTCGGTTGCATTTGAGGGTATGCGCCTGATTTACGGCCCCATGCCGGAGGAGGAAGGACGGCGGTTTGAGCAGACATGGGCGCCACTGTTCAATTATCCCACGCAGGAGATCATCGACTACCTGAATAGGCTGAATCCCCTGATCAGCCAGTTCCTTGCGGCACGCGAATCCTACTTGCGCACGCTCGCTGCCGTACAGCTTGTCATGCTTGATGCCGCCACAGCTGTGGAATGGGACGACCAGGAGGCTTTTCATGCAGCACTCTTCGAGGCGAAAATGCACACCACGGGTCTGGAGTCGCTCAATGCAGCGATGCAGGAGCTGGCCAACCGCATCCAGCAGCTGGGCAACCCCCCCAACCCCAACGATGCCAAATGCGAGGCATACAACCGTTACAGGCATATCTTTCAAAAGGATGCAGAGGATGTATACCTGGGTGAAAGCTGGATAGGGACCCGCAAAAGCCCCTATCAAGCAGGGGGGCTGGATGAATTGAAAGAGACGTTGATCCGGTATCTGTTCAGGACGAAAGTAAACGGGAAAGATCACTACTACGCCATTCAGCTCATTGAGTCAGACCCCTGCAGCGATGAGGAGATGGAGGCAGACGAGGCCTGCCTCTCAAGCGTGAAAGTGGAGCAGCTTGATCTGCCATCCAGAACTGACCAGAAGCCCGATATCACCTCCGACGGGACCTTCGTGAACTATCTCCCGAAAGTACCGGTGATGCTAATTTCAAAACTCACTTTCGACTATTTCCGGTTGCGCGAATATTCCGGTGTGACCGATGCAGATATGGACAACCCCGGCCTGGTTGCCGACAAGGAAGCCTACAAGGCGGCCTGCAACAACTACGGAACACGCATCATGCGAAGTGGCTTCTTCTTCAAAATGGCCATTGAATGGTCGGCCGAGAACCGATGGAGCCAGTATACCTTCAACGAAAACGGTGTGGTGCCCGTTGATGCCATTGAGGATTTTGAAGAAGCCGTGAGAGCCAGCATCAGCGCCGACATGGCAGCTCAGAAGAAATCGAAGAAACAGCGCCGCGAAGAGGAAAAGAACAGCCAGCTGGCAAAAGAAACCGAAGAACGCTCTGCACGTGACAAAGAGATGCAGGACTCGCTGGCACTTGAAAAGAAGTCGAGGGAGGAATCCATCGCATCCCGCAGGGAGATCATCGCCACCATCCGGGAGCAGATAGACCGCGAACGGGAGTACAAGCAGCGGGCATCCGAAAGGCTGTCGCAGGTGAAAAGCCCACAGGAAGCGGCAAGCATCAGGAAAGAAATGGCCGATATCGATGTGCGCATCATCTCCTTTCAATCGACCATGCAAGGCGAAGAAGATGCTGTCACCACCCTTCAGACGGGTGAAGTGGTTCATACACGCACCGTTTACCAGGACTATACGCACAGTAAGATGATTCATGATATGCACATTGATGCAGCCCGTCGCGATGCCACCAGAAGAGCTGCTTATGTCGTCGATCATCAGATCAGGCGCCTCCCCTGGGATCAGCGGGAGACCGCCCGTAGGTTGGCAGAAAGTATAATCGACGGTGATGCACTGGTATCGGGCGACGTGGAAAAGGCACGTTCACTGGCATTGGCTTTGAACAAGCAATTGCAGGGATATGGGGAGTATGATCATGCGGTAGCGACAGAAGCCATCGTCAACTCGGAAGAGAACGAGTTTTGGGCACAGTCGACGATTGTTGCGGCGGGCGCCATCTCTGTCGGGTTGGGGTCGAGTGCCCTGGCCGGCGCCTATGGTGCCGAAGCGGCGGCAACCATTTACGGCACAAAAGCATTGGGCGCCGTTTACGGTGGTGTAACGGGCTATCTTGCGGGAGGACCCAAAGAGGGTGTCATGCAGGCCGCCAGTTTCTGGTCGCCCGTTACCGGCGGTGTTGCCTCATTTGTGAATGGTTATTACGAGGCAGGACAAAAGAAAGGTGCCACCACCTCTTCTCAGATCTGGGAGGGTGCGAAAAGCGCGGGGACCGAATATATTGTAGGGAAAGTGTTTGAAACGGGTGTCTCCGTTGTAGCCAGGGGGGCCTCCGCTCTCTTCGGCAGTGAAAGTCGTCTTTTCAGGCCGCTGGTCAAAACCCCCTCACAACGGTCGCGTGAGTTGATGGACCAGATACGGACCACACGCAGCAAGCTGGAAGCGGAGGTTGCCGTCAAATCGTTCAACAAGC
>CAYUQE010000053.1:0-12932 GCA_964446805.1 uncultured Proteiniphilum sp. | reverse complement strand
TCCCACAAGGCGCGACACGTTGAATTTCTCCATGTACTCGCTCATATCCACACGGATCAGATTCTCCGTCGAATCAAAGAGAAACTCGGCCAGCTTCTTGGCCAGGTGCGTTTTCCCCACGCCTGTGGGTCCCAGGAACATGAAGGTGCCAATGGGTTTGTTGGGATCTTTCAGTCCCACACGGTTACGCTGTATCGCTTTCACGATCTTGTCCACCGCCTCGTCCTGACCAATCACCTTTCCCTTGAGTTCCTCGCGCATCTCCAGTAGTCGCTGTCCTTCCGCCTGTGCGATACGCTGTACCGGCACACCGGAGATCATCGCCACCACCTCGGCGATCTTCTCTTCATCCACCATCTCCGGCTTCTCCTTGATCTCTCTCTGCCAGCGCTCTTCCTCGGCTTCCAGGGCCAGCAACAGCTGTCGTTGCTTGTCGCGGTAGCTGGCAGCCAGCTCATATTTCTGAGCCTTCACCGCATCTGTTTTCTGATGTTCCACCTCTTTCAGCTCTACTTCCAGATGTTCAATGGTTTCCGGTATCACGATGTTGGAGATATGTACCCTCGCTCCTGCTTCATCCAGCGCATCGATGGCCTTGTCGGGAAAGGTGCGGTCGGATACATAGCGGTCGGTGAGCTTCACGCAGGCCTGCAGTGCTTCGTCTGTATAGCGGACGTTATGATGCTCCTCGTATCGTTCTTTGATGTTGCGCAGGATCTGTAAGGTCTCCTCGGGTGTGGTGGCATCCACGATCACCTTCTGGAAACGACGTTCCAGGGCACCATCCTTCTCGATGTTCTTTCTGTACTCATCAAGCGTGGTGGCACCTATACACTGAATCTCGCCACGTGCCAGCGCCGGCTTCAGCATGTTGGCAGCATCGAGCGATCCGGCAGCACCTCCAGCACCCACGATGGTGTGGATCTCGTCGATGAAGAGGATGATGTTCGGGTTCTTCGACAGTTCATTCAGGATCGCCTTGATCCGTTCTTCAAACTGGCCGCGGTATTTGGTGCCGGCAACGATAGATGCCATGTCGAGCGCTATCACCCGCTTGTCGAACAGTGCACGCGATACTTTCTTCTGTGTGATGCGCAGTGCCAGTCCGTCGACAATAGCCGATTTACCCACACCGGGATCACCAATCAGCACGGGGTTGTTTTTCTTGCGGCGGCTCAGGATCTGAGCGATGCGTTCTATCTCTTTCTCACGTCCCACTACGGGGTCGAGACGGTTCTCCAGGGCAGCGCGTGTGATGTCAGTGCCGAAGTTGTCAAGTACAGGTGTGTCGGAAGCGTTGTTCTTTGTTTGTGAAGAGGTCCCTTGTCCGCCACCGGGATTGAACGAAGACTTGTCGTTCATCTCATCATCATCATCGTCGGTAAAGTTAGCACCTGAGATAGGTGAATCGGTTTCATCTTCATCCGTTCTGTTGTCGATAATGCTCTTCACATATAAAAATGCACTTGAATAATCAAGTTGAAATTGCGTGAGTATCTCGTTGATAAGCGTACTTTTTTCTTTCAGCAACGCCAAGAGTATATGTTCGGAATCGGTCTCGGCACTCTTCGTGAGCCGGGCTTCCAGAATACTCATTTTTAACGCTTTTTCCGTATTCTTATTGATCACTACTTCACTGCTTCCCTCGTAAGGTTCCTGGATGGCACGTACATGGGAGTCGATGTAATCTTTCAATTTCAGGAGATCAATATCGAAATCCTGAAGCACCTGTATTGCCAAACCCTCACCATCACGGAGGATACCCAGCATAAGGTGTTCCGGACCAATATAATTGTTCTGGAGTCGTCCTGCTTCCTCACGACTGAATGCCATGATGTCTCTGACTCGTTGAGAAAAGTTATTATCCATTGTCTTTTAGCTCTGTTATTATCTACAAATATATAGTTTATTTTTGAATCATTCAGGATAAAAATGGGAGTGGCCCGTTAAAAAATTTATTATTCATTCAAACTGCTTTGTACTGTTTTATCCTGTCATACCTACATTGGCTTTGTTAAAAGCAAAAACAATGCCATTCTGCCATAATGCAAAAACAGTACACGCTATATGACAATTAAGAAGCGATATTGTTTAATTGAGGAGCGTTTTTATGCGCTGTGTGATGGGATGAATGAGATCACACTAAACCTCTTCTGCTATTCATGTTACGAGCAAAAAGGGAGGGTCACAGTTTTTTCCTCTTCAACACAATCCAGATAATCATGGGTGCACCGAAAATGGCAGTGACGGCATTGATGGGTAATGTTCTGTTGGAGATAGGTATCTGTGAGATTACATCACACACCAGCATCAGTATGCTCCCCAGAAGGATGGTGGCAGGAAGGATCGTTTTATGGTTTACCGTCCCGAAGAGCGCTCTGGCGAAATGGGGAATTACAACTCCCACAAAAGCGATGGGGCCGGTGAAGGCTGTGACTGCTCCGGTGACAACCGCAGCAGTAGTGATGATCAGAAAGCGTGTACGCTTGATGTGTAAACCGCTGCTGGCCGCATAATGCTCCCCCAGCAGGAGGCTGTTCAATGCTTTCTGCAGGCTGAAAGAAAGGAGGATACCTGCCAGCACAAGCGTTAGCAGCAGGGGCATCTTATCCCAGGTGACACTCCCCAGACTGCCGAAGGTCCATGTGACGAACACTTTCAATGAGTCGGGGTTGGCGAAGCTTTGCAAGATGGTCACCATGGCACTTGCCACATATCCGAAGATCATGCCCAACACGAGGATGGTGATGGAGTCTTTGATACGTGCCGACACTGCCAGGATAAGCATTAACACCAGTACAGCTCCAGTAATGGCAGCTACCACCTGTGCCATACCTCCCATGGAGGAGATAAAAGGATAGATCACTGATCCGCTGAGCAGGGTGAGCAGTGCCACACCCAATCCGGCGCCGGCACTCACACCCAGCACATCCGGTCCGGCAAGCGGATTACGGAAGAGCGTTTGCATCAACAATCCCGATAATGAAAGGGCACTACCTGCAATTATGGCAGTGAGTGCTTTAGGCAGGCGATAATTGCGGATGATCTCATCAATGATGGCATCTCCCGACGTGCCTGAGAGGGCAGCCAAAGCCTCTTTCGCAGATATGGGCGCATTACCGGTGAAGATGTCACAGATAAATGCTGCCAGTAAGACTGCTCCAAGCAGTATAAATATCGCGGTTTTATTTTTCACGGGCAGGACTCTCCTCGAGTGGTTTGATGTACGTGAATGAATAGTCCGGCAACAGTTGGGGATGGGTTGCTTTGATTAGGTCTGAAAGGATAAGATCGGGATGTGCAATGGCACTTTCAAAGTAATCGTTTCCACCCGATGCGGTTATGCGGTTATGGTTGTTAAATACCTGTCTCTTTTTCACCGACTCAAGCAACAGATACTTGGCATCCTTTTCAGCCAGCTCACCATATGTGTCGGCTTCACATCCAACCCAGAAGGCCGCTTTGCCGAACTGGGTGAGTACTGATTCAACATCCAGCCCAATGCTACCACTTTCATGGTTGTTTTTATAGCGATAATCAAGTCCTGCATCCCTGAACAGAGAAGCGTTGAAGCTTTTGCCGCCGGGCACATACCAGGTACCCTGAAAATTATCACCTGCCATGACAGTGTGGTGGGGTGACACATTCTTCGTCAAAACCTGTAGTGCAAGATATCTTTGTTCAATAGTCCTGAAGATACTGTCTGCGGCTGCTTCCTTGTCGAAGAAAGCAGCAATCATCTTAATCCATTCGGCACGTGCCAGCGGTGATGTCTCCATCCACTCGAGTGAATAGATAATGGGGAATCCCGCCTGGAGAAGGCGTTCACTGTAACTGTCCTGTTGTGCATATGCCGAGTTGATGATAGCCTGCGGCATTAATGACATTGTTCGCTCCACATTCGGATTGAACGGGTCGCCCAGATCGATGATCTCCCTTGTCTCAATTTTCTGGAGAATGGCAGGATTGTATATTCGAAAACCGTCTGTAACCCCTTTAATTACCCCGGGCTCCTCTAAAAGGCGCAGAAATTCAAAATAGGTGAATGTGTTCACTGCAAGTGAACTGAGAGGTATCTTCAGCTTTGTTCCTTCTGTGGGGGTTAAGATTGAATCACTTTTACAAAGATAATAAACGGCATAGGGTTTCTTCTCATTCGTCCATGGGTTGTGGATGATCACTTTTGTATAGTCGGCGAAATAATCAATACTGAATCCTTCCGCATAGCTGATAGCAACACTGGCAAGCAGTTTCCCTTCTTCATTTTCATCACTTTTTTGCGCCGATTGACAACCCCACGACAGTAGCATAAAAAACAGCATGCACAGGATAAGGTGATAGTTATTCGCTTTTAAGCACATTGCTCTTTTTATTTTTTATCTGGGCGGGAATGTAGCCCGGTATTCTTACCTGTCTTGATTTGGAGCGGGTGGTGGCTCGCGGTTCGGCTTTTGACCCCTTCACATATTCGTGACGGTACATGTTGAAGAAGAGAATGAACAGCGAGAGTATTAACGGCCCAAAAATGATACCCCAGAACCCGAACATCGGCAGCCCTACCAAAACCCCAAATACCGTAATCAACGGGTGTATGTCTGCAAGCTTCTTCTGCAGAAGAAAGCGGGCCACATTGTCCACACCCCCGATGATGATCATGCCATAGATGAGTAGTCCTATGCCGTTCACATAATCACCACTTATCAGCAGCCCAATACCTAATGGTATCCATACGATCATTGTCCCCACGAGCGGTAAAATAGTAGCGAAGGCAGTGAGTAACGCGTACATGATCGCACCCTCCACACCGAATATAAGGTAACCAACATAAGCGAAAACACCCTGAATGATGGCCATCAAAGGAATGCCGATGGTATTGGCCTGGATAATCAGACGGGTCTCTTCTGCGAGTATCTGCTTGTTCTCTTCCTTGAAAGGTAATATTTCCCTGATCGACTTCTCAAACTCATCGTTACTGAAGAGCATATAATATAGTACGAAAAGAATAACAACAATATTGATCACAAATGAGTAGATGCTGTTCCCCAGGATCTGTAACAGGTCAGTGCCAATTTTTGGCAGCCCCGACAGGTTGGCCGGGGTGAAGAGTTCAAAGCCCAATCTCTCTTCGAGCGAAGTGATAAATGCAGTCACATCATCCAGTATCGCCTGTGGGTTGATGCTGATACCGGAAAAGGTGTCTATCACGAAAAAAGCGATTCCAGTGAGTGGAATAAGGATGAAGAACAGTACTTCCAGCACGATGAGAAGCGCACTTAGCGACCTTTTCATCTTAAACTTGCCGCTAAGTATCTTCTGTTGCCCGTTGAATATCACATACAAGGTGGCCGCTCCAAGAAACCCGCTCATATAAGGGCGGGTAAACTTGAAAATAATCAATCCCAACAGGATCAGCAATCCTATAAGGATATACTTGTAGTGAATGTTTTTACTTTCTCTCTCCGACTGTTCTATCATTTGAGTCTTTACGATTTGAATTGATTCACTTTGTAAGCGTTTGCTGGAAATCATCGGGTTGAGCAAATCCGCCTTCAAGAAGGGCATCTTTGGCACGCTCAAAATCCGAGTCTCTGACCTGCATCTCAATCTCTCCAAGAGAGTACGACAATCTGTTGGATATGAGGTTCTTCATGTATATGTCTATCCCCTTCATCTCCATGAATGTTTGCGCAATGGTGGCATCAGCCGGGAAATTGAATGTTTTAACCGTCACGAATTTATCTTCCATCTTTTAATCATTTAATCTTTGATGAATGTTATCTTTCCTCATGTAAAATTACGCTTTTTTTCAGATATAACCCTGCATGACTGATTTTTTGCGTAAATTTGATCGTTTTTTTCAACAAACGATACCCCATATGATGTCAAAAATCGCTTTGATCACAGGTGCTACCTCCGGTATTGGTGAGGCCGCTGCACTCACACTGGCCCGTCACCAGTTCAATCTCATTCTCACAGGCAGGCGTCACGACCGATTAACTACCCTTAAAAACAAACTGGAAGAGAGAAATGTTCGGGTACTCACCCTTTGTTTCGATGTGAGAGAGGAACATTCGGTGAAAGAGGCGCTCGACAACCTGCCCGAAGAGTGGGCGAATATTGATCTACTGATAAATAATGCTGGGCTGGCGGCCGGTCTGTCTGTTTTACAGGAGGGAGACAGTGATGACTGGAACAGAATGATTGATACCAACGTGAAGGGGTTGCTCTACGTAACTCGCGCCATCGCACCAGGCATGGTGAAACGTAAAAGTGGCCATATCATCAATATAGGCTCCATAGCCGGTAAAGAGGTCTATCCTAACGGAAATGTATACTGTGCCACCAAGCATGCAGTGGATGCACTCAGCAAGGCTATGCGGATCGATCTGCTGACACACCACATAAAGGTGACACAGATATCGCCCGGAGCAGTGGAGACGGAGTTCTCACTGGTCCGCTTTCATGGCGACAGAGCACGTGCAGCGAGTGTATACGAGGGATATGAGCATCTTGTGGCGGATGATATCGCCGAATGTATATGGTTTGTGGCTTCCCGACCACCTCATGTGAACATCAACGATATGGTGGTGATGCCCACAGCACAGGCATCGGCCACCCTATTTCACAAGAAATAAGACAAAATGGAATGCTATGAAACGAACCTATTCTCTTTTATTTATTTTCAATATCATGATCACCCCATTGTTGCAATCACAGGAGAAAATCACCTATCAGACACCACCCGACGAGATCCTTGCGTTGGTAGATATCGAAAGAGCCCCATTGGTGGATATGGACAGTAAGAAAAAACAGATCCTTTTCTATTACAGAAACACGTTCAAGTCGCTCAGAGAGCTTAACCAGCCCGAACTGAGACTGGGGGGCCTGCGGATAAACCCTGATGCAAACATTTCAAGTACGCTGACCTATGTGAATGATATTCGCTATAAAAAGATAGAAGATGAGGAGATACTCCAAATCAAGGGGCTACCTGAAAATGCCCAGATAGCCTACATCTCCTTCTCACCCGATGAATCGCAGATTGCATTCACCAACACGGTGCACGATGGTGTAGAACTGTGGGTGGCCGATCTGACGTCGCTTGTTGCCCGCAGAGTGACCGATGCAGCTCTAAACGCCAATGCCGGTGCTCCCTATAGCTGGTTCCCAGATAACAAAAATCTGCTGGTGAGGATGATGCCGCTAGATAGGGCCGCATTGGCCGACCCCGTGAGGACCATACCTGAGGGACCCATCGTCTCTGTGAGCGATGGACAGGTCTCTCAGAACAGAACCTACCAGGATCTCCTGAAGAATCCGATGGATGAAGCCAATCTGGAAACACTGTTGAGATCGGAATTATATAAAGTGAGTCTTACCGGCACAAAAATCCGCTGGAAAGAGGCGGGGATGTACCTGGATGAGGTCTTTTCTCCCGATGGCGCCTATCTTATGCTCACAACCCTCACACGCCCATTCTCGTATGTGGTTCCCTATTACAGCTTCCCGAACCGGACCGATATATACACCGCTGATGGAAGGTTTATCATGCACTTCAGCAGTCAACCGTTGCTCGACAAGCTGCCTGTAGGATTCATGGCTACCTACGAAGGGAAAAGAAGCATTCACTGGCGAGCCGATAAGCCGGCAACACTGGCCTGGGTAGAAGCACTTGATAAAGGTGATCCGGAGGTTATGGTCACCCATCGCGATGTGCTGTTTCAGCTTAATGCTCCCTTCACCGGCTCACCTGTTCAACTGATGAAAACCATCGATCGCTTTGCGGGAGTCATATGGGGTAACGACACCTATGCCGTGGTGAGTGACAGATGGTGGAACACACGAAATACCAGGATGTACCTATTCACTCCTTCCGATAGCAGCCATGTACCACGCATACTCTCAGACCGTAATTATCAGGATGCTTACAGTCACCCCGGCACGCTGCAGACAGAGAGGAACAGACTTGGTACCTATACACTGAAGATGGAGGGCAGTACTGTCTGGCTTTTTGGTGACGGTTTCACAACAGAGGGCCAGTACCCCTTCATCGATGCGCTCGATCTGAAAACATTGCAGAAGAATCGTGTTTATCAGTCCAATGCCACTGACAAGGTGGAAGAGCTGCTCTCTTTCATTGATAGCAGGAAAGGTACCATCCTGGCACGTGTGGAGTCGCCCACGGAATATCCCAATTATTACATCAAGAATATCAAGGGAAAAGCGAAGCAGAGAGCACTCACCGTTTTTAAAAATCCCTTTGCAGGTATTGATCAGATCCATAAAGAGGTGATCAACTATCGGAGAGCTGATGGTGTAGCACTTACAGGGACACTTTATCTTCCTGCAGGGTATGACATGACAAGAAAGGAGAAGCTGCCGATGATCATGTGGGCTTACCCTACGGAGTACAAGGATAAAAGCAGTGCAGGTCAAAACACTTCAAACCCCAACAGCTTCACCTATTTGTCATACGGTAACCCTATTTATTGGGTCACACGCGGTTATGCGGTGCTCGACGATGCGGCTTTTCCAATCGTGGGAGAGGGTGATACGCAACCGAACGATACCTTTGTAGATCAGCTGGTGGCCAATGCGAAAGCTGCCATCGATGCGGTAGATTCACTCGGATATATTGATCGTCACAGAGTGGCCGTGGGTGGTCATTCCTACGGTGCTTTCATGACCGCCAACCTGCTGTCACACTCCGACCTGTTTGCGGCCGGTATTGCCCGCAGCGGTGCTTATAACCGCTCACTCACTCCTTTTGGTTTTCAAAGTGAGGAGCGGAACTATTGGGAAGCAATGGATGTCTACAACCGTATGTCGCCCTTCATGCATGCCGATAAAATGAAAACACCCCTGCTGATTGTACATGGTGAGGCCGACAACAATTCCGGTACCCACACCATGCAGAGCGAACGTTATTTCCAGGCACTAAAAAGCTTTGGTGCCCCTGTAAGGATGGTAATTCTGCCATTGGAAAGCCATGGATATATGGCAAAGGAGAATGTCCTTCACCTGCTTTGGGAGCAGGATCAGTGGCTGGAGAAATACGTAAAGAACAGGAGTGCGGAATAAACAGCAGTTTTATGCTGTGGTTGACTATTACGTACATTAAAAATCAATCCTGTCGCCCGATCTGATATGATGTCGGTTACAAAAACCGGCATTCACCTCCACCACATACAGCGAAGGCTGCGTGGAGGCATAACTCCACTCTTTCAACGGACGGGTGTTTGGATGGATGGTGACGATTATTTTCTCGCTGTTCACGAAGATGATATCCAGAGGGATATAGGTGTTTTTCATCCAGAAGCTTTGTATCTGCTCCGTCTCATGGATGAAGAGCATTCCACCCTTCTCGGGAATCGATTTGCGATACATTAATCCACGTGCCCGTTTCAGATCATCATCCGCGATCTCTATCTCAATTATTGCAAGCGTATCGGAGGCTGACTGACCTATAAACAACAGTTCGCCCTGCCTGGAAAAAGGGATCTCCAATGGTTCTGTCTGCATCATTGATTCGGATTGAACATCAGGTTTCATTAAAAAATAAAGGAGTAAGCCTACTGTCACCATCAGTAAGGCGATCAGATACATGTTACGATTGCTCTTTTCCCTGCTGGATGGACTTTTCATTGAAATGCTTTTTTGTGGCCGGTACATTTTTCTGTTTTCGAATTCAAGTTATAAACAGCTGATATGAAAATATGTTTGAGGGATAAACCTGAAAATCTCAATCTGCCCACACGAACACCTGTGACAAAAATGTCGGTAATTTTGTCAGGTTTTATGAGGATTCATTTTATTCACGAACGAAATATGCCAAATAATAATTTTGGCACAGAATTCGCTATTCTGTTCATGTCAATCAGATATCATTTACTAATTATATTAACATCAATTGAAGGACTATGAACATTAAACCATTGGCAGACAGAGTGCTGGTTAAGCCAGCTGCTGCAGAAGAGAAAACAGTAAGTGGAATTATTATTCCCGATACAGCCAAAGAAAAACCGCTGAAAGGGGAAGTAATAGCCGTAGGTAAAGGTACCAAAGACGAGGAGATGGTCGTGAACGCAGGTGATCGCGTCCTTTACGGAAAATATGCCGGTACTGAAATTGAAATCGAAGGGGTGCAACACCTTATCATGCGTCAGTCTGACATTCTGGCAATCCTTTCATAAATAGGGGATGGTACATGATTGGACATGAAAACCTGTTACATACAGGTGAACGTATGCATCAATCACTATTACTGTAATAAATTATTAAATAACACGAAATAAAATGGCTAAAGAGATTAAATTTAACATGGATGCCCGCGACCTGCTGAAAAAAGGTGTGGACGAATTGGCGGATGCCGTGAAAGTAACATTGGGACCTAAAGGTCGCAATGTAATTATCGACAAGAAATATGGTGCTCCTCAGATTACCAAGGACGGTGTTACCGTAGCCAAAGAGATAGAGCTGGAAGACCCGTTCAAGAACATGGGTGCACAGCTGGTGAAAGAGGTCGCTTCGAAAACCAACGACGATGCCGGTGACGGTACAACGACTGCTACGGTGCTGGCACAGTCAATCATTGGCGTAGGACTGAAAAACGTGACTGCCGGAGCCAATCCGATGGATCTGAAACGAGGTATTGACAAGGCAGTGATCAAGGTAGTTGAAAGCCTGAAAGCACAAGCTGTGGAGGTAGGTGACGACCTGAAGAAAATTGAAAATGTGGCCAAGATCTCTGCCAACGGAGATGAAACCATCGGCAAGCTGATCGCCGAAGCGATGCAGAAAGTGAGCAAAGAGGGTGTGATCACCGTGGAAGAGTCCAAAGGTACCGATACCTATGTGGAGGTAGTGGAAGGTATGCAGTTCGACCGTGGTTATATCTCTCCCTATTTCGTGACCGATACGGAAGCGATGGAGGTGGATTTCGAAAATCCGCTCATCCTCATCTACGACAAGAAGATATCGGCAATTAAAGACCTGCTCCCCATCCTTGAGAAAGGTGTGCAGACAGGAAAACCGATGCTGATCATTGCTGAAGATATCGATTCGGAAGCATTGACCACACTGGTCGTGAACCGTCTGCGCGGCTCATTGAAAATAGCTGCCGTGAAAGCACCCGGATTTGGTGACCGCAGAAAAGAGATGCTCGAGGATATCGCTATCCTCACCGGCGGTGTCGTGGTGTCGGAAGAAAAGGGTCTTACACTGGAAAATGCGACCGTCGACATGCTTGGAAGCGCTGAGAAGATTACCATCGACAAGGATACCACCACCATCGTGAACGGTGTGGGTGAGAAAGCAGCCATTGAAAGCCGTATCGGTCAGATACGTGCACAAATTGAGAAAACAACTTCCGATTACGATCGCGAAAAACTGCAGGAACGTCTTGCCAAGCTGGCGGGTGGCGTAGCTGTACTCTACGTGGGTGCTGCCTCGGAAGTGGAGATGAAGGAGAAGAAAGACCGTGTACAGGATGCTTTGTCAGCAACACGTGCTGCCGTGGAAGAAGGAACCGTTCCGGGCGGAGGTGTGGCTTACATCCGTGCCATTGATGCCCTCGAAGGGATGAAAGGTGATAACGAAGATGAGACCACCGGTATTGAGATCGTGAAACGTGCCATCGAGGAACCACTGCGTCAGATCGTGGTCAATTCAGGTAAAGAAGGTGCAGTGATCGTGCAGAAAGTGCGTGAAGGCAAAGGTGATTACGGTTACAATGCCCGTCTGGATCAGTATGAGAACCTCTACGAAACAGGGGTGATCGATCCTGCGAAAGTTACCCGTGTAGCATTGGAAAATGCGGCCTCTATTGCCGGCATGTTCCTATCAACGGAGTGCGTGATCACCGATATCAAAGAAGAAAATCCTGCTCCGCAGATGCCTATGGGCGGCGGAATGGGAGGCATGATGTAATCACCTACTATTTTTCATCCTGCGGATCCATTTTTTATATTGAAAGCGTATAACTGAAAATGAAAATTTGAAAGTTATACGCTTTTTTTGTTTTATTAAATTCGGTTAAAGAGTCATTTGCTGTCATTTTCATTCTATTCCAGCCTTTTTTGTGCGAAATTGGTATTAATCGATTAATTATCAGTGCGATCGTATGCATGAACAGTGGGTAAAAAGGTAACAGGAACGTAACATTAATTGCATTAATTTGATTACTTTTGTATCAAAATTAAACCGAGTCAAATAAGTATTAAAAACTTAATTATTAAATTTATGGTGAAAAGATTGAGGTTTTTGGCAGTAGCTCTTTCATTGCTGCTGGCTACTGTATTAAATGCACAGGTAACCACCTCCAGTATGAGCGGAAGGGTTACCGATGCTGAGGGCGCCGTTATCGGCGCAACGGTGATTGCTACACACCAGCCTTCAGGAACAACTTATGGTACGGTAACCAACATGGAGGGTCGCTTCAACCTGAACGGGATGCGTGTAGGCGGACCTTATACCGTAGAAATATCCTACATTGGTTATGGTACAAGCACTACTAGCAACATCACGTTGAGCCTGGGTGAAAACTATGTGTTGAACGTGGTGCTATCTGAGGAAGCCACCTCACTGGATGAGATTGTGGTGACGGCACTTCGTACCAAGTTCTCCACAGAGAAAACAGGTGCTGTAACCAATATCACCAACGACCAGATTGCCAATTTGCCTACCGTTAGTCGCAGCATCATGGATGTGACCCGACTCTCGCCATATGGTGGCAATGGCATGAGCTTTGGAGGTACAGATGGTCGTACGGCCAACTTCACTGTTGACGGTGCCAACTTCAACAACAACTTTGGTTTGAGTGACAGGCTTCCCGGTGGTGGCAACCCCATCTCGCTGGAGGCGATCGAGGAAATGCAGGTGGTCATTGCCCCCTATGATGTGCGTCAAACCAACTTCATTGGGGGTGGTGTGAA
>CAYUQE010000052.1:0-13180 GCA_964446805.1 uncultured Proteiniphilum sp. | reverse complement strand
GCTATTTCATCATGGTGCCCCTCTGGGGTAACAACGGCCTCTGGCTTTCCTTCATCCTCTATCTGCTGGGGAGAGGTGTCCTACAAACAATCTGGTCGAAAAAAGCGTTGCGGTTTTGATTCCAATGCGAACGTTATTGTTGGGTTATTTAACATTTCCTTAACCTTAGCGTGCCTGCCCGAATAGGTCAAAATAGCCGTTATGTTTATTATGATCGTAAACGAAATGGTATTATGATTGATTTATATTGGTACAAATTGATAATTAATACTTTTTTGATTCAATATATGAAGGAGAACTATTAATTTTGTACTACATACTTTTAAAGCATTTATCATTTGACGATGGAAAATTTTGAAGGTTACGTTAAAGAGCTGAGAACGATCAATATATATAACGCAAATGGTGTAGCTCTGGCGATTACCGGTGCCTCGGCAGTACTGTTCGGTATTCCTTTTTACCTTATATGGAGGTCGGAATTCTCGTTCTCAATACAAAAAATCCTATTATTCATACTGCTGCTTGTGGCAGGTATGGTCATCCATGAATTGATCCACGGGCTTTTCTTCGGACTATTTGCTAAAAACGGTTTTAAAAGCATTCGTTTCGGAGTGATGTGGCAGATGCTTACACCCTATTGTCATTGTAAAGAGCCGCTGAAGATAGAACACTACTTTCTGGGTGCGTTGATGCCGGCGCTGCTGCTTGGGCTTGTTCCGGCTGTTGTATCTCTTTTCAACGCTAGTGCGCTGCTGCTGATATTGGGGGTTATTTTTATCGGTGCTGCGGCTGGTGATTTTATGGTGGTGTGGATGCTGAGAAAGGAACATCCGGATACTTATGTGCAGGATCACCCGTCGGAAGTTGGTTGTTATGTCTATCGGAAAATATAGATGGTCTCGGACACTGATATGTCCAAGTTGTCCGATTATCCGTAATGTAGGTAACATCCTCAAAGTCACGGCTGAATCTGAGTTCACGCAATACGATAGCTGCCGCATCCCTACTTGGGTAATCTACTTCAAATATTCTCCGACATTCCCGCTGATCTGCAGCAGTGATATTTCATAGAGTTTGGTTCTGTATTGGGCAGTTAAAAGACGTTGCTCTGCTTCCAGCAGGCTGTTCTGCGCTTCGCGCAACTCCAGCCCCGAGAGATCTCCAATCTTGTAACGTTCCATGGCAATCTCATAATTCAATTCCGCATTACGGAGGCTCTCGATCTCCAGTTGTGTCAGCTCCATGTTATTCTGATAGGACATCCACATATTGGCGAAATCACTCTGCAGTGCAAGCCTGCTTCTCTCTATCTCCAACTCCCGGTTCAGGAGGGTTATCCTGGCGTTCTTCTGCTCCCTGCTGCGATTGAACCCGTCGAAGAGGGTGTAGCCGAGGGTGACACCCACATTAGGTCCCCAATTGCGCTGCCGCTCGAGTGCACCCCTGTTGTAATCGTAGTGGGTGAATCCGTACCCGGTGTTCAGTCGCAGGTAGGGGAAGTTGCGACTCTGCAGGTTTTTCAACTCTAGCTCGCTCAGCGTTTTGTTCTTCTCTGTCAGGAGCAGGATTGTGTTCTGCTGTAGTGCGGCATTGAGAAGCTCCTCTTTCGATAGAAGCATGTCAAACACGATGGTGCTGTCCTCAGCCATGAAAGAGTGATCCACATCACCCCCCATCAGTTCATTCAGTTTGATACGGGAGCTGTGAAGGATCTCATACTGCTGTATCAGCAGCGAGCTGTCTGCATTGAAATAGACACGTGCCTGTTGCAGGTCGAGGCGGGAGAGCGACCCCACCTGATAACGTGCCTCCACGATGCGCAGACGCTCTTTTGATAACGATACGGCATATTTGAGATTTCCTAAGCGAAGTTGTTGTTGAACATAATTGTAGTACTCTGCTGTCAGGCTTGCAACGAAATCCTCCATTGCCCGTCGGGTGTTCAGCTCGCCTATGGTCTGCATCTCCTGCAGCCGCTTGTAGTTGGTCTGTACGCGGAATCCTTCGAACAGTGTCCAGTTGAGGTTGACGCCTGCATCCAGTGTGTAGGTGTTCGCATTACGTGACTGCACCACCTCACCCTCCTCAACAGGGAACTGATCGGTATTGCTGTTGCGTAGTGTGTAGCCCGAGTTGAGGCTTACATCAGGCAGGAAACCGGCATTGCCCAGTGTGACATTGTTGTCGGAGATCAGCTCTTCGTTGCGTGTGATCCGTAAATCGTAGTTCTTTTCAAGCCCTCTTCTCAGGCATTCCTGCAGATCCATCATCTCTTGCGACGAGACTATGGCAGGAATCATAAAAAAGAGGAGCATCCATCCCTTCTTCATCGTCTTACTCATTTCGTAGTTTCCTTTCTCTCTTTTTTAACTTCTCAACCTCCCTGTCGGTGGAGAGGTAGACATACATCACAGGGATCACAAACAGGGTGAGCAGCGTGGAGATCAGCAGTCCGCCCACTACGGCTGTTCCCATCGCGATGCGGCCATTGGCACCCTCGCCGGAGGCAAACATCAGCGGCAGCAAGCCCAGGATGGTGGAGATGCTGGTCATGAGAATGGGACGCAACCGCTGCACGGCAGCTTCAAGAATGGCTTTATACTTGTTGAGGCCCGCCTGCTGGCGCTGGTTGGCAAACTCAACGATAAGAATACCATTCTTGGCCACCAGCCCTATCAGCATGATGATGCCAATCTGACTGTAGATGTTCATGGTTACACCAGCAATCCACATGAACAACAGGGCACCGAAGAGTGCCATCGGCACGGAGAACATGATGACGAAAGGATCCTTGAAGCTCTCAAACTGAGCCGCCATCACCAGGAAGATCAAAACGATAGCGAGCCCGAAAGCAAAGAGCAGACTTGATGAGCTCTCGCGGAAGTTACGTGACTCGCCTTCAAGGGCTGTCCTGAAGTTATCATCAAGCACCTCAGTGGCGATGCGGTCCATCTCTTCGAGGCCCTCTCCCAGTGAATAGCCTGGTGCCAGTGCCGCCGAGACGGTGGCTGAGTTGAAGCGGTTATAGCGGAATAACTGGGGTGGCGCTACCGACTCTTCCAGCTTCACCAGATTATCCATCTGTATCATCTGCTGGTTGGCGTTCTTGATATAGATGGTCTTCAGGTCTACAGGGGTATTGCGTTGTTGGCGGTTGATCTCTCCCAGGATCTGATACTGCTTGCCGTTCATGTAGAAATAACCCATACGCTGGCCGCTAAGGGCATATTGCAATGTCTGCCCTATATCGCGTGTGCTCACGCCTAGCATGGCTGCCTTATCACGGTCGATGTTGACACGCGTCTCCGGTTTGGTAAACTTCAGATCCACATCCGACATCTGAAAATAGGGACTGGCATTCATCTGTTCCATAAAGGGAGGAATGAACTCCTGCAGTTTCTCGATATTGGGTGCCTGAAGAATATATTGTATGGGCATACCACCTCTACGTCCACCAAAGGTGGATTGCTGCTGCACAAAGGCGCGGGCCGCATTCTCATTTTTCACCCCGCGGGTTAGTGCGGCGGCTATCTCCATCTGGCTGCGGTCACGTTCTGTCATGTCGGGCAATACCAGCCGCACCATGCTGAACCCGCTACGCGTGAAGACAATGTTTGATTCCCGTTCAGGTACCACTGAATCGGCAATGGCAGCGATACGATCGGTATAGTCTCTGACAAACTCGAAGGTGGCTCCCTCGGGTGCTGAATTACGGATCACCACCTGTGACCGGTCTTCCAGTGGAGCCATCTCCGCAGGGATAATACGCCATAAAACAACAATCAGGACCGCAGACCCGATAAGTATAGGCAGCACAATCCATTTACGGTGCATGAATGAGCGCAGCACCCTGTCGTAGAATCGGTTCATGCCGTTAAAGAAGACCTCTGTCCTGTCATAGAACTTGTTCTTTTTCTGTTTCCTTTTCAACAGCTTGGAGGAGAGCATCGGCACAAAGGAGAGCGCTACAAAAGAGGAGATGATCACAGCACCGGAGATCACGATGCTGAATTCGCGAAACAGACGCCCTGTCATCCCTTCCAGAAAGACAATAGGGAAGAAGATAGCCACCAGTGTGACGGTGGTGGATACCACCGCGAAGAAGATCTCCTTTGATCCGGTGATGGAGGCCTCCTCGGGATCCATCCCCGCCTCAACCTTCTGAAAGATGTTTTCCGTAACCACAATGGCATCGTCCACTACCAGTCCCACAGCCAGTACTACTGCCAGCATCGACAACACGTTGATAGAGAATCCGGCAAGGTACATCACGAAGAAGATGCCTATCAGCGAGATGGGAATCACCACGGCAGGGATCAGCGTCACCCGCCAGTTTCTGAGGAAGACGAAAATGATGAAAACCACCAGGAGGAAAGCAATGATCACTGTTGACTGCACTTCCGAGATCGATGCCCTGATAAATTTAGTGTTATCGAAAGCCACATCGAGCACCACATCCTCAGGCAGGTCTTTTTTCATCTGTTCCATACGCATCCTCACCTCATCGGCAATGCTGATGTGATTGGCACCCGGCTGCGGGATGATCACACAGCTCACCATGGGTACTCCGTTACGGCGAAGAATGTTCTGCCTGTCGGCAGCATCCAGCTCGGCATATCCCACATCGCGGAAACGTACGATTCGGAAGTTGTCCTCTATCAGGATCAGATTGTTGAAATCCTCGGGTGTCTGCATTAATCCCATGGTACGGATCGATTGTGAGATGTGATCACCCTCAATACTGCCTGCAGGAAGCTCTACATTCTCCTTGTCGAGGGCACTCTTGATGTCCATGGGAGTGATATTGTATGCTGCCATACGGATAGGGTCGAGCCACAGACGCATGGCATACCTGTACTCTCCCCAGATCTCTACCGCACTCACGTTGGCGATGGTCTGCAGACGTTCTTTCACGGTGAGGTCAGCTATCTCGGAAAGCTCCAGCATGGAGCGCAACGGACTCTGAACAGTGAGCTGCATGATGGGGTCGGAATCGGCATCGGCCTTTGATACTGTCGGTGGGTCGGCATCGCGTGGCAGGTAACGCTGAGCAATGGAGACCTTATCCCTCACATCGTTGGCGGCAGTCTCCATATCCACGCTCAGTTCAAATTCAACCGTGATGCGTGAGCTGCCCTGACTGCTTCGGCTTGTCAGTGACCGGATTCCAGGAATACCGTTGATGTTCTGTTCGAGCGGTTCGGTGATCTGATTTTCAATCACCTCGGCATTGGCACCGGGGTAGGAGACCTGCACGGTGATAATGGGATTATCCACACTCGGATACTCGCGCACGGGGAGACTCGAATAACCGATCATGCCGAAGATGATGATAATCAATACCATCACTGTGGCCAATACCGGTCGTTTTATACTTAATTCTGAAAAATTCATACGATTATCCTGTTATTTACCGATGGTCACGTATGGAACACACGTCCATCATGATCTTGTCTCTAATGATTTCAATGCTCGTTTCATCTTGTTAATCTATTTTGTTTGAAATAAACTGACCTATGCTCACAGGCATGCTGCTTCTAAGTTGCATCACACCCGTTGTAAGGAGGGTGTCTCCCATCGAAAGACCGCTAACTACCTCCACAGAGGAGGAGGTCCGCATTCCGGTGATGATCTCCACCTCTTTTGCCATTCCGTTGTGATAAATATAGGCAATATCGCGACCCATCTCTTTAATACTGGATATGCTGGGAATAACGATGGCATTGTCGATCTGGTCAAGCTTGATCTGCACTTTAGCCGACTGCCCCGGTTTGATTTTTCCGTCACTGTTGGCGTAACGTGCACGGGCAAACACATTCAGTGTCTGCACATCGAGACGCGATTCCACCGCATAGACCGTGGCATTGTATTCCTCCAGGTTGTTTTCTACAGTGAAAGCGATCTCTGAGCCCGGTTTGATCAGGTTCACGAAGGTTTCGGTGAGAGAGAACTCAATTTTTAACGGAGATATTTTTGTCAGATGAGCAACTACCACCGTAGGCGATGCATAGGCTCCTTCGCTAACCTGTCGTAGGCCAATCATGCCGCTGAAAGGAGCCCTTAGTTCGGTCTGCCGGATGCGTGCCTTCACCAGTTCAATCTCCGCCTTCAGCGTTTCCAGCTGGGTAGATACCGACTGGTAGGTCTCCTGGCTGATGGCATCTTTCTCCAGCAATGTCTGCTGACGAAAAAGCCTGTCTTCTGCCAGAGGCATCTGTGCTTCGAGCTTTTTCAACTCGGCCTGCAAAGGAGCGTCGTTCACTTTAGCCAACAAGGTGCCTTTTTGTACATAGGTGCCTTCATTGAAATTGATACTCGTTATTTTTCCCGGCGACTCAAAGGTGAGATCCACCTCTTCATCGGGTAGAAGAATGCCGGTGATACGGAACATGTTATTGAGTGTTTGCGGCTCCAGAACGGTCGCATTGACTACTAATGCCGATCTGCCCGCTCCACCAACGACGGGACCCGACTGAACCTGTTTCTCACTTTGCCTTTCCGGTGAAAAAGCGCTCTTAATCCGGGGGAAGAAGGCCATCCCCAGAATCAATACAGCGATTGACGCAATGAGAATAATCCTGGTTTTCTTTTTCATATATTTATTCATCTAACACTTAATGGTACCTCCAATTAGCGATGTTCAGACTGCCAAACAAGTAACGCCTGTCCATGTCCATTCAACAGATTGATCGCAACCTTTCACCTTGTTTTGCGAAAGCAGTTCCAAAAATACCGATTATAAACAGATAAAAGCATCCTCCGTAGATGATTTTAGTTTTTTTAGTGCTTATAATCGACATAGCACCAAAATAAACCGATGAATCGGGTGAGAGGAAGCGATAAAATAACTATTTTTGACAATCTAAATGAGAAACCGACATTGTTAAATTTAATCAGATGAATTCAAGAAAATTGTTTATTACAGTGCTGTTGATGATGAGTAGTGTACTGATTACAGAGGCCCAGGATTGGGCCAACTTAAACCGTTTCAGGGAGGATAACGCAAAGCTGGGCAAAGCACGTACGTGTGACGACAGGGTGGTTTTTATGGGCAATTCCATCACCCAGGGATGGATAGACGGGGTTCCGGAGTTTTTTGCCGGTCGCCCATATATAAACAGAGGTATTGGCGGGCAGACCACGCCGCAGATGCTGCTCCGTTTTCGTCAGGATGTGATTCATCTCTCTCCGAAGGTGGTGGTGATTCTTGCGGGCATAAATGATATTGCCGGTAATACGGGTCCCTCCACATTGGAGATGATTGAAGACAACCTTTACTCGATGACCGAGCTGGCGCAGGCACGTGGCATTCAGGTGGTGCTTTGCTCCGTGCTTCCGGCTTATGACTTTCCCTGGCGTCCCGGACTGGAACCGGCATCCAAGGTGGTGGAGCTGAACAAACGGATCCAAAAATATGCAGGCCAGAAGGGTGCCGTCTATTGCGATTTTTTTACCGCGATGGCGGACGAACGAGACGGATTACCTAAGGAGCTTTCGGAGGATGGGGTACATCCCAACAAAGAGGGATATGCCATCATGGCGCCCATCGTGGAGACAGCCATTGCCCGTGCCTTGCTGATGTGGAAGGAGTTCAAATAGTTGAATATCCAAAAATGAGGGTGAATACATCTTATTATTCACCCTCATTTATCGTTATCTTCCTGGGCTTACAGGCCTGCTTCTCCTTTTTTACTGTCGCACCGCATTTCTTGCATATATAACGGGGTTCGTCGGTCATTATCAATCGCTCATCCTTACAGGCTGTCTTACTCATTCCGGTTGTTTACCAACAAACAATCGAAGGCTCTCTTTTGTTTATCAGTCCATAAACTGATACTCCTTGGTCTCCTTCAAACCGGGCACGGAATAATAGGCGGCGAGATCTCCCTTGATCATTACCTGCCTGCCCATATTGTCGGGGTTGTCTGCAATATTCAGTGCATTTTTCAGTGACGAAAGCGTCATATTTACCGGAATCATAAGTGACACCTCTGTCTCGGTTGCCAGATCGGCCAGTGCCACGTTGGTTTTAACCTGTCCGGTGCTGTCCGTCACAAATTTGCTGATGGATCCGTTAAACGCACCAACGATGTATCCCTTCACCCAGACACCTGTCTTACCCTGATTGAGTATGGCTTGAGATACCGTGTAAGGATCCGTTTTGGAGCCTTTGATGGCAGGAGGGCTATCCTCGGTGCGATCGACTGTAATGGCTTCCGATGGTCCTGTGATCCACTCTGTGATCCCTCCGGTGGTGATGAGCGGTTCCTCGTCGGTATAGAGTGTGACATTGTACTGATAGCGGGTGGACTGCGCCAGGGGGCTGGATATCACACTGGCCAAAGGGATATGGTAAGTCTGATCATCCCCTAAAATAAACCAAAGATGGCTCCCCGATAAATCAGTGCCCGGTAGTAGGATCGCCTCAGCCTGTGTACCCGTTTTATTCACACCCAGTGCTATATCCATTGTTTGAGAAGAGCTGGATAGCGTTCCGTCCTTCAGGTTGAAGGTGGTCACTGTGGGCACCTGGGTGAGTATGACAGACAACCCGCTCAGATTGATGGCCCTGTAGTGGTTTATCTGAAGCACCAACTTTGAGAGCTTGTGAGAGAACAAAAGATTGACGTTGGGATTGCTCATATTTTTGCCGGTGGCATTGTCGCAGTACATCAGATCAATTGCAGCCTGGTTTGACTGCAACGTGAGATCCACAGGATAGCTCAATCCGGTGATGTCTTCCCTGTGAGGGTAGTAACCAATAAAATCCACATTCGATCCGTTGAAAGGAAAGTAGAGCGAGTCGGATGGTTTTGCCGGCATAAAATTATGGGTGGAGTCGTTATATACATATCTTACATTTTCAGCAAGCGTCGATGTTCCGAGTAACGCACCCTCTTTCTTCATATACACCCCGATAGCATCACCCTCTTCCCATGATGTACCGGTAAGCCGGGTTCTCATTCCTTCAATCTCAGCGTTGATGTTAACGCTTTTGCTTCCCTTCAGGGTGTCAATGATCTCTCCTTCGCACGATAACAGCACAAAACAGAACAGCGGCACAATAAAATTTTTAGGCTTCATGATGCTTTACGATTAATGGTTAGAAAAAGTGGGAATAAAAAAACCTGTACTGCACAAAGAGTATGTGTAGAGACGGAGAGTTGCAAGTTTATTTTTTATAGTGTTAATAACCAAGTAATTTAACGGAAAAAAACTAAAAAAAAGAAGCTTTTTTTTAATTTAGATTGGATATAAAAAAGGAATGCATTGTTTTCACTTACAGGTTTACCTTATAGGCCACTTTGTATCTGCCGCTTTGTATTTGCACTGGTCTTTCTCTATGGGTTGCTCTTTGGTATTCAAGTCCGTTGATACTAATTATCTTTACTTCTTCTGGCAGTACCACTTCAGCTTCTGATCCCACAGGGATCTCAATTTCCATCTCCATGGTATGGTCATTTCGTCTCCAATTGACCTTCACAGTTCCAAAAGGTGTCTCCTTCGATGTTCTTGCCCAGGTAACTCCCTTCGGTATCTGCGGCTGAATGCATATTTTACGGTAACCGGGCACGTTTTCTTTCGGAATGATTCCTCCTACAGCCTGATAAAACCACGATCCGATAGCGTTGTAGCAATTGTGAATATGGCTTCGTTCTCCGTTCCAGTGCTCCCAGGTGGTCGTTGCACCGTTGTCAATCATATAGAGAAAGCCGGGATAATCTCTCTTTTTCAACATGGCGTACATCAGATCCGCAGCTCCATTCTTGACAATCCATTCCGTTAAAACCGGCAAACCGACCAGCCCCGTAGCCAGATGTCCATCGCGATGCACCTCCGTTTCATCATAAAGAGACTGTTTAACCGCTTGCAATTTATCCTCCGGCACAACTCCCGCGATCATCGGGAAAGCCAGGTCGATCTGTGTGCCGGTGCCATAGCTGTTATTTGTTTCATTAAAAAAAGTGTCATGAATGATCTTTTGAAGCGCTTTCTTTTGGGAGTCATACCGTGATGCATCTTCAGGTTTACCCAAAAGTTGCGCAATCTGTTGCATCCGGTCAAGACAGACAGCAATAAATGCATTATTGACCAGATCGACCGACAACTCATTGGTCTGATCAATACCTTGAGGGGTAGCCCAGTCGCCCAGGTACCAGTTCCGATAATCGGTGTTGGGCCACTGTTTCAACAGACCGTTAACCTGATGTTTTTCTACATATCCAAGCCATTGCTGCATCACCGGATAATATTTTTCCAACACCAATGGATCTCCATAATTCAGATAGGTCTGCCACGAAGCAGTAATAATAAAACCACACCAGTAGGGACCTCCCCCTGCGTTGTAGGGATTGGGGGCCGTGTGGGGCATTCCCCCATCTTCACGGATCACATCGGCCCATGCCTGGAGCCAGTTATTATATAGTGGTCCCAGATTAAACATCGTCTGTGCCGTCAGAGTGGATGCATTACCATCGCCACCATATCCAAGCCGTTCAAGCTGTGGACAATCGACAAAATCTCCCCCGATGGAAAGGCATTGAAGCGTATACTGAACCATATCGTGGATGGCATTCAGATCTCTATCGGAGCACTCAAACGAAGATGCTGTTTCAAAGCCGGTACGAACAAGGTGTGCATGTATCGACGATAACTCAGGAATCTCCTGTAAGCCTGTAATCCTCATGTACCTGAATCCGTGATAATTAAACTTGTTGACAAACGTTTCAGCTGATTTTCCGGAGGCAATATACTTGTCATATAGATGCTGGTCGTTGAATTGATTGTCATCCAGGAGGAAGTCACAATAATCGATCTTGATTTCCTGTGATCTGCGTAATTGGGGGAAGTCTATTTCTAGCCATCCTGTGAGGTTGGTTCCCATATCAATCAGAAAAGTATCAGGTGCAATCTCTTTTACCGAGGCGGGTGTGATTGTCTGGATGATGCTATTCTGTTCCGTCATTTGGGGTGTTGCCTGATGAAGCGGCACGTCGATGAGCGTGACCGGCTTCCAGGGATTCTCCCGATTGTCGGTTATCAGATCCCTTTGAGCCATAGAACCATCCATGATCTCTCCTCCAAACTGATGGGGACGCCAGTTACCATGACGGGTATAGCTGCTTTTCCTTCCTTGCCAGTTATGGTCTGTTGCCAGAATAACCTCACTGCTGTTGTTTTCAACCTTTTCCAATTGGGCCCTCACCACCGGACCGTCATTCGCCACACCCGGCAGCCCTTCGGTGTACCATCCACTCCCCAACCAGATGATCAGTTCATTTTTTCCCATTTTCAGGTAACTGGAGATATCGTAGGTATTGATCAGGGAGCGTTTGTCGAACTGTGAGACCGCCGGCGCAAGCACGCCGTTGCCCACCCGTACTCCATTGATATATACCTCGTGGTATCCCAGCGAGTTGACATGCAGGAAATAGGCCGCATCGGTTTTATCTGCCTCAAAAGTGCTGAATAGTTGAGGACATTCACGGTATCCGTTTACACTATTGAAGGCTATAAAAGCTGCTTCCCATTCACTTTCGTCCAATAAGCCAATCGTGAACCTTGCCGGTTCACTCCAGGGGGAGATGTTCCCTGTCTCATCCCATATCCTCACCATCCACCAGGCTGCAGTTCCGGAGTGTAATTGTTGTCCCTGATAGGAGACAAACAGCGATGTAGAGGAATCAATCTTTCCCGAGTTCCACAGGTCAGCCCTCTTTTCAGATAGTCTTGACAGATCACTTGCCACAATGAGTTGAAAGGCTTTCTGTGTAGTCCCGTTTTTTCGGCTTTCTGTTTTCCAGCTAAAACGAGGAATCCTCTTATCAATTCCGAGCGGGTTATGCAGGTTTTCGCAACGCAGGTCATAGACACTGTTGCTATTGTCTTTGTTACCTCCAAACGCTGCAATTGCAATGCACAGAAAAAAAAGGCTTGTTAATCGTCTTAGAAGGTTATTCATATTATCCATGTGCTTTTATCAGGAAAAATTGTTTTTGTTTTGAACGCTCTACTCGTCTCTTTTCCGGGTGGTGTAGGGATCGTAAGCACCGCTCATCACCTCCTTTACTGCCTGCAGGTAGTCAAAACCGTTCAGCATGTCGGGAAGCAGATAGCTCCCTTCCACCCATTCATTCCATGCGTTGATGGTAATCAGTTTTGGTTGTTCGGGGTGGCTGTCGGCATACTGCTTCGCAAGTGAGAGGAGAGCGGCAAAACTCTCAGCTGTCTGATGGTGGCGTACCACATCTTTGGCGCCTTTTGCCGGAAACCGGGGGGTGTCGTCCCACCCTACGGAGACACATGGAAATACAGGCACATCAAGGATGGCATCCATCTGCTCACGTATTTTGACTGCATGTGCTCCGTAGCGCAGATAGTCCTCGTTGAGGCCGCCCATATTGTACATCGCCACACTGTTGAAACCCATCGTCTCCACCTTCTCTACAAAAGCAGAGGCTGCCTCCTCCGACATCACGGCACCGCCACCCTGGTTCCACTGGATGTGCAGGCCGGGGAATCCCGCTTTCTTTACCTCCTCGCGGAAATAGTCGAGTGCTTCCCGGGTTGCCTCCACATTCCCGAAACCTTCCACAAGGTTGTCGATACTGAAGATAGAAAGGAGAGGCATCCCATCAATTTTGAGGTAGTTCGGTCGGCTGAAATACTTTCTGATTACCCGTTCCACGATATGTGCAAACTGATCCCTGTTGACTGCGCCATCCCAGAGGATCGATTCATCATCCCCATACTTATGCACATTCCAGTAGTTTTTCTTTACATCATGATTGGCCCACATGAGGTAGAACTGCATCTCTTCGTTGTTTTCCGCTTTCAGGAATCCGTCATTGAGGGCGCTCTCCAGGAAGGGGCCGTCGTCGAACCAGTACCAGTCGTAGACAAAGACGTTCACACCATGATCAAGGGCCACATCGATCCATCGGCTCACCACCTTCGGGTCATTGTCCGCCTCATAACCCCATAATGGCTGTCGGGGTTGATAATGGCCATCGAATCGGGGAGTACCCTTTTTGATCACCTCCCATTCCCCTTCTCCTCCCGGCCACAACATATCGCCGAATCGTTTGTCGTGATGGCAGGAGGGCCATACATAGGCAGCCACGTAGTAGTTGTTCTCTGTGGGTCTGTTACCCCTGTCTCCCTTATCCTTGTCACCCGC
>CAYUQE010000051.1:2584-13222 GCA_964446805.1 uncultured Proteiniphilum sp. | reverse complement strand
GGTACGAATCATACCGGCAGCTAACTAAGTCAAAAGTAGATTATTTTCCGATACAGAACTTACTGAAAATATTTCCCAGTATCTCATCGGTGGAGATCTGCCCGGTGATCTCGCCGAGGTAGAACATACATTCGCGAATGTCCTGCGAGATAAAATCGTGGGTAAGACCGATTTCAAGTCCCTCCTTCACGCGATGAATCGCTTCGAGCGCCCTGGTCAACGCTTCATAGTGGCGCAGGTTGGTCACGATCACGTCATCCTCACCTATAGCAGGGATGGCAGCCGCTTTCACCAGCATCTTTTGCAGTTGTCCGGTGTGAAGTTGTTGTTTGGCCGAGATAAAGAGCCTCTCTGCCTCTACTTCAGGAAGGATATGTGCCATGCTGGCTCTCTCCTCTTCCGATATCAGATCGACCTTATTGAACAACATAATCAGCTGCTTCTCCTTCATTCTGGGGATGATGGATGCTGCCAGTAGGTCGATCTTGTCGATCGGTGTCGTAAGGTCGATCATCCAGAGGACGATGGAGGCCTGTTCAATCTTACGATAGGTACGCTCAATGCCAAGTGATTCAATGGTATCGGTAGTCTGACGGATACCGGCCGTATCGATGAAACGAAAAGAGAGTCCCTCAATGTTGACTACATCTTCAATCACATCACGTGTGGTGCCGTGGATATCACTGACAATGGCTTTTTCTTCGTTGAGGAGCAGGTTCAGCAGCGTCGATTTACCCACATTGGTCTCCCCAATGATAGCCACCGGGAGGCCACTCTTGATGACATTTCCCAGCCGGAAGGAGTCGATGAGCCGGACAATCTCGGCTTCAATAGCAAAGGTCAACTCATGCAGCTTCTCCCGGTTGGCAAACTCCACATCCTCTTCCGAAAAATCGAGTTCCAGCTCAATCAGCGAGACAAACTGCAGCAATTGATCACGCAGCAGGGTAAGCTTCTGGGCAAAGCCGCCCCGCATCTGGTTCATCGCCACCCGGTGAGCAGCGCGTGAAGAGGAGGCAATCAGGTCAGCCACCGCCTCGGCCTGACTCAGATCGAACTTGCCGTTGCGAAAAGCACGACGTGTGAACTCGCCCGGCTGCGCCATCCGTGCTCCTTTGGTCAGCAGCAGCTCCATCAGACGTTGTTGAATAAATAGTGAACCATGGCAGGAGATCTCCACACTCTCCTCACCCGTGAATGAGCGGGGTGCATGAAACAGAGATACAAGCACCTCGTCAAGCACCTCACCGTCAGAGATTATCCGACCAAAATGAATCGTGTTGGCAGCTGCCTCAGCGAGTTTTTTCCCTGTGGGAGAGCGGAATAGCTGATCCGTCAGTGTAGCGCTCCCCTCACCCGAGAGGCGGATCACCGCGATGGCTCCCATACCGGGAGGGGTTGATATGGCACAGATGATATCGGACATGTCTGTTTAATATCGGAAGCTGCTGCCACCCAGAAACTCACGTAACAGTGAGGTGGGTGGTAGTTCCCGGTCGGTAATATAACTGAAATAGCTCAAAAACTTAAGCAGCCTGTATGCTTCGGAGTATTCCGGTGCGGTGCGGGACACCTGCATCAGGATGGGTTCGGCATGACGGCGGATGGCTGCCAGCTCATAGATCATGGCCGAGTTGAACATCACGTCGGCATTCTCCTGAAAGGGGAAGATCCATTTGTCTTCACCCCGACGCACACTGTCCCATCGGGAGATGGTTTGTTCCGCCGAATAGCCGCGATAACGATAATCGCGTACGATACGCCGCAGCAGACGATTGTCGGAAGCGGGAATCCAGTTGTGGTCGTCCAGCGAAATGGAAGTCAGTGCCGATACATAGACCAGAAATTTCTTCTCGGAAGGAATATGCGCGGTCAGTTCCGGGTTCAGACCATGTATACCCTCCACAATGAGGATGCTGTTATTCGACATCCTCAGGTAGTTCTTTTTGTATTCTCTTTTCCCCGTCATGAAATTATACATCGGCAGCTCCACCTCATCCCCCTGCATCAACCGGATCATATGTTGTTCAAACAACGGCAGATCGAGCGCGTAGAGTGATTCGTAATCCATCCCTCCATGCTCGTCGAGCGGTGTTTGCTCTCTCTCCACAAAGTAGTTGTCGAGAGAGATGCCCACAGGCTTCAGCATATTCACCATCAGCTGTACCTCAAGTCGTTTACGGAAGGTGGTCTTCCCTGAGGAAGAGGGACCGGATATCAGCACTACGCGTACACCCTTTTCAAACCTGCGGGTAATCTCCTCGGCAATATTGGCAATCTGGTTCGCCTGATAGGCTTCCGCCACCTGGATCACTTCCGACATGCGATCTTCCTGCTTCGCCTTGTTCAGGTCACCCACATTATCGAGACGGCTTATTTTCAAAAACTTCAGGTGCTCCCGGTAGACATTCAACAGCTTCTCCTGCTGTACCTCGGGTTCCAGCTCTACAGGGTTTGTACGGTTGGGCACCCGCAACAGAAAACCTCCATTGTGCGGCTGAATATCGAACAGGGTGATATAACCGGTGGAGGGTGTCAGGCATCCGTAGAAATAGTCGATATACTCATCCAGGATCGAATAGCGTGCATAGAGCAGATCGGAGGTCTCGAGCAACAGGGCCTTGTCTTCCATGCCCTTTTCCCTGAACAGTTTCACCACTTTCGATGTTTCCTCTTCCACCTGTACGAAAGGGATATTGGCCTCCACGATCTCCTTCATCCGTTTGCGGATGGCATCCAGTTCCGCTTTTCCAACGGGCAGGTCTGCTTCAATCTGAAAATAATATCCTTTTGATACGGCATGCTCGATATACATCTCGGCATTGGGCAGCAGATCATCTACCGCTTTTGCCAGGGTGAAACAGAGCGACCGCACATAGGTGCGCATGGCTGAGGAATGGCTCAAGTCGACAAACTCAATCATTTTTGGTCTATAAACCCGGTATGCAAGCGATTCGGTTTTGTTATTTACTTTCGCGTTCGCGATTAAATAGGGTGATGAAACACCAAACAGGCCGATCAGCTCTTCCAATGATGAGCCTACAGGAACATCCTTTTGCTCACCGGTGTTCACACAATGTACTTTTACACTATCTGTCATATGGTTCATGATTTTTTCCAGTCACTAAATTACACCATTTTTTGCACATTCATCCTCTTTTCATTGTTGTATATCTAAATTAACCTCAAATCTTCCTTCTAAAATATTTGTTCATTCTCCAATCACGACGAAAAAGGAATTCGATTTTTAGGAGAGAGCGTCAATAATCTCGCCTTTTTTATTTAAGTTTGCACGTTATTGCACACAAATATTGAAATATGGACTACGGTTTCTTCGATTTTTTAAAGCTTGTAGGCTCGCTGGCTCTCTTTCTATACGGGATGAAAATCATGAGCGAAGGTCTGCAAAAGTTGGCAGGCAATAAGCTCAGAAGCGTCTTGTCATCGATGACAAAAAACCGTTTGATGGGTGTATTTACCGGATTACTGATTACCGCTCTCATTCAGTCCTCCTCCGCCACCACGGTGATGGTGGTCAGTTTCGTGAACGCAGGATTACTGAGCCTGCTTCAATCGATCGGCGTAATCATGGGAGCCAATATTGGGACTACAGTGACCGCCTGGATAATTTCCCTGTTCGGTTTCGGAAAATTCTCGATCAGTACCTTATCCATACCGTTGATGGGGATTGCACTTCCACTTATTTTCTCGTCCAAAAGCAAGAATAAATCGCTGGGTGAATTCATTTTTGGATTTGCCTTTCTTTTTATGGGGCTGGATTTTTTGAAAGCCTCCATGCCCGATCTGCAGAATAACCCCGAGGTATTGTCGTTCGTACAGAACTTCACCGATATGGGGATATTCTCCACACTCTTTTTTCTGCTTATAGGCACCATCTTAACCATCATCGTTCAGTCTTCAAGTGCCACTGTCGCCATCACGCTCATCATGGCAGTTAAGGGGTGGATCGATTTCCCGAGTGCTGCAGCGATGATCATGGGTGAAAACATAGGCACCACCATCACTGCCAACCTGGCGGCTATTCCTGCCAACATATCCGCAAAAAGGGCAGCATTCGCCCATTTCATGTTTAATGTGCTGGGTGTAATCTGGATGTTGTTCGTGTTCAAGTATTTCGTGAATATGGCTGATACGATTGTCTCGAACTTTGCCTCGACAAATCCATCCGGTATGACATCATTCATCCATTCACTTACACCTGACCAGTATAATCAGATCACTACACTCGAGAAATCTGACCTCTCGCCTGAGCTGGTCTCCTTGCAAGAGACCTATTTAAGCTACCAGGCAGCCACCTCCTACGGTCTATCATTGTTTCATACGCTGTTCAATATCTGTAATGTATTCATCATGATATGGTTTGTGAAGCTGTATGAAAAGATCTGTCTCACGGTCATCAAGCCTAAAAAAGGAGATGAGGAGGATGAGGAGTTCATACTTCAGTT
This sequence comes from uncultured Proteiniphilum sp., assembly GCA_964446805.1. Lineage (GTDB taxonomy): Bacteria > Bacteroidota > Bacteroidia > Bacteroidales > Dysgonomonadaceae > Proteiniphilum. Next base: position 8,756 of record CAYUQE010000051.1, on the reverse strand, counting down.
TATATCCACCGGCATGGCACCCACCAATGAGCTCTCCATCCTTCAGGCAGAGAAAGAGGTGGAGGTCTATGCCAGTCGTGTCAGGAAAATGTTTGGCTTCGTGAAGAAAATGACCAACATGAAGCATACCGAGAAGAAGTTTCTTAAGCTCTACAATCGAACCGAAAAGTATGAGGGTATATGCGATCAGATGGAGGTGGAGATAGGATCTTATCTGAGCAAGGTGGCAGAAGGAAGATTGAGCAGCCAGAGTAAAGAGCGGGTGCGGGATATCCTCCGTGCAGTGACTGAAATTGAAAGCATCGCCGATTCAGGCTGTAACATCGCCAGGCATCTGAACCGTAAGATGGAAGCAAACGTTGTTTTTGAAGAGAGCATCATCGCCAACATCAACTCAATGTACGAGCTGCTGGACAGGGCACATGAAAATATGCAGACACTACTTAAGAAACAGCACATCACTGAATCAGAGCTTCTTGAAAGCAAACATATTGAACTTGAGATCAACGAGATGCGCAACAAGTTGAAACGTGAGAACGTGGAAAACCTCAACCAGAAGCTCTACTCCTACCAAAATGGCGTCTTCTATATCGATATCATCTCCGAATGTGAACGGATGGGTGATTATATTATGAATGTGATAGAGTCGATAGAGGTGAAGCATAACTGAACAAAGCCTACATCAACATGAACGACTGGAAAAAACGACTTGACATTGTCTACTCCACCAATCCCGATTACCATTTTCAGGAGGAGGAAGAGAGGAGTGACAAAACTGTGCCTAAGGAGAAACAGTTATTGCGTGTCAGCCTCGACAAGCGAAACCGCCGGGGTAAAGCCGTCACACTCATCACCGGATATGCAGGCACAGATGATGATCTGCAGGAGCTGGGAAAGATGCTGAAGATGAAGTGTGGTGTAGGCGGGACGGCCAAGGAGGGGGAGATTATTATACAGGGCGATCACCGCGAGAAGATACTGGGTATTTTGCAAAAAGAGGGATATGCCAAATCACGTATTATCTGACAGGCAATATGTCCACGTGATCAAAGCCTCCGCCGGTTCAGGGAAAACACACCGTCTGACGGGCGAATACCTTCATCTGCTCTTCTCCCGACCCAATAACCACAGCCATATACTGGCGGTAACCTTCACCAACAAGGCGACCGACGAGATGAAATCACGGATCGTGGAAGAGCTGTTCAGGCTGGCTTCGGGAAAAGCGTCCCCTTACCTCGATGCGTTAATGGCAGCATTCAGCTTGAGTGAAACCGCCGTGCGTTCACACGCAGGCACCATCCTGGAGACCATCCTGCACGATTACTCTGCTTTTTCCATCAGCACCATCGATCGTTTCTTTCAGCGCACTATGCGTGCTTTCACACGGGAGATGGGGCTGGCAGGAGGATTCAATATCGAGGTGGATGAGACCTCCCTATTGATGGAGACCATCGACCTGATGCTTTCCGAGCTGGACATGCCAGAAAATAAAACCCTTTCAGAGTGGCTGCTGAAGTTCATGCAGGATCGGATTGAGGAGGGTAAAAGTTGGAAGATTGACCAACAGGTACAGGAGCTGTCAAAGCAACTGTTTAATGAGACCTATAAATCATTGTCGGACGAAGATTTCGCAATCATACAGGATAAGGTACATCTTGAGCACTACAAGCAGATGCTTGTGCGCATCGTGAAGAGCTATGAGCAGGAAGCGAGGGTGATCGGTGTGAAAGCGTTATACCTGATGAGGCAGCACGGGTTGGCATATGACGATTTCAAACACAAACGAAATTCAGGATTCATGCTGTTTGTTAAACTCTCTGAGGGGATCATCGAGAAGCCCTCCAATCGGCTGATCGGACTGGAAGATAATGAAGATCAATGGATCAGCAGCAAGGAGAAAGAGCAAGCCATCCGTTCAGCTTATACTACAGGACTGAATGAATGTGTACACAATATCATCCAGCATTCAAAAAATGACCGTGACTACCAGACTGCGAGACAGCTGTTGCGTAACTTCTTCACGCTGGGCATCCTTAACGATATCAAGCTGCGGCTACGCAAGCTGCAGCAGGAGAACAATACCCTCTTCCTGTCAGACACCACGGAGCTGTTGAATGCTATCATCGCTGGCACCGACTCACCGTTCATCTACGAAAAAACAGGCACCCTGCTCACCAACTTTATGATCGACGAGTTTCAGGATACCTCACGCATGCAGTGGGATAACTTTAAACCATTGATAGAGGAGAGCCTGTCATCGAACAACTTTAATCTGATTGTGGGGGATGTGAAGCAGAGTATCTACCGTTTTCGCAATTCCGACTGGCAACTGCTTGAAGAGCAGGTGGAGAATGATCTTCATGGGGAGAACATACAAAAGCATCTGCTTAACACCAACTGGCGCAGCGATGCCAACATCATCCAATTTTACAACGCTTTTTTCACCAAGGCGGCTACAATTATGCAGGACGATTTCGACAGAGCCATTACTGATACACCAGGAAGTGAATCTAACAGCAAGAGTAACAGACAAATAGCAGACGCTTATGTCGATGTGTATCAAAATGTGCCTCCACATAAAGCAGAAAGCGGTGGGCAGGTAAAAATAAAGTTTCTCAAATGTGATAAAGGGGATGATTGGAAAAGCGAGGTACTTGAACAGCTCCCCCATGAAATTGAAGCATTACAAGATCAAGGGTTTGCCCTGAAGGATATTGCCATCGTGGTGAGATGGAACCATGAGGCAACAGAGGTGGCAGAGACATTGCTCAATTACAAGGAACAACACCCCGAGACGCCCTACCGGTTCGATATCATATCGAACGAAGCACTCCTTATCGGGAATGCGCAGAGCGTGAAGGCTGTGATTGCGCTGATGCGTCATTTTCGCAATCCGCATGACCAGATACGCCTGATGATGGCGGTGTACGAATTTTACAGGTTTCACAGGAACATCTCACCCGATGAGGCACTGCAAAACTTTCGTGAAGAAGCAGCAGGTGATTTCCCCGATGAGATCCGGTCACGCCTCCACGAACTGAGCTCGCTCCCCTTTTACGATATGGTTGAATCATTCTTTGCCTTCTCGGGAGATGCACTCGATAAGAGAGAGAACGCGCACGTACAGGCTTTCCTCGACATTGTGCTCAAGTTCAGCACCAGGGCATCGTCCGACCTGAATGATTTCCTCGACTGGTGGGATGAGAAAGGATACAAGAAAGCGCTCTTCTCACCCGACGAGCAGGATGCCATACGATTAATCACCATTCACAAATCCAAGGGACTGGGCTTTGGCGTGGTCATCATGCCCTTCGTCGACTGGGAGGTGGATCACAAGACAACCCACAACAACATCATCTGGTGTAAGCCTAACGTCGCACCTTTCGATGCATTGAGCGTGGCGCCGCTGAAATATGGGAAAGCACTCGCCGATACCATCTTCAGGGAAGATTACCTGGAAGAGAAAAGATTCACCTATATCGACAACCTGAACCTGCTCTACGTCGCTTTTACCCGCGCAAAGCACCGGTTGATTGCCTTCGCTCCTCAGCCACGCAAAGCCGGAATCATCAGCAGTGTGGCTGATCTGTTGTGGCGTGGCATTTCCGATCTCATGAAGCAACCAAACAGTGACAGGCCTCTGATCTGTTTGAATGAGTTTATCACTGAGCGTGATCATGCTACAGTTTTCGAGTATGGTACACCGAAGATAAAAGAGTCAGTGGCGATGGCACAGACGGCAAGTAGCTGTCAAACGGGCAAATGGCAATCACTCCCATTTGATAACCGGCTGAAGTTACGTCTCAACTCCATCGGCTTCTTCGCGGATGATGGCAGCCGTGATTATGGCACACTTATGCATGATATCATCAGTAAGGTGAAATATGTCTCTGATATACCGGCAGCAGTGGAGAGAAAAATCGCGGAGGGGGAACTGGGTGAATATGAGAGAGAAAAGACTGTCCATGAATTAAGCAAGGTACTCTCTCTTCCAGAGGTAATGGAATGGTACACCGACAGGTATATCATCCTCAATGAGGCTCAGATGCTTCATCCGCGCTTCGGATTCAGTCGCCCTGACAGAGTGATGATTGGCAACGATGAAGTGATTGTGGTCGATTATAAGTTCGGCGCACAGGAAGATACTAAGTACACCCGTCAGGTGGAGCGTTACATGAAGACAGTTGAGGAGATGGACTATACCCGTGTGAAGGGATTCGTTTTTTACGTGAGATTAGGAAAAATAGTGCAGGTAGGATGATAACTCAAGCCTCTGTACTTTATACATTGATCTCATCTCACTTTATCTTCAGTTTAACGAGCTTCCCATCCATCGTCGACACATATAGCTCACCGCTGTCAGTAGGCAAAATCCTGTTTATGAGCCCGCTGGAAATTCGGTACTTCCAGAGAAAAGCACCGTCAGAGGCACGGTAGGCGTAGATCAACCCCTTATCGGTGGGTGCGAATACAACACCGTTCTTCTCCACTACCGGTGTGGGAGTCAGTTCATATCCCATATCCTCACCGGAAGAGATCCATTTGATCCTTCTTTCGGCAACAGAGGCATCGATGGCAAGGAGTGCGCCATCCATCGTCTTAGCGTAGACCGTATTGCCATCTTCAGAGATGCCGATGGATTCACGCACCCTGTTTTCCGGATCATTGTATCGCCAGATCACCTCACCCGATGTTTCGTCCAACACCGTCATGAACCTGTCGGGAGATGCGAGATAGATACGTCCGTAAGCCGCTACGGGCTCAACCTGTGCCGGTGAGAACATACGGTTAGACTGCCCGTTGTACCATATCCACAGTGATTTCCCCGTCTCAATATCGAGTGCGTAAAACCGGTTACCCCAGCTCCCGAAGAATAACACTCCCTCTTTCACGAGGGGACGGGTCACCACAAAATTCTTCACGCTGTCGAAATCCCAGAGGAGCTCTCCCGAAGTCACATCCCACGCCCGGCAATGACCGTCTCCCCCGGCGAGGATTACCTTGTTCCCTGAGCAGACGGGAGAGGAGACCACCGCTTTCTCATTTTTCAGCTTAAACAGTTCTTTTCCGTTTTCAACATTTAGTCCGTAGAGGTAGGAATCGGACGACGCCACCCACACCCGGTCTTCACAGACCGTAGGTGTGGAATAGATTTTACCGTTCGTCTTAAAAGTCCAGAAGGTGGTGCCGTCATTCCCCTTCACCACCTTTACCTCACCGGAGGTGTTGGTATAGACAAGCCGGTCGTTGTGCAGATGCATCCCGCTTCCCATATCGCTCTTCTCCTGCAGGCTCCACACCTCCTTCACAAAGGAATGGTGCTGATTGATGGCATAATCGGGACGGGGCGGGTTGCTTTCCCATTGAGGGCGTTCCTTTGTTACATAGCTGAGCCACGGTGACAAAGTTTCGCCGGAAACGACTCGCTCTTGCAGGGTGATGGATGCCGTATCCACGGTGATGATGGTATAACCGCCGAATGCCTCTTTTGCTCTCAGGGTTGATCGGCACATCGCACCGTTCACCCCTTCGAGAGAGAGTGCCTTGTTGGTATGACCATGCCCACAAAGCATCAGTTGCACGTTATAGGGTCTGAAAGCATCCATCACCTCAAACCAGTTGTTCAGGCCGTTGTCCATAGGGTAATGGTTCACATAGATAATGGGCATATCGGTATTGGTATGCTCCAGTTCTTCAATGAACCAGGTGAGGTTCTCCCGGGGTATCTGCCCCGGCCCCATGCGCATATTAGGACCCGATGCCAGACCGATGAACTTATACCCTCCATATTCAAAACCAAATGTCTCGTTACCGAACACCCGCAGGAAATCGTTCGTGCCACTCTCCGACCAGTTGGAATCGTGGTTGCCGGGGAGCACGTACCAGGGAATCTTCAATTCGTCGAGCAAACATTTAGCGGTACGTAGTTCTTCATAGGCGCCGAACTCTGTCACATCACCCGACAGAATGACAAAAGCAATCTCCGGAAGAGCGTTGATATCCTTCACTATGCGGAACAAATCATCATCGTTGTTCGGGTTACCGATATGCGTGTCGGTGATCAGTGCAAAGCTGAACGTTTCCTTCGACTGGGTAAAAACAGAAAAGCAGATCAGTAGCGTAAGGAGGAAGTGTATCCGCTTCTTCATACCATTTCGTTTTTATTTCTGAT
>CAYUQE010000051.1:0-2484 GCA_964446805.1 uncultured Proteiniphilum sp. | reverse complement strand
TTATTTCTGATTATCAAAAAACTCGTTGAAGTAGAGCAGCTGATATTTGACTGCATTACTCCAATACACCCAATTGTGTGCACCTGGACGTGAAATATAATCATGGGGGATATTGCGGTAGAGCAGTTCATCGTGGAGCCTTTCATTGACAGCGTAAAAGAAGTCTTGTGTGCCGCAGTCGATGATTATTTTCAATGTATTGGGTGTCAGTAAATGCAATAATCCCATAATGGTATGCTCTTCCCATCTAACGGGATAGTCACGCTGCGCTCCGATTCGTTTTGCAATATCCCAGTTGTTGGGAAACGGACGTATGTCCACCCCACCGCTCATGCTGCCACAGGCTCCAAATACCTCCTGGTTGCGAAAAGCAAGATAGAGACCTCCATGGCCACCCATGCTCAGTCCGGTGATGGCCCGTCCTTCGCGGGAAGGAACGGTTTTATAGTTCCCATCAATCCACGTGATCAATTCTTTAGCAATGAATGATTCAAACTGAAATGCAGAATCGACAGGGCTATCCAGATACCAACTACCGTATGCGCCATCGGGGCAGACGATCATCATCTCATACCCATCAGCCAGTTCTTTGATTTGAGGTACTTTGCTGATCCATCCGTCATAGCGGTCACTGTAACCATGTAGCAGATAGAGCACGGGTAGCGCAACCTGTTCATCGTAGGACTGTGGTTTGATAATGACCACCTTGATGTTTTTTTGCATTTTCTCGCTAAACACGCTCACCGTATCAACGGTTGCTGAGAAAGCACCCATGATAAACAGTGCGGGTAAAAGGAAACTGATCGTAAAACGCTTCATTGTATTCTATTTAGAAGTTTAGGTCCCCAAAGATACGAAAAATAAAAAAAGAATGGAATTGTCAGCGGTGAGTTCATCCATTCATTTGTCCGTTCCAGTGGCGAATGTATAGGAATTTGCAACAAATGCGAAAGTGAAAACGTTTATGAAAAAGTAATGTACAATTCAAAACATCTTATTTATGGATATTCAATTCAGAATAAACGACAAAAGCCAGGGAAGCTTTTTTATCGAGAAAGAGGGACAACAGATTGCTGAGCTTGATTTTGAGGTGAAGGACAACCTCCTCAATGCGTATCATACAGGAGTACGTCCCGAGCTGGAAGGACAGGGGATCGCAGCAAGATTGTTTGATGAAATGGTCAATTACTCACGTGAAAACAGGTATAAGGTGATTCCGACCTGTTCTTATATCCTTGTCAAGTTCAGAAGACACCCCGATGCTTACAGCGATCTATGGTATCGCTCTGAGGATGAACCCACCGGTGAAGCATGCGGTATTAAACCAAAAGGAAGCAAGCAAGTCAAACGGCTGTTTTAAAACTCTTTGTAACATAGTTAAATGATGGATATGAACATCGAGACAGTAAGCGCCATTGCACTCGGTATCGGGCTTAGCGCCAGCACCGGTTTCAGGGTTTTCATCCCTTTGTTGGTGGCGGGGATAGCCTCTCATTTCGGACTGCTTTCCCTGGGTGAGCATTTCGAGTGGATGGGTTCCGTTCCGGTGCTCATTTGTTTTGGTGTGGCTTCCGTGGTGGAAGTGCTGGCCTATTACATTCCCTTTGTAGACAATCTGCTCGATAACATAGCCACGCCCCTCTCCATAGGTGCAGGCACGCTGTTGATGACCTCCGTCTTTCCTGCCGAGAATGAATGGATCAGGTGGATCATGGGGTTCGTGGTTGGTGGAGGTGCGGCGGCCACAATCCAGAGTGGAAGTGCATTCACGCGGCTCCTCTCTACCGGCTTCACCGCGGGGGCGGGCAACCCGGTAGTATCTACCGGGGAGGGTGTGGCAGCTACGGGGTTCTCCATCATGTCCCTGTTCACACCCATCCTGGTAGCGGTAGTGCTGGTTGTCTTAATGTTACTGCTGCTGCGCTTTGCCTATCGGCGTATGATCAAGAAGAGGAAGAAAAGACTTTCCACTTTCAGCAACGGGAAGACCGAATAAAGATATGCTGTGACAACAGGATACGCCTACAACAATGAATCGGGGTTCAGATTGTCATGTTCAATATCGAGAAAATATTTGTAGGTACCCACTTTCAGTTCGGCACAGGCATCGTAATCACTTACGATAATTCCCTTGGGATGCATCTGCAGGGCAGTGATGGTCCACATCTGGGTGATTGCTCCTTCCACGGCATGATAGAGTGCACGTGCCTTATGATGTCCGTTCACAAGTATCAGCACCTCCTTTGCGTCGAGTACGGTGCCTACACCCACCGTCAGCGCCGTTTTAGGCACTTTCTCCACATCATTGTCGAAAAAGCGGGAGTTAGCGATCACCGTATCGGTGGTGAGTGTTTTCACCCTGGTACGTGAACGAAGTGATGAGCCCGGCTCATTGAATGCAATATGACCGTCGGGACCTATTCCGCCAAGGAACAGATCGATACCGCCGGCATCTTCAATCGCCTTCTCATATGCGGCACATTC
>CAYUQE010000050.1:10986-13409 GCA_964446805.1 uncultured Proteiniphilum sp. | reverse complement strand
GTGGGCCACATCTGGTTGAAAACGTCGGTGAGTGACTGACTCCCCGAAGAGTAATAGCTCTGTTGTGAGGTGACAATGGTTGCATCCACAGGTATCAGATAATACGTCAAATCAAAAGGTGCCCCGTTCAATTCTTCGTTATAGTGATTGATCATCGTGGAGATATTGTTGAAGTTATAGGAATAAGTGGAGGCGTCAAACTTCGCCGAGAGGAAGCTGGTGATATTGTCGGGTAGTTTCTTCTTTTCAAAGAAACCGGCCAGTGAATCCTTGTTCACCAGCAACAGATAATCGGGCGGACTTAACTTCACCATCGGGTTCTCTATTGCATCGGGCATGGCATAGATAGTAAATTTTGCCAGGTTCAATGCTTGCGATTTCAGCTTGTTGTTAAGCTCGGAGAGCGGGAAGATGATTTCTGTATTCACGCCGGCGGGACTCTTCACGTAGGTATGTGTCGCGTTTGGTTCCAGCAATTGACCGTTGTCATTCTTGATATGGTTCAGCTGTGTCACCTCCGGTGTGATGTAGAGGCGCATAGCATCGGTGCGGATGGTATCCTGCTTGGTGGATGATCCTTTTGGATCGAGGTAATGATAATGCACATAGAACGAGGTGAAGCTCACATTGAGCATAGTACTGTTACCGAAAGTAGTGGTAAAATACAATCCGGGAAAAAACTTTCTGAAGGTATCCGCATTCACCATCTGCCCGTGACCGGGCTTCTTGTACTCATTGAGAAACTTCTCTCCTAACTGGTAAGGAAGTTTCACGTTGATATCATATACCTTGTATTCCTGAGAGCTATATCCCGACGTGTAGGTCTCGGTTCTATAGGTACGGTTTTTCCCGGTGAAGACCTCTTTGCCAAGGGGAGCAGACATGTCGGCATAATTCGCAGGATCATGGTGGGTGTAGTTGTTCACACCTTGCAGTGATTTGGTCACCTCATACACGGAGAGCTCCATCGGTGCCAGTGAGTCACCCATCATGGTGGAATAGGATACCACCACTCTCACCGAGTCAATGGTTGCACCAGTCTTGAAGCCTGAACCTTCGGGGAAATAAAACTCACCGATATAATCCGATTTGATCGACCCGAACACAGGATCGATATATTCACCCAACACGGGATACTTTGTCTTGGCAAACATCGAATCCACCTGGATGGTACGTGCCTGCATGAAGAGCGTATCTACACCTACCTTCAGCCGGTCCTTTCCGGGTTGAACAGTGAATCCGACCTGGTCGAGTGTGTCGTTGCACGAAAGGGCGAGTAGAGCGACAAAGGTTACGATTATCGCTTGGTATAGGGATGTGAGCTTCATTCGTTTCAAAAAATTTGTTTTCAACGGCGCAAATATCCAAAAAAAATGCGTCAAATAAAAGCTGACGGATTGCTTTCTTTTATTTTTTAAAGATAATTGTGTATAGCTGAAATAAAAAAGTGGGTTCGTTAAGTATTTTAACGCTGTCAGGCGTCTAATTTCTCATAGAAAGCATTGATCTCTTCGGCGTGTTGGTCGAAGTCAGCATTATGTGGCAAAAACGCCACCTTTCTCTCTTGCAGGTATTGCGTCAGTACGGGATCAATCGTTTCACTTCCCTGCACAATGCCGTCGGAGTAATCGATGGCCATCTTCATCAGGTTTTGATAATCCATGGTGCCACGTTGTTTCATTATTTCAATTTCCGCATCACCGATACCGTCAAAACGAAGTTTGTCTGCAAAACCGTTGTTCAATGGCTTCTTAAAGTTTTCTTCATAGAGTGAGCTGACCACCCTGGCATTTTTGAAACAGGGATCATCGGCATATCCTTTTTTGATGTAGAGAGGTGCCAGCGCACTGAACCAACCATGACAGTGAATCACATCCGGCACCCAACGTAGTTTCTTGATTGTTTCCATTACTCCGCGCACGAAGAAGATGCTGCGTTCATCATTGTCTTCGTACTCTTCACCCTCTTTATCGACAAGCGTCTCCCTGTTTTGAAAGAAATCTTCATTGTCAATAAAGTAAACCTGCATGCGTGCCGATTGGATGGAGGCTACCTTGATGATCAATGAATGATCGGAGTCGTCGATAATGAGGTTCATGCCCGAAAGACGGATCACTTCATGAAGCTGATTGCGCCGTTCGTTGATATTCCCATATTTTGGCATGAAAGCGCGTATCTCTTTTCCTTTTTCCTGAATTGCCTGGGGTAAAAAACGGGAAGTATTCGAGATGGTTGTTTCGTCGAGATAAGGAAAAATCTCCTGAGTGATGTACAAAATTTTTTTCTGGGACATGAAGCTAATTATCTTAAATTGAGTACAAAGATAATAAAAAAAATCCAGATAAATACAAAATTATAAGACCCCTATTTTCCATGATGCAGCCTGTCAGCCCTATAGCCCCTGTATGTTCCTGTTTTACCCC
>CAYUQE010000050.1:0-10886 GCA_964446805.1 uncultured Proteiniphilum sp. | reverse complement strand
CCTATATAATTATCAATGAGCCTCCAATACCCGAAGATTAACCTTTGTGAGCCATGTGAGCCTCTCCACTATCCGGCAATTCATGCTTTGGATTGCATGCTCCTTTTCAGTGAAATAATGCTAATAATTTTCTCTATGTGGCAAATATTTTGTTGCTTTGCAGACAAATAAACAAATATGGAGATCGTACATAGTGCATCAGCGCTGGATGAGATGTTACAGCCTTTACGCCTTGCGGGTAAAACAATTGGTTTTGTACCTACGATGGGCGCCCTGCATGAGGGACATGCCACTCTCGTGAAGAGGTGTGTAGCTGAGAATGATCTTTGTGTGGTGAGTATCTTCGTGAACCCCACCCAGTTCAACAACATGGAGGACCTGAAGCACTATCCGCGTACACCTGAGAAGGATCACCTGCTACTGGAAAGCATAGGCACGGACATCATTTTCACCCCGTCGGTGGAGGAGATCTATCCCGAGCCCGACAATCGGGTCTTTGACTTCGGGATGCTCGACAAGGTGATGGAGGGAGCGTTCAGACCGGGGCACTTCAACGGTGTGGCACAGGTGGTGAGCAAGCTTTTCACGCTGGTGCGCCCCGGGATTGCATACTTCGGTGAGAAGGACTTTCAGCAGCTGGCTATTGTGAGAGAGATGGTCAGGCAGCTGCAGCTGTCGGTAGCGATTGTGGGTGTGCCCATTGTCAGAGAAGCGGGCGGCCTGGCCTTGAGCAGCCGCAATCAGCGGCTGTCGGAGGAGCAGAAAATAAATGCATCCGAGATATACCGTGTGTTGCGTGAGAGTGCCGCCATGAGAGATGATCATACCCCTAAGCAGGTCACCGATTACGTGATCAGGGCGATAAACAATGTGCCGGGGTTAAGTGTTGAATATTATGAGATTGTCGATGGCAACACCTTGCGGCTCATCTCCTCGTGGGAGACAACAGCATTCGCTGTGGGGTGTATCGCCGTCTTCTGTGGTGAGGTACGGTTGATCGACAATATCAGATACAATTAATCAATTATGTGGGTAGAGACATTAAAATCAAAAATACATAAAGCGACGGTGACTGACGCCAACCTCAATTACGAAGGAAGCATCACGATTGATGAAGAGCTGATCGATGCTGCCAATATGTTCGTGCATGAGAAGGTGGCGGTGGTCAACAACAATAACGGTGAGCGTTTCGAGACCTATATCATCCGCGGTGAGCGCGGCTCGGGGATTATCTGTCTCAATGGTGCTGCTGCTCGCAAGGTGCAGAAAGGGGATGTGATCATCATCATGAGCTATGCCATGCTGCCACTGGAGGAAGCGAAACTTTTAGAGCCGGCGGTGGTTCATCTCGAACCAGGGACGAACACAATAAAAAGATAACGTTACCATCAACATATGAGCCGTCGGTTGTAAATGCAGCTGGCGGTTTTTTAACACAGTCAGGTGTATTCCAATAAACAGATCGTAAAAATAAGTCTGCCCATCCTGTTGAGTTTGCTGGCGCAAAACCTAATACAGGTGATCGATACCGCTTTTCTCGGACGTGTGGGAGAGGTGGAGCTGGGAGCCTCGGCACTGGGGGGTATCATCTATATAGCCCTCTATACACTTGGCTTCGGTTTCAGCATGGGGAGCCAGATCCTGATAGGAAGACGCAATGGTGAGGGTAACTATCATAAAATAGGAGACATCGTGATTCAGGGGATCATCTTCCTCCTTATCCCCGCGATGCTGCTTATTCCTCTGTTACGATACGCTACCGTGGACCTGATTCCCGGCATGTTCGAATCGGCGAGCGTCTCAGCTGCCGTCTCCGAATATCTGGAGTGGCGGGTGTTCGGCATCATCTTCGCCTTTACTAACGTGATGTTCCGTGCTTTCTATATCGGCATCGCCCGCACGAAGGTGCTCACGGTCAATGCGGTGGTGATGGCGTTGGTGAACGTGCTGTTCGACTACGGTCTTATTTTCGGCAACCTGGGAATGCCCGAGATGGGTATCGCCGGAGCAGCCATCGCCTCAGTGATTGCGGAGATCTCATCCACCCTCTTCTTTGTGATCTACACGAAGAAAACGGTGAATCTGGAGAAGTACGGTTTCACCTCCATCCGCTTTCAGTGGAGTGTCGTCAAAAGAATACTTGATATCTCCATCTATATGATGGCGCAATATCTTTTCTCCATCGTGACATGGATGCTCTTCTTTGTGTTCATTGAGAACTATATGGGTGAGCGGCCGCTGGCAGTGACCAATATTGTGCGGAGCTTCTATACCATCTTCACCATCCCCGCACATGCGCTGGGTGCCGCTACGGCGACAATGGTGAGTAATACCATTGGTGCAGGCCGCACCGCCGACGTGAAGAATCTCATCAAAAGAATCGCCCTCATCAGCTTGGGAGTGATGGTGGTTGTTATCGTGGTGGTGTCGGCCTTCCCGCGTACCATGATTCATATTTATACCGATAATCCTTCGCTCATCAACGATACGGTCCTGCCACTCTACGTGCTCATCTCCTCGCTGGTGTTGTACAGTGTGGGGACGGTATTGTTCAGTGCCGTATCCGGTACGGGCAATACACGCACGGCACTCGGTTTTGAGATCTTTACTCTTCTGTTCTACCTGGCATATATGTGGTTGATCATCGTCCACCTGCGCTCTTCCGTGGCTGCAGCCTGGACAACGGAACATGTCTACTGGCTCTTCCTTACCATCCTCTCATTGGTTTACCTGCGAAGCGGAAAATGGAAAGACAGAAAGATTTAGTGAAATTATCGCTATCTTTACCATCCGAAGGTGATAAGACCAATGTGACAATGGGGCAATAAGAGAATGGAATCATGAAATCATTCAATATATCATTCAATCAGTAAATTCGTAAGATATGCCATACAGATTTCTCTGTTTTGCACTGATTCTTTGGAGCTTTTCTGCACTGCAGGCACAGGATTACCGCTGGAGTGTGGGGATGGACTATTTCTTCGATAACATGGAGTATAAGAACTCCTCCTACGCCGATGCCCGCACGCTGCAGGGGATATGGCTGAAGCCGCTGGGCGGGATCACGTGGGATACGGTGCACACGGTCTATGCAGGCATCGATCTGCTGAAGATGCCCGGAATGAAGCAGGCCGTCGACAAGGTGGATATGACACTCTTTTACCAGTATGAGACCGACAAGATCCTATTTCGTGCCGGCGCCTTCCCCCGCCAAGATGTACTCTCCAACTATTCCGACTTTTTCTTCAGTGATTCGGTAACCCATTTTATGCCATTGATGCAGGGTCTCTTCTGGCAGGTGGGCAGGGGAGGTAGCTTCTTCAATGCCTGGATGGACTGGACCAGCTATTCTTCGGCTGAAGTAAGGGAGAGCTTTTTCCTCGGGTTCTCGGGCAAAATAACCAAAAACATCTTCTTCGCTGATTTTCAGTCGTCGCTCTTTCACTACGCGGGCACCTACCCCAACAGAGGTCTCTATGGCGTGAGTGAGCTGATACAGGGCATGGCCTCGGCAGGTATGGAGATCTCCTCAGCCACACATCTCAGGGGTATGGTGTCGGCAGGGCTCTTTGCGGGACTGGAGAGAGACAGGAAGGCCGACCTGAGCTACAGACCCATAGGCATTGTGGCAAGAGCCAATGCAGAATATATGGGGATAGGCACCATCAACACCTTCTATACCGGTGATGCGCGGATGCGCTTTTATACCGCGGAGGGAAGTGATCTCTACTGGGGAACACCCTTCCTGCAGGGCCGTTCCTATCTGCAGAGCAAATGGTATATCCGTCTGCTCGAGTCTGACCGTGTCAACGCTCGTTTGAACTGTAACCTGCACTTCTCTGAGGGAGAGGTGCTTTTTCAGCAGACATTGTCCGTAGCACTGTCGATCGATAATTTTTCAAAACCGGGAACAAAGAAGCCTCTCTACCCTTGGAAGAGGTTCTTTCAATAAATCTCAACCGCATGGAGACCATAAAACATCAGATTGAGACGCTGCGCCAGCAGCTGCATGATCACAACTATAACTACTATGTGTTGTCGCAACCGGCCATCACCGACAGGGAGTTCGACCGGCTGATGAAACAGCTGATCGAGCTGGAGGCACAATATCCGGAGTACTTCGACCCCAACTCCCCTTCGGTACGTGTGGGGAGCGACATCAACAAAAGCTTCACCCAAGTGACGCACCGCTATCCGATGCTTTCCCTGCAGAACACCTACTCTGAGGGAGAGGTGTCCGAATTTTACCACAGGGTGAAGAAGAGCCTGAATGAAGCGTTCGAGATTGTCTGCGAGCTGAAATATGACGGCACCTCCATCTCCCTTATTTATGAGGAGGGACGGCTTGCACGTGCCGTAACACGGGGTGACGGGAAAAAAGGAGATGACGTGACCGACAATGTGCGAACGATACAGAATGTGCCGTTGGTGCTTAAGGGTGATGATCTGCCTCCCTACCTCGAGCTGAGGGGTGAGATACTGTTGCCATGGAGTTCGTTCGATGCGCTCAACAAGGAACGTGCCGAACAGGAAGAACCACTGTTTGCGAATCCCAGAAATGCGGCATCAGGCACCCTCAAGATGCAGGACTCCCGTGTGGTGGCTGCCCGCAAGCTGGAGTCATCTATCTACGCCATGTTGGGTGAATCATTGCCCACGGGCAGTCACTACGACAACATGACCCTGGCACGAGCGTGGGGAGTGAATGTCTCACGGTCAATGACAAGATGTAGCACACTAGAGGAGATCTTCGACTACCTGAAGTATTGGGACAGCGAGCGCAAGCACCTGCCGGTGACGACCGACGGGGTAGTGCTGAAGGTCGACTCACTCACTCAGCAGCGCAATCTGGGTGCCACCTCCAAGTTCCCCCGATGGTCCATTGCCTACAAGTATAACGCCGAGCAGGCCGTCACGCGCCTCGAGTCGGTCACCTATCAGGTGGGACGCACAGGTGCTGTCACACCCGTAGCCAACCTGGAGCCGGTATTGCTTTCGGGAACAACCGTGAAAAGAGCTTCACTCTACAACGAGGATGCCATCAATGCACTCGACCTGCATATCGGCGACAGGGTGTATGTGGAAAAAGGGGGCGAGATCATCCCCAAGATCACCGGTGTGGAGAAAGAAGCACGCTTCCTGTTGGGTGACAAGGTGACGTTTGCCCGCAAATGTCCCGATTGCGGCACTCCCCTGATACGCTTGGGCGAGGAGGCGGCACACTACTGTCCCAATTCGGAGGGATGCCCCACGCAGATCAAGGGACGCATCGAACACTTTGTCACCCGCAAGGCGATGAATATCGCCATGGGGCCCGAGACCATCACCCTGCTCTACGATAAGGGACTCATTCGGGATGCGGCCGACCTCTACGCATTGCAGTATGAAGAGCTGTTGCATCTCGATCGCTGGGGTGAAACCAGTGCCATGAACCTGCTGGAGAGCATCGACCAATCGAAGCGTGTACCTTATGAGCGTGTGCTCTATGCGCTGGGCATCCGCTTTGTGGGGGAGACGGTAGCTCAGAAGCTGGCACACGCCTTCCCCACGATTGAGCTGCTTTCACAGGCATCGCCGGAGCAACTGACCTCCGTGGAAGAGATCGGTGAGCGCATTGCACAAAGTGTCATCGACTTCTTCACCAAGCCTGCGTTCATTGATTTTGTGCACCGTCTTCAAGCGAGCGGTTTGCAGTTCTCACTGAGTGAAGACGCGATGGCTGCAAAAACCGACAAGCTGAAAGGATTGACGTTCGTCATCAGCGGCACGTTTGCACTGCACTCACGCGATGCATATAAGGCGATGATCCTTCAAAACGGAGGGAAGAACAGCGGCTCGGTGTCGAAAAAGACCGATTATATCCTTGCCGGCGACAACATGGGGCCGTCCAAACTGGAGAAAGCCGCGAAACTGGGAGTGAGGCTGATCAACGAGAAGGCTTTCCTTGAGATGCTGCGGTAAAAATTACTCGGAATATTCAATCTGCCCTCTTTTGCCTGTAGATATTCGTATCTTCGCAAAAAAATAGTTCAATCAATCCCAGATGACAATAACACTCATTATCCTCGTCGTTACGGCTGCCTTTTTTGTGTGGGGAAAAATACGCTCCGATATCGTGGCACTCTCTTCATTGCTCGCGCTTGTGCTCACCGGTATACTTACACCAGAGGAGGCCCTCTCCGGATTCTCCAACTCAGTGGTGATCATGATTGCCGCACTATTTATCGTGGGAGGGGCCATTTTTCAAACAGGCATTGCCGGCGCCCTGAGTGCGCGCCTCCTTCATCTCGCGGGTAAGAGCAACTATAAGCTGTTCCTGCTGCTGATGCTGGTCACTTCGCTGATAGGTTCTTTCCTGAGCAATACGGGTACGGTGGCCCTACTCATGCCCATCGTGGTGACAATGGCCTCCAGCTCTGCTTTGAATGTGAGAAGGTTGTTGATGCCAATGGCTTTTGCCAGCAGCATTGGCGGCATGATGACCCTTATAGGTACCCCGCCGGTGCTGATCGTTCATGGTGCACTTATTGAATCGGGTCATGAGGGATTGTCGTTTTTCACCACACTGCCTGTGGGGATGATCCTGTTAGTGATCGCTATCCTCCTGTTGTGGCCTCTCACACGTATATTGGACAAAAAAGGAAGAAGAGAGATCGGCGACAACCGTTCCACGGTGAGATCACCGGGACAACTGGCCTCGGAATACAGGCTGCCGGAAAACATGTACCGTGTGGAGGTGAAGAAGCCGTCACCCATGATCGGCATGACGATCGCCGCACTCGACATCACCAAAAGATATGCTGTCACCATCGTCGAGATCAGACGACGGTCGACCTCACTGCTCATCAAGACCACCACGCAGGAGCTGCCGGCAGCAGGGAGGGTGATGGGCGAGGGGGATATACTCTACCTGATAGGTGATTTTGAAAATGTGCAGTCATTTGTTTCAGAGAATGAGCTGACCTTCACAGATCAGCTGACGAACGGATCTCCCCACCGCCCCCTTTTCTCGGGGAAGCTGAAGTTCGATGAGATAGGCATGGCGGAGGTGGTGGTGCTGGCCAACGCACAGCTAATAGGAAGGCTGGTGAAGGATTCCGGCTTCCGACAGAATTACACTGTCAACATCATCGGTATACAACGTAAAGACCACCATCTTCTACTGGATGTGAAAGATATCAGGATTCAGTCAGGCGACATGCTCCTGGTGCAGGGCGCCTGGGAAGATATTGACCGCTTGGGCCGCCTCGAGGCGGAGGTGGTGGTGATAGGCCAGCCGGCCATGGAGGCGTCGAAAGTGACACTGCATCACAAAGCACCTGTGGCAGGGGGTATCATGATCCTGATGGTGCTGGCCATGGTATTCAATATCCTTCCTCCGGTCATTGCTGTCCTTCTTGCGGCCGTGACAATGATCCTTACCCGCTGCTTCCGTACCGTTGGAGATGCTTATCGAACCATCAGCTGGGAGAGCGTGTTCCTATTTGCTGCCATGATCCCCATGGCAGTAGCCATGGAGAAGACAGGCGTCTCGGCAACCATCGCTGCCGGTATTGTCGGGATGCTGGGTAGCTACGGACCCTATATGGTGCTGGTCGGTATCTACCTGGGTACCTCTCTCCTGACCATGTTCATCAGTAACACCGCCACGGCTGTACTGTTTGTTCCCATCGCCCTGCAGGCTGCCCTCTCATTGGGCGTGAGTCCCTATCCGTTTGTGATCACGGTAGCCATCGCTGCCAGCATGTGCCTGGCCAGCCCCTTCTCAACACCGCCCAACGCGATGGTGATGTCGGTAGGGAGATACAGCTTTATGGATTATGTGAAGGTGGGCTTACCGCTGCAGCTGATCTACATGGTGGTGATGATCATCCTGTTGCCGCTGCTGTTTCCTTTCTGAGTGGAGCTTCCCGCTTACCCGCCACGATAGGCTTTCATCAGTTTTTCTGTTCTCTCCTGCCTTCTTCTGTCGCGTGCACGTATAGGATCCATATCCATCCCCGATGGAAAGACCAGCTGTCCGGCGGTAGATTCGATCTGTAATTTATTGCCGTTGAGCCAGTATCTCACCGACCCTGCCGGTCGTTGATTGATGGGGGTGCTGTTAGTGGGTTGCAGGTTTATATGAATCAGATATTTCTCAGGCGGATAGAGTATCTGTATCCGGTCGCCTCTTGTAGGTAGTCTGGTCGTGGGTGATACTTTCAGTACCTCCCTGTCTGCCTCGGGCAGGATCTGCGGAAATTGATGAGGCTGTCGCTGCGCAGGTCTCTTTTCAGGCGTGAGAAGCGACCGGCGTAAGTTCTTCTTCAATTCGTCGTTAAAATCCTGTGCATTTGCTTCAGTAGTGAACAATGCAATGATTAATAAGAAAGGAACAAGGACAGAAAGCCCCTTCATCAGCCCGGTGTGTTAAATTGAATAGGAATTGACTTACCGGATAGATGCTTTCAAGCGAAATACGCTGCGGCAAACTAAGTTAAAGAAGCTTATATCAGTGTTAAACAAAAAAATGAGACACCCTCTTATGCCGGAAATTTGAACATAACTGACAATAGTCGTGTTATAAAATTGGTTTTAACAATATAAAATGAGAAAAAAGATGAAAAAGAGATTATTTACAATAACCGGTACAACGGTTTTGAGCCTGATGGCACTTATGCTGTTCACATCATGTAATGAGCGTAAACAACAGAAAGAAGAGGTCCCTATGGAAGTAACCCGCGACTACGGCGTCTACAGTGATACCATCACAAACTTCGAGGTGTATACCTATGAGGAGAAGAGTGTGGCACTGAGCGAAGCCAACAGGAAACTCGACGAGATGGACCGCAAGATTGAAGAATGGAAAGCCGATGCTGATGCAAAAGCAGGTGAGCTGTCGGCCGATGCGAAGGAAGCCTCTGATAAGGCTATCGCTGATCTCGAAAGAAAAAGAGATGAATTTAAGACTGAAGTGGATAAGCTGGAGCACAGCACCGAGGATAATTGGGAAGAGGTCAGGAGAGACATCGGCAACAAGTATGATGACGTGAGGAACGATCTGAAACGTGGCTGGGAAAACCTGAAGGAAAATGTAAAAGAGACCGTGGATGAAGCAGAAGAGGCCATTCAGTAAACAGGCCGGAAGCTCTTATTGACAGATTACACTCCGCAGAGATAACCTAACCCGTTATCCTTGCGGAGTGTTTTTTTTGGTTATTCATTCATTGAGAAACTGTGTGAACCTATATGGTGGCCGTCGGCAAAGATGTCAGCCTTGTAGGTGCCGGGCATCAGGAACTCTTCAATATCCCAGTACATGGTCACCGGGATCTCTTCACCGCCGTACTCCACGATACGTTTCATGGAATATTGTATCTCCCTGTTCTCATAAGGGAAAGTGTGGGACGGGCTTTTTGAAAGCACACTGCCATTGGGCGCCATGATGCGCACATAGATTGTTCGTTCGCCGGGTTCCGATGTGATGTTGCGGGCAATGGTAAAAGAGATCACAAACTGAGCACTTCGGCTCAGCCTGGTCTGTTCCCGTCCCCTGTCGTTCACCGCTTTCGCACCTATGTTGGTGGCCACAAGCTGTGCGGCGAGGGTCACCTTTTCAGATAGCACCTCCTTCTCCTGCGCCACCTGTGTGAGTGTTCTGCTTGTCTCCCTGTATTGCTGGGTGATTTGTTTGTTCTCGGCACGCAGCTCTTCATTCAGCCTGTGCAATGAGTCGATCTGTTGAATGTAGGAACGAAGTATCTTTCGCAGTGTGGAGAGCTCATCCTTCAGCCTTCTTATCTCCGCCTTGTCAGTGGCGTTGGTCATACGCAGCTCTTCCTGCAGTCGAAGTACCTTTGCCTGCTCATTCTCCAGCTTATAGAGTAGGGAGTCGTTCTGAACGCTGAATTTGAACCCTTCATATTGTAGTGAGATGGCTTCATATTCATCTTCCAGCTCCTGTTTGTTAACGGTATACTCCTGCTTTATCTCCTCTATCTGTCTGTTTTTGGTCAGCAGAAACCCTATGACAATGGCCAGCACGATGGCCAGCACGCCAATAATTGCCGCAAGTTGAGGAGTACGCTCCTTAAAGTCTATCTTCATCTAACTACTTATTTTTCAATTGACGGCAAAATTAAAGGTTTTAACCCTAATACCCAATGATTGCCCGCTCTTTTTCGTAAATTTAAGATTTACACCTATGGATAAAGGCAAGCATATTCTCCTTCGGAGAGGCTTGCTCACTCACAAGAATGTCGCATACTACCAACGCCCCCGCATTGATAAACGGATTTCGTGGAATACCCCTGTCATGCTCGAGCTGCAGCAGGGAGTTGAAGGGGGTACCCGCCGGTTCGAGGTTTGTCCGTTCCCAGATATTGCTTTTTATAGTTGAGTAGGCCATCACAAAAGAGAACACCTTGGCTATACTTTGTACTGAGAACCGTTTTTCTGCATCACCGAATGAATATTCCTCCTGCTCCACCGTCGTCAGATGTACACCGAACTGATCAGGGTCGACCTGTGCCAACTCGGTGATGTAGTCAGCTACATGGCCGCTCTCTTCCACATGCTGCAGGTCATTGTAAATCTCTTTAAACGTTTGTTCGTAATTCATTTTCTTCAGATTTGTGGTTTCACAGTAATTTAATCAGTTGAAATGGTAACCGGCACACGGTCTGTTTTTTATACTGCAAATATAGGCTTAATAAAGCAGGTTGTGGGTGCTTTTTGAGTTTTTTTCTTATCTTTAGCCTCTTAACTAAGAAAACTTTATAATGAATATGTTGAGAAAATCTTACATCCTTCTTACATTTATGCTGGCTGTCGTCTTCACCTCCAATGCCCGCGGGAGAGCTATCCTACGGCATTCAATCAGCTATTCACTGATTTTGAGGGCG